>JBAVML010000073.1:0-38518 GCA_049690035.1 Chthoniobacteraceae bacterium
GCCCCAACGCTTGTTCCGGTTCTTCCGGCGCTCCCATCTGTCGGACATGTAGAACAAATGGTAAACGCCTCCGTTTTGGATGAGCCCGGTCGCATCCCCGACAAAGCCCTGAATCGGCGTATAGTGAAACTGCGGCCGATTAGCCTGCCGGTAATGCTGGTTCGCCGCAGCCTGTTCGGGGCTGATATCGAACGTCGGATCCGGGAGCGCGGGATCGATCTTCGGTATTGCGCCTGCCTCAGTCTGCGCTCCCATGGGGATGCCCCAGATGATGGTAGCGAGAAGGAATACCGCTTTCCGCAGGGTCATCATGTTAGATATTGCCTCCACGTGGACGGCTGGCTGGTTCTTACTTTCCCACCGTATCGATCGACCCGGGGAAATCCGGGCCACCAGCGGCCACATATCCATGGCTGGCGCCGTTTGCATCGGGAGTTACCCAAAAAGAATAGAGTTCTCCCTGCTTCAGCTGAAATCGAAACCGCACCGTCTGCCCACTCAGCTTGGAGAGATCCTCTGCGCCCGCCCAAGCCACCAGTTGTTTGGTCCGATCAACGGCGACCGGCGTGCATTTGCTGGCCGAAAACGGCTCGATGACCTTCCCATCGCGATCCAGAGCTTCAACCCGCAGCTCGCCCGCTGGAGCCTTCACATTCACAAAGAGATGTTGCCCCTTAAAGATCACCGGCCGCGTCGTCAGGCTGCCTTGCTTTTCCCTTGCATTCATTGAGGCGAAACCATCCCGGCGGAGGGAAGCGACGCCAGTCGAGCCGCCGGCATAAGTAGAAGGTCCGCTCGGACTCTCACCCGACCAGCCGCTGTAGTAGAAGTAGAGTCGGTCGCCGACCACGGTGCAAAGTCCCACGCCCGCGTGCAGGTAGCCGCGTTCCCAATCGCCGGGTTTGCGGGTGGACGCAAGGAAGGGCGTGCGGTCGGGACGATCCCAATGGAAGCCATCGCGGCTGAAGGCAGAGTATAGATCGTTGATCTTAACGACCCGATGTTTGTCCCATACCTTTCCAGACATCGGTCCTTTGAGGATGCCATACATTCCTAACATGATGCTTTCATAGGCGATCCCATCCACGTTATAGAGCTGCACTGGGTCCGCGTAGTCCTTACGGTAGTTCTTCGTGACCTCGGCCACGGTCTTCTTCGTCGCAGCTGTTTCGGCGGCAATCTCCCCTTCACCAGGCATCAGGGCGAGGACGCCGGGATCGGGAGTGTCCAGGACATCCGGGTGCGCCCAGGGCGATTCCTTCGCCTTATCCCAATGAATGCCCTGGAGGAAATCGTCGCACTCGAAGTAAGTGCGCGAGCGGCCGTCGTGATAAAGCCGGATGCTGAACACCCACTTCTTGCGGAAAGGATTGTAGAAGAGCGTTGTGTTGTCGCCGCACTCGGTAAGTTCGCCTTTCAGGTCCCAATGAATTCCATCTGGCGAGACGTAGGCAGAGGTTTTTCGGTTTGTGTCCTCGTAGATGAGCATCTTGAAACGCTGCGAAAGATCCTGGGTATAAGGATCGATCGAGATGCCGGTTCCGTGTCGCACCAGCTTATCGCGTTTGGGTAGGACTCTGTTGTCTCCTGCCTCGATATCTGTCTCCGGGCGCGTCCAGTGCAGTCCATCCTTGCTCGTCGCGAGCATCGTGCCGTCGCGCCACCCGGCGTGATACCACATCTTGAATTCCCCGGCTTTCGGATCGAAGCAGACGCCGTCGCTGATCATCGCTGCCGTCGGCAGTTTGCCGCCATTTAGCTCAGTCAGTGTTTCGGGCTTGAGGATGGGGTTACCTTCGTAGCGCTCCGGGTGATGCCACTCGCGCTTAAGGCTGCTTTCTTCGATCAGAAAGTCGTCCACGAAGAGCTGCCTACCGACATCGATCGGCACCACGTCCGGGCGGTTTTGGAGATACGGCACAGGCCGGACGGAGCGATCCTTGATGGGAGTGGTCGGCGGCCATTGTTCCGGTAACTGAATGCCGTTGTAGAGGAGTTCACCGCTTTCCTTAGCCGCGGCGTGCATCGTGAGCAGCGCGGTCAGGACCGCGAGAGGCCATCGAAATAGGTTGAGGGATGTCATGGGAGATTGGTGCCGGTTATGGGTGTGCAGGTGCATCAATCGGCCCACTGAAGCCCGGTCCGCCCGCGGCCACGTAGCCGCCGCTGGCGCCATCCGGACTCTTGCTGACCCAAAAGGCGTAGAGCTGCGCGTTCGTGAGGTGAAAGCGGAAATGCACGGGCTTGCCGATGAGCGCGGAGAAATCGTCGGCGCCTTTCCATGCGAGGCGCTGCTTGGTCGCGTCGGCTTTGATCGGCGTGCAGTTCTCTTTGGAAAATGGCGCGATCACTTTGCCATCCGCATCGAGAATCTCCGCACGCAATTCGCCGTCTTTTGCAGCGAGATTCACGAAGGGAAACTTGCCGCTGAAAGTGACGGGCGCGGTCGTGAGCGCGCCGCCTTTCGCATCCGCATCCATCGAGGCGAAACCGTCGCGCCGCAGCTTGGCGAGGCCGACGCTGCCGCCGGCCATCACGTATTCCGCGTTCTCGCGCTGCGACTGGCCGGACCACGTGCCGAAGTAAAACCACAGCTCGTCGCCAACGATGCAGCACACGCCATTCGCCGAGTGCAGATAGCCGCGATTCCACGTGCCTGGCTTCCGCGCGCAGGCGATGAAAGCGTCCCGCGAAGGGCGCGGAAAATTCACCCCATCGCGGCTGTAGGCGAGCTGGATGTCGATGGTCTTCGGGCGCTTCAGCTCCTTCGCCACGTCGTTCTGCGGCCCGTAAAACATCCCCACCGCGCCGAGCATAATGCTCTCATAGGCGACCGCGCCGAACTTGTAGAGCTCCGGGTCGATATTGAACTCGGGGTCCGCCTTGTCGCGCTCGTCCGGCTTGAGCCAAAGCTTCGCGCCGTTAGCGGTGAGTCCGGTCTCGATGAAATCCGGTCCATCGAAACGGAAACGTGCCCGCACGGTCACGGGCTTGCCATTCGATCCCATCGCGCCGGGACGCAGCACCGATGGCGCGCGATTGCGCGTGCTGAAGACCCACTGCGTGCGGAACGGATCGTAAAACATCGAGACATTGTCGCCGGTGAAGCACTTCACGAACTGCGGCTCGCCCCAATGCACACCGTCCGCCGAGACATACATTTTCGCGGGCGGATTCTCCTCGCCTTTGTCGCCGGGGAAACGGTTGTGGTAGCGATGATAGGCCAGCATCTTGAAGCGCTGCGCCGGGTCGTTCGCGAATTGATCGAGCGCGACCGAAAAGCCGCTCAACTCCCAGCCTTTCTGGTAAGGCAGCACACGATTTTCGCCCGGCGAAACATCGAGCTGCGGCCGCTCCCAATGCAGGCCGTCCTTGCTCGTGGCGTAGGCGATGCCGTCGCGGAAGCCGGCGGCATACCACATCTTGAAAAGCCGATCCTGCGGGTCGAACCACACGCCGCCATCGAAGAGCACCGCGCCCTCCGCCGTGCCGCGCTGCGTCTCGAGTTCCGTCTCCGCCTTGAGCACCGGCGCGTCGAGCACCTTCGCCTGATGAAACGTGCGCGTCAGCGTCGTCTCGGCGATGAGCCAGTCATCCACGAAAAGCTGCCGCCCCACGTCGATGCTGATCGGCCCGCTCGGCTTCACGAGCGGCGGCATCGGGTATTCGGGCTTCGGTTTGTCAGCGGCGTGGAGGGCAGCGAAGGACGCGAGCAGCGTGGAGATGAACGTGAGGGTGCGTTTCATGAGGGGCGAAAACGATGCGTGAACTTCTACTTCTGAGTGAGCGCCGGAATAACCCTCGCCGGAGCATCGGTGAGCATCTTGCCCATGCCTTGCTCGTGCGCGGTGATGACGATGATAAGGTCCAACTCGGGATACATCTGGATGAACTGTCCGCCCGCGCCGCGACCGGATTTCTGATCGTAGGTCTTTCCGCCGACCTCGACATTCTGCCGCCACCAAAAGAAGCCGTATGAGGCACCCTGCGCGTTCGTGTAGAGGCGTTCGGTCGCTTTCTCGATAAACGCCATCGGGATCAGTTGCTCGCCGTTCCATGCGCCGCCGTTCATCACGAGCAGGCCCCATTTCACCATGTCGCGAGAGCGCACGCTGCTCCCTGCGGCGGCCTTCGGCAGTCCGCTCACATCGTTCTCCCAGTTGAAATTCGTGATGCCCATTTTTCCGAGCACCTCCTTCTCGATGAAACTCCGCGCGCCACCCGGCACGACCGCGTCGAGCACCTGCATCGTCATCGAAGGATCGGCTTCCTGATACTTGAACTCGCGCGGTGAATTCGGGATCGGCGCACTGTGTTCGAGGTAGGCTTGGATTTGGCCCTGGCCTTTGAGTGCCTCGGGTTGTTTGAGGAGTTCCTTCGCCTCGCCGTCGCCGAGCCGCACGCCCGAGCGCATGTTCATCGCCTCGGCCAGCGTGATCGCCTCCGCGCCCGGCACGAGTTTGCTGCGGTCGAGTTGTTTCAGGAAACTAATCACGGGCTTGTCGAGATCGGTCATCGTGAGATAGCCGAGCTGGATCGCGCGGCCAATCGCCATCGCCGTGTAGGATTTGGTGATGGACATCTGGAAGTGCGGGTAATTGATGCGCCCGCGCCGAAAGTAGGACTCAAAGAGCAACTGCCCGCGATGCGCGATCAAGAGGCTGTCCACGTCCCCGTGCTCTCCGCGCGCGATCTCGTCCGCGAACTTCAGCACCGCCTCGCTGTTCGCGAGCTTCCCGACCGCGATGCCGTCCTGCAAATCCGTCGGTGCGGCGCTGAGGTAAGGCTTCTCGAGATCCGGCAACAATTTTTCCGCCGCCCAGGAGATGCTCTTCGGACTGGGATCGACCACCTCCGGCGCGAGGCCGTTCGCGTCTTGCGCGAAGACGCCAAGTGTCCCGAAGAGTAAAGCGATGAGAAGCGCGACGCCGGGTTTCGTGATGATGATGCGGGGATTCATCCGTCTGGTTCTTGTTTTGTGTAGCAGGGCGTTATCGTGCCGCCCAAGCAGATTTGAGTTCGTGGACTTGCATCGGGCGAATCTTCGCCGTGCCGCCTTTGGCTTCCACGCGCAGCGAGAGGTCGTCGGACCGTCGCGCCTGGCTCCGGAGCGTCCACGTTTTCACGTCGGGCGACGTGAAGCAGCTCCCGCCGTAATTTCATCGGATGTCGAGGTCCTCACCGGTCGGATTTCGTGGTGATCTCGGCATCCACGGAGCGCGTCGTCCAGTGGATTGCTCCGAGGAGCATTTGGCGAAATGCCGCGCTCTTCCAAGTCTCCGCCGAGTGTCCGAGACTCGTGTAAAATACACGACCCTTGGCCTCCATGCGCGCCCACGCGGCCGGCGTTGCATCCCCGGTCGTGAGGAGCAGATGCAGGTCTGCGCCACGGGTTTTGAACGCATACGCTTCTTCGTCCGAGGCGAAGTCGGAAGGCACAGACTTCATGCCGGGAAACGCCGCATCGATGACCCGCGCAGTCCTACGGCGCAACGGCCCTTCGTTTTCCTGGCTCGCTGCCAGCAGAGGCGCGAGGGCGTTGTCGCTCGTCGAATGGATACCGATGAAACCTTTCCCAGAGCGGACGGCCGCCAGCAGCGCGGTCATGCCCGCCTTCGGCATCAACGGATAGTTATCACCGAGTCCATTCCGCGGCTGCACGCACGGATCACCACTCGTGTAGAACAGGATCGCGTCGAACTCGGCGAGTTTCTCCGGCGTGAATATTGTGCCGTCCTTGGTGAAAACGAAGTCCACCTCATGTTCCTGACCGAAGTTTAGCAACTCACTATCCAAAGGACTCGGCCACGCGGTGTCGCGATAGACGAGGGGGTGCTCGTAGCCCGCTGATTTCGTATAGACGAGCACGCGCTTCGCCCCGTGCATCGGGTAGTTCTTATCCAGCCACACTTTGAAGTTTGGGAAGTGCGGATCAACCTCCGGCGGATGTTCCGAGACGAACTTGCTGGCGGCGGCGGGAATCTCATTCGCTTCAGGCGTCACCTTGGGAATATCGGGTTCGACGTTGGCGTCCACCAGCTTCGCCGCCCAGCGAACGCCGCCCAGCAGCATCTTCAAGAACACCGGGTCCTGCCAGATCTCCGTCGTGTGACCCATCGTGGTGTAGAAGACGCGGCCTTTTCCCTGCATCCGCGCCCATGCGACGGGATAGCTCGCACGTCCGTAGAGATTGCCGGTGAGCTTCGGCGCATCGAGCGCCATCACCACATGCAAGTCCGGCATCAGTCGATTGAAGGCATACCATTGATCCACTGGGCGATAGTCCGCAGGCACGCTCTCCATGCCGGGGAAGCTGCGGTCGAGATAGCTGAAGCGCCCCGGCTGCACTTCGTTGTGTCCCATGTAACCCGAGCCGATCATCCGCGTGTAACGCCAGGCATTTGTCGCGTCGTCCTTTTCTCCCGGACTCACACGTTCCGTGAAAGTGTAGTTCGCCGTATTGCAGCCGATGAAGCCAAGGCCGTTCTCGATTGCATCCAGAAATGCCTTCTTCCCCTCCAAGGTCATCAACGGATAGTTATCCCCGCGCCCGTTCCGCTGCTGAAACGTAAGCTCACCAGATGTGTAAAAGAACAGCGCATCATAGTTCGCGAGATTCGCTGGCGTGAAGATCGTTCCGTCCTTGCTGAACGTGAACGCAATCCCATTCGCCTCGCCGAGCTTCCGCACCGCCTTCTCGATGTAGCTCAGCTCTTCCTTGTCGCGATGAACGATCTTCTGCTCCCACGATGCCGCCTTCGAAAAGAAGAGGACGTGCGGCGCACTTCCGGAGGTGCGCTCGGCGTAATCTTTGCCCATGAGGTGCCCCGGCTCCTGAGCAGAGGCAGCCAAGGCCAAGGTGACAACGAGAGCGACGCGGTTCATTTCAACAGTTAGATTGGCTCAGTGGCTCGCCGCTTCTTACCACACGTGCACTTAATCGAAAGTCACACTGTCCGCCAGCGTCGCCGCAAGATCGCGAGGCACCGGCGCCGACGATCGCCACTTGCCACGTCTTGCGGCCCCGGCGACAGTCCCGGCCCGCTTCATGAGAATTCTCGTCGCGCCGGACAAGTTCAAAGGTTCGATCACGGCCGTCGCGGCGGCCGATGCGATCGTGCGCGGATGGCGGCGCGCCAGCCCGGGGGATGAATTCGATGTCGCGCCCATCGCCGATGGCGGCGAAGGATTCGCCGAAACGCTCTGCGGCGCGCTAGCCGGTGAATGGATCGCGTGCGAAGCGCTCGATCCGCTCGGGCGAAAAATCAGCGCGCGCTACGCGTGGGTCGCGGAGCGCAAGCTCGCGATCATCGACATGAGCGAGGCTTCCGGCTTGTGGCGGCTCAAGCCCGAGGAGCGTGCGCCGGTCACGGCGAACACTTTCGGCACCGGTCAGCTCATCCGCGATGCGGCCACCCACGGCGCGAAAACCATCCTCATCGGCCTCGGCGGCAGCGCGACAACGGATGGCGGCATCGGCATGGCCGCCGCGCTCGGCTACGAGATGCGGAACGCGAAGGGCGAAAAGCTCGAAGCAATTCCCAGCCATCTCGCCTCACTCTCGCGGGTCGTCAGCGAGGACGTGATTCAACTGCCGGAAATCATCGCCGCGTGTGACGTGCAAAACCCGCTCCTCGGGCCGCGCGGAACGGCGCATGTTTTCAGTCCTCAAAAGGGCGCCGACGCCCGCACGGTGGAGGAGCTGGAGAACGCGATGGCGCGCCTCGCGGACGTGGTCGCGAACGATCTCGGCGGTGATTTTCGGAATGAACCCGGTGCTGGCGCAGCAGGGGGCCTCGGTTTCGGGCTGATGAGCTTTTGCGGCGCAAAAATCCGGTCGGGCTTCGATGTCGTCGCGGAAACTCTCGGCCTCGCCGAGCGGATCGCGGCGAGCGATCTGGTGATCACCGGCGAAGGCCGGCTCGACGATCAGACGCTCGATGGCAAAGGCCCTGCAGGCGTCGCTGCGCTGGCGCACGCGCGTGGCCGGCGGGTGCTCGCCTTCGCCGGATCCGTCTCGACTGGGGCGCCGCACGACAGGCTTTTCGACGCCACCTGCGGGATCATCGACGAACCCGTGCCGCTCGAAACCGCGATGGAACGGGGCGCGGAATTCCTCGAGCGAGCCGCTTGGCGCGCCGCCCGCCTCTTCCATCTCGCATTACAGAACTGAACGCGAACGCCCACATGGCGTCTCACCCTCCCTCTCATGACAGACCAACGCATCGCACTCCTCTTCGCCGGCCAGGGCGCCCAGACCGTGGGCATGGGCCGCGACCTCGCTGAAAAATATCCCGTCGCCGCCGACCTCTTCGGCCGCGCCGATCAAATCCTCGGCCGCCCGCTGAGCAAAATCGCTTTCGAAGGCCCGGAGGACGAACTCACGCAGACAAAGAACTGCCAGCCCGCGCTCTTCGTCCACGGCCTCGCTTGCCTTGCCGCGCTCCGAGCGCAACTCGGCGATTTTCCCGTCCACGCCGCCGCCGGCCTTTCTCTCGGCGAATTCACCGCGCATGCAGCGGCGGGCACCTTCGATTTTGAAACCGGCCTGCGTCTCGTCGCGCAGCGCGGTCTCTTCATGCAGGAAGCCTGCGAGCAGACGCAGGGCGGCATGGCCGCGATGATCGGCGGCGACGAGAGCGCGGTGCGGGCGCTCGCCGCGGAGTGCGACGTGGATGTGGCCAACTTGAACAGCCCCGGACAGATCGTGCTCTCCGGCGAATCGTCGAAGATCGCGCTCGCCGTTTCGCTGGCGAAAGAACACGGCATCCGTCTGGCGAAGACGCTCAACGTGGCCGGCGCGTACCACTCGCGGCTGATGAATTCCGCCTTCGTCCTCCTGGGCGACGAACTCCAGAAAACGGCCCTGCAGCCGCCGCGTTTTCCCGTGATCTGCAACACCGATGCGCGCCCCGTCCGCGAGCCGGAGGAGATCCGCGAGTCGCTGCAGGATCAAGTCACCGGCACGGTCTGCTGGACGGAGACGATCGAGTATCTGGTCGATGACCAGCGCTGCGAGCTCTTCATCGAGCTCGGGCCCGGCGGCGTGCTCGCCGGTCTGCTGAACCGCACGCGCAAAGGCACGCCTTGCGTCTCGATCACCGATGTCGCTTCGCTCGAGGCGGCGCTGCCGGTGGTTGCCGCGAGTTGAGGCGCCGATGAGCGACTCCGCCTTCGAAGTGGTGATCCACACCGACGGTGCCTGTGAAGGCAATCCGGGCCCCGGCGGCTGGGCCGCGGTATTGACGAGCGGCGCGCATCGCAAGGTCATTTCCGGCGGTTACCGGCGCACGACGAACAACCGCATGGAACTGCGCGCGGTGATCGAAGCACTCGCTGCACTGAAAGGCGAAAGCCGCCGCGTGAAAGTCGTCTCGGATTCGCGCTACGTGACCGACGCGGTGAACAAACGCTGGCTCGCCAACTGGGTGCGGGTGGGCTTTCGCAAGACGGGCGGGGTGCGCGAAAATGCGGACCTCTGGATCGAGCTCCACGCCTTGCTCCAGCGGCACTCGGTGAAGTTCGAGTGGATTCGCGGCCACAATGCACATGCGGCAAATGAGGAATGCGACCTCCTCGCGGTCGCGGCCCGGCGCGGCAAGGAATTGCTGGTGGACGCCGCCTTCGAGAATCCCGCCAGCTCCCACGCCGCGCTCGGTCTTACGCTGGTGTGAGCGATGGAGTTCCATCCTCTCCGAGCATCTGCGCGGCGTGAAGCAAACCACTGCTACCTGTTCCTGAGACCGCCTACCGCCGCAGCAGCCACATCACCAGCGACAGCACCACGCTGACCAACAGACAGGTCACGACCGGGAAGGAAAACGTCGAGCCCCCGCGCTGAATGAAAATATCCCCCGGCAGCCGCCCGAGGCCCCCGAGCCCACCCGTCTTCCACACCACCGCGCCGACGACGGTCAGCCCGATGCCGAGGATAAAAATCAGTTTGCCGAGCTCTTGCACTTACACTGGCTTAGCTTCCCCCGGCGGGCTGGCAAGCAGGTGGGTGTCCTCGCTGTCGAGAAATTCGTGCGGCATTCGGAGCGAGCGCGGCGCCCGGAACACGCGCTCCAATTTTTGGGTGGAGCGGCCCTGCGGCATTGAGCTCCTCTTGCGCGAAACTGCGGAACACAGGATCTGGCGGCGAGGGGGTGTCCGTGGGAGCGGAGTCGGAGGCACTCACTTGGAAAGTATTCCACCGCGCTGAACGCTTCCTGCTTTATGCCCGGAAAGCCATGTCTGCTGCCTGCACCGCATCCTACTCTGCCGCATCCTCACCCGAGCGCCGCGCCACGGCGGAGCGCCTGATCAATCAGACGGAACGGATCTCGGTCGCGCCGCCGGTGGCGTTTCAGATCCTCTCCGCGCTGCGCGATGACTCGCTCCCCTCCGACGCGGTGGTGGATCTCGTGCGCCTCGACCCGGATCTGACGGCGCAACTCCTGCGGCTCTGCAATTCGGCCGCCTCTCGCGGCAATGGCATCACTTCGCTCAAGGACGCGACGCTCCGCCTCGGGACCAGCGTGGTGGCGCAGAAGGCGATGTCTCTGACGCTCGGCCGGCTCCTCGATGTGCCGGTCACGGATTATTGCCCCGATCCGAAGGGGCTCTGGCGGCACTCGGTACAGACGGCACTCGTGGCGCGCTATCTCGCGCCGTATTGCCGCGGGCAGTATAACCCGGAGACTTCCTTCACCGCCGGCCTGCTGCACGATATCGGCAAGCTGGTGATCAATAGTGGCGCGGTGGATGAACTGGTGGACATCGCAAATCTGCGGCAGAGGAAGCGGGTGCCTTATGCCGAGGCGGAGTACGAAGTTCTCGGCTCGGACCATGCCGAGATCGGCGGCCTGATCCTGGAACGCTGGAATCTTCCCGAGCTGATCGTCGCGGGCGTCCGCTATCACCATCTGCCCAAGTATGATCGCTTCGGCATGGGCAATCTGGTCCACGTGGCGGAAGCCTGTTGCAAGCTCACCGCGGACCCGGCGTCGTGGGGTGACTTCGAGCGCGCCGTGCAGGAGAGCGCGCTCGAACAGCTCGAACTCGGCTGCGACTACATCAAGGACTGCTGGGAATCGATGATCCGCGACACCAGCAAGATCGACAGCTACCTGAATTGACGATCCGCGAATCGCCGCGGGCTAGACGGCGACTGCGTCCGGCATGCAGGCCGCGCGCGGCGCCTGTGGGACGAGGTCGAGTTCTTCGAGGAGGCTGCGGTCTTCGTCCACGCCGGGGTTGGCGGCGGTGAGGAGTTTGTCGCCGTAGAAGATGGAGTTGGCGCCGGCGAAGAAGCAGAGGGCCTGGCCTTCTTTGCTCAAGCGGGTGCGGCCGGCGCTGAGGCGGACTTTCGCCTTCGGCAAGGCGATGCGCGTGGTGGCGATGAGGCGCACGAGTTCGAAGACTTCGACAGGCGGCTGCGCCTCCATCGGCGTGCCGGGCATGGCCATGAGGCAATTGATCGGCACGCTCTCGGGTGCGGGGTCGAAGTTGGTCAGGACCTCGAGCATTTTCAGGCGGTCGTCGATGGTCTCGCCCATGCCGATGATGCCGCCACAGCACACGTCCATGCCGGCTTGTTGCACGGCTTTGATGGTGTTGATGCGATCTTGGAAAGTGTGGGTGGTGACGATCTCGGCGTAGTGCTCGGGCGAGGTGTCGATGTTGTGATTATAGGCGGTGACGCCGGCTTCCTTGAGCTTGCGCGCTTCCGGGAGACTGAGCTGGCCGAGGGTGACGCACACTTCCATGCCGAGCTTGCTGACTTCGCGGATGGTGCCGAGCACCTGCTCGAACTTCGCATCGCCGTCGCGCACCCCGCGCCACGCCGCGCCCATGCAGAAGCGGGTGGAGCCGTTGTCGCGGGCGCGCTGGGCTACTTCGAGGACGGCGTCGGTTTCCATGAGACGCTCGGCTTTCACGTCGGTCTTGTAGCGGGCGCTCTGGGCGCAGTAGCCGCAGTCTTCGGAACAGCCTCCCGTCTTGATGGAAAGCAGAGTGCAGAGCTGGACTTCGCCGCCTTTCCAGTGGTCGAGATAGGTGATCCGCGCCTGCTGGATGAGGTCGAAGAAGGGCTGTTCGTAGATGGCGCGGAGGTCGTCGAGTTTCATCGGGGAAAGGGGAGTGTCAAAAGCGGCGATGGCGGTGTCGAGCGTGAAGGAAGCAAGCGGAGGGCCGGGAGCGAAGCGGTCTGTGGACGGCGCTTATTTTGCCTCATCGCCACGCCGCCAGCGCTTCCACTGGCGACCGAGTTCCTTCACCACGACGGCGGGTTTTTCGAAGAACAACTCGCTGCCATCTTCGAAGGCGCGGCGCTGGAGTTTCTTGCGGCGCCGGGCGATCCGGGCGGCGAGCTTTTCGCGCAGCTCGGAGGGGAGGTCGTGCGCGGCTGCGAGGGTTTGATCGAGGACGGCGAGATCGTGGTCGCTGCCGAGGAGATCGGTGACTTCGTTGGCGGTGCGGATGCGGCGCTTCATCGCGGCCGGATCGATCTTGCGCAGGAGTTCCATCTGGTAACCGAAATCCTTGCTGCGCCGCCGCCAGAGATGGATCGCGGCGGTGGTGCGTTCGGCGTGGGCGTCGGCGTGGGCCTTGCGGGCGCGGCGGTAGGTGAACTTGAGGCCGCGGCGGAGAACGGACCAGCCGGAGTCGGGCTTCAGGCCGGGAAGGCGCGCGCCCACGGAGCGCAGCGCGGTGATCGTGGCCTGCACCGGCGAGGCGGATCCGGGGCCGGACGCAGCGACTTCCTTGAAGGCGGCGAGAAGCTTTCGCCGCGCCAGCGCGACGCCGGGGGCCTTGATGCCGCTGGCGATGGAATCGAAGACGGCGATCCGCACCTGCGCATCGCGCAAGCGCGAGATCGTGTGCGCGGCGGCGCGCAGGGCGGCGTTTTCGCGCTCGTAGCTGCCGTCGGGCAGCGCTCGGCGAAAAAGCCGCAGCAGACCGCGCAACCGCTTGATAGATTTGCGCGCCTCGTGCACGCCGTTTTTGGGCGATTTCTCCAGCACGGTGACAGCGTCGTCGATCTGCTCGCTGGCGATGCGCGCGAAGCCCGCGGCGATCGACTCCTTGCGTTTGAAACGATAGGCCATGCGTCGGATTCCGGCGCCGCCGCCTCAGCGCACCCAGTAACCGCCCACGGTCGAAAGCGTCGGCAGCTCTTCGTCCATGTATTGCGTCTTGCCTTTGGCGCCGATCATTTTCCCCCCAGTCGCGGACGCGAATTTTTTGCTGAAACTTTCGCCGCTGTGACAGCCCCAGCTCTTCACGTAGGCACCTTTGGCAAAAATGCCGCGCTTGATCTGCGCGAGGTCTTTCTCGTGCAGCCAGGCTTTGGAGGCGCTGTCGATGTTGTTCGAGTAGTCGTACATCCAGCAGGCCTTGTTGGAATGGCCGAAATACTCGAGATCGCAAATCGGATTGCTGCGGCGGTCCTTGCCGTTGTTGAGGTATTCGATGACCTCCGACGGGCGGTCAAAAAAGATGAGGCGAATCTTGAAGGCCTCCTGCACTGAACGGATGTCGCTCAGGTAGTCGCGGCCGTCCTGCGCTCCGCGCGATTGGTAGGCAGGGCGATACACGAGCCAGGTCACGTCAGCTGTGGGATTGGTGGACTGGATCTCATTGAGGCGAATGCGGGCGGCGCGGACAAAATTCATCCACCAGCCATCGTGCGGGGCGGCCTTCCACTTTTCCCAGATGTGCAGCGATACGCCGCCGACGATCGAGATGTATTCGCCTGGTCCCGGCGGCACCGGATCCGCCGCAGCGCGAGGTGCCGTGGCCAGCCCGCAGGCGGCGATCAGGATCAGGAGGAGGAATTTCATTCGCGCGAAAATAAGGCGGAAGCCCGCTCTGTCGAGGGCGGAGTCACGGAGCGAAGACCTGGCGGCTCCGGGACGGGCTTGCCTCGCACACGGATCTTTTGAAAGTACGGTTGTGACCATCCGCGGCACTCTTCTCGGCTTCGGCGCGATTCTCTGGCTTGGCGCCATCGTGTGCTGGATTCGGGCGCGGGGAAATTGGCGGCTGTCGCGCGAAGGCTGGCTCTTTCTAGCGCTCGGGGCGCCGTTCCTCGTGGCGGGTTGGTTTTTCACCGCGTCGAGCTATCCCCAGGAGCGCGCCACGCCGGCGCCGGCTCCAGCTGTGGCCCTGACGACTGCCGCTCCAACACCGACTCCTGCGATCCCTCCGCCATCCGCCCCTGAGACCTACGTCGCAGCCGTGAACGCCGCCCAGCACGCAGCGGTGGCGCGCTACCCCGCTCTGGGCAAGGCCGGCACGGAGTTCAATACGCGCTTCGTGACTGCGCATCGGCAGCTGCGTGCGTCCGATCCGAACTACTTTACCGACCCGGAATGGCCGCTCCATCTCGCGGACGAAATTGCGCGCGACCTGAAGGAGCAGTAACCGTCGACCGCGAGGCCCTTTCGCGCGCATTGCAAAACATCGCGGATCAGGCAAAGTGTGCGACTTTTTCCCATGGTAGGAGTCGATCTTGTTGAAGAAATTCTGGAACTAAAACGCGAACGGAACGCGGTCATCCTCGCGCACAATTACCAGACCAAGGACATCCAGGACCTTGCGGACTTCGTCGGCGACTCGCTCGGGCTGAGTTACAAAGCAGCGGAGACCAAGGCCGACGTGATCGCGTTCTGTGGTGTGCACTTCATGGCCGAGACGGCGAAGATCGTGAACCCCACGAAGCGCGTCGTCATTCCCGATCTCGATGCCGGCTGCTCGCTGAGCGAGTCGTGCCCCGCGGACAAACTCGCAGCGTATCTCGCGCAGCACGCAGACAAAAATTACTACGTCGTCGCCTACATCAATTGCAGCGCCGGTGTGAAGGCGCTCAGCGATGTGATCTGCACCAGCGGCAATGCGGTGAAGATCGTCAACGCGGCGCCGAAGGATCGGAACATCCTCTTCGTGCCTGATCAAAATCTCGGCGCGTGGGTGATGGAAAAGACCGGGCGCCACATGGAGCTGTGGAAGGGAAATTGTTACGTCCATGTCGAATTCACCCGCGACTCCATCGAGCGCATCCGCGCCGAATATCCGGACGCGCCGGTCGTCGCCCACCCGGAATGCACCTACGCCGTCCGACTGCTCGCCGATGAAGTGTGTTCGACGGAAAAGATGATCAGCTATTGCCGCGAAAATCCCGCCGAAGCTTTTGTCATCGTGACCGAAAGCGGCATGCTCCATCGCCTGCGCCGCGAGCTGCCCGGCAAGATCTTCATTCCCGGACCGACCGATCAATGCGCCTGCGCCGATTGCCGCTTCATGAAGATGAACACGCTGGAAAAGCTGCACGCCGCGCTGCTCAACCTCGAGCCCGAGATCATCCTGCCGGAAGCGATCCGCATGCGCGCCGAGCTGCCGATCCGGCGGATGTTGGAACTGAGTCGTTGAGGGAGGCGGGCCGTCGCTGATGTTTTCTCTGGGTCGAACGGTCGTCATCCTCCTCGCCACCGCGCTGCTCCTTACGAGCTGCACGAAAAAGGGCGACCCCGCCGAGGCAGCGAAGAATTTTTTCCAGCAACTAGCCGCCGGCCAGCCTGCACAGGCCTACGCTGAAGCCGCTTTTGGATTCCAGGCGCAGCAGACCGAAAAGGCCTTCATTCAAAACGTGAAGGAAATGGGGCTGACGAAACAAGACGCGCTGGAGTGGCAGGCGCCGGAGGTACTAGCCAATGAAGCGCTGGTCCGGGTCACGCTCACCGGGAGCGATGGCCGCACGCAGGCCTTTGCCGTGACGCTCGTGTACGAATCGGGTGCCTGGCGAGTCCACTCCCTGCGCTCACCGCGGGGCACCGGCAGCCGCACTGAAAATCGCTTCACGCTGGTGGGAAAGGGCGCCGCCTTCTCCGACGCGCAAAGTCAGCGAATGCCCGAGGAAAAGGAAATCAAACAGATGATCCTGCGCACGCTCTCGAAATTCGATGAGGCCGTGCAGCAAAAATCCTTCGCCGATTTTTACAAGGATGTCGCCGTCGCCTGGCAAAAGCAGCTCACCGTTGGCCAGCTCGAGCGGGCGTTCCAACCGTTTCTCAATGCCGGCGTGCGTTTCGGAGGGCTCAACGAAGCGGAAATGCAACTCGATGGACCGCCGACGATCAACACCGAAGGAGTGCTCGTGATCAACGGCCACTTCCAAACCGCGCCCTATCAGGTGTTTTTCAACATGAAATTCCTCTACGAGCTCCCGCGCTGGAAGCTCTTCGGTCTCGACGTGAACTTGCAGCGGTAGCGACCACTCTTTTCCCGGGCGCGGCGCCTTTTTTCGGGAGAAAACTACGCCTTCCCGCTCAGCCCGAACGCATCGTGCGCGAGCTGCGCGGCTTCGGTGATCTTGTCTTCGGCGATGATGACGGCAGTCTTGATCTCGCTGGTGGAGATCATCTGGATGTTGATGTTGCCCGCGCTCAGCGCCTCGAAAAGCTTCGCCGCGACGCCGCTGTGGCTGCGCATGCCGATGCCGACGATGGAGAGCTTAGCGATGCCTTCTTCGGTGACGATTTCCTTGGCCGCGATCTCGCCCATGATTTTCTCCAGCGCCTTCTGCGTGCGCGCGAGTTCGTCCTTGTTCAGGGTGAAGGAAATGTCGTTGGTGTCGCCCACGCTGTCGCTCTGCACGATCATGTCGATGATGACATTGGCGGCCGCGAGCGCGCTGAAAATTTTTGCGGCGGTGCCGGGCCGGTCGGGCACCTGGCGGATGGTAACCTTGGCCTGATTCTTTTCGATGCTGACCCCACGGACGACGACGTTTTCCATATCTTCGGTTTCTTCTTTGACGATGGTTCCGGGATTGTTGTTGAAGGAGCTGCGGACTTCGAAGACGACTCCAAATTTCTTGGCGAACTCGACGGAGCGGGATTGCATGACTTTGCTGCCCGACGATGCCATCTCGAGCATTTCATCGTAGCTAATGGCGTCGATCTTCCGGGCGGTGGGAACGATGCGTGGATCGCAGGTATAGACGCCGTCCACATCCGTGTAGATCTGGCAGACGTCGGCCTTGATGGCGGCGGCGATGGCGATCGCGGTGAGGTCGGAGCCGCCGCGGCCGAGCGTGGTGATGCGCCCGTCGGTAGTCTCGCCTTGGAAGCCAGCGACGATGACGATGTTGCCTTTCTTGAGGTGATCGTGGACCTGCTTCGGCGTGATGTTGGCGATCTTCGCCTTCGTGTGAACGCCGTCAGTGATAATGCCCGCCTGGGCGCCGGTGAGGGAGATTGCTTTCTTCCCGAGACCGTGGATCGCCATGGCGGTGAGCGCGATGGTGGTCTGCTCTCCGGTGGAAAGGAGCACGTCCATCTCGCGCTCGTTCGGATTCGGCGAGACTTGCTTGGCGAGCTTAATCAGGCCATCGGTTACACCGCTCATGGCGGAGACCACGACTACGACCTGGTGGCCGGCTTCCTGCGTCGCGATCACGCGTTTGGCGACGTTGAGAATGCGCTCCGGGTTGCCCACGGAGGTGCCGCCGTATTTCTGGACGATCAGGCTCATTGAGGAAAAAGGGGCGGCAGTCTTGGATTGAGCGTGGCGCTTGTCAACGGCGCTTCATCGGGAGCCAGCGGGCGGCATCCAGCCGACGCGGAGCTTGCGGCCATCCTGCACCGCCCGGAAATGGATGGCGCCGTCGCGCTGCGCCGTGAGATGGCAATCGACCGTGGTGGGGCCATCCGCCTTGGGCTGCACTTCGCGAATGAGGAAAGTGCCGAGCAGACGCGCGTCACTCGTCCCGGTGTTCTGCCCTTGTTGCAGAGAGACGCGGGCCTCGACACCGGTCGCTCGCCAGGGGAAGGAGCCGCTGGCGGGGAGCGGGACGCCAGCTTGGAGGACGACGCCGCCGTCGTCATCGTCGAGCGTGAGAATGACCGGGCGGATGAGGAAGCCGGTCTGGTGGACTTCGAGCGGCACCCCGCAGCCGGTGAGCATGCCATTCCACGCGTCGATGACGGTGGCGGCCTGCTGCTTGAACTCGTCGGGCACGCCCTCGCTTGCGGCGGCCTTGCGCAGGACTCCGATGGCGTCCTTGGTCAGGCCGAGTTGGTGGAGCACGTGGGCGTAAGCCCAGTCGAGGCGCTTGGAAAACTTCCCCTCCTCCACCCGCGGCTTGATGATGCTGGCGAGCTTCGCAAAGTCACGCGCCTCGCCGATGGCGCCCGTGTATTGCAGAAGCACGTCTTCGCTATCCGGATTTACGTCGTGCGCACGTGCCGCCCATTTGATCGCCGTGGTCGCATCACCACGGCGGCGCGCAAGGTCGCTGGCGAGAATGAAGCCCATCCAGGAATTGTGCTCCGCCGCAAACTCCGTGAGCGCCTCTTCCTTCTCTGGATCGTGCTCGGTCGGCGAAAGGTCAAAGTAGATGGCGATCGCCGGCTGCGCGTTGGGGTCGAGTTCGAGGACTTTCTCCAGCGCGGCCAGTTCCGCCGGCTCGTTCTCCTCGGCGCCTTCTTCGGCGTAAGATTGCGCCAGGCCGAAGAAGCCGCGCGGATCCTCCGGGAAGAGTTCGGTGTAACGAACCAGCGTCTCGCGTGCTTTCTCTTTTTTGCCTCCGACGTTGCACGCCGAAGCAAGGGCCATCAACGCGCGCTGATCATTGGGCTGGAGCTCCGCCGCGCGTTCGATGGCTTGGACGCCCAGATCCGGAATGAGTCCATCATTCAGCAGTTGGCCACCGATTTGCAGCAACTCCTCGGGTTTGTTTCCCAGGGCATTGAGCTGCTGCACCATGTGCTTTCCGTAGGTGGGAATATCGATGTAGCTCACCGAGGCGGGATCCTTCGCGTCGCGGACGACTTTCACGATGGCGCGAAGCTGGGCGAGGCCCTCGAGCGCGGTGGCGTCGCGCGGATTGATCTCGAGCACGCGCTTGAAGGCGGCGATCGCCTCGTCCCTTTCGCCGCGCATGGCCAGGAGCATGCCGACGTTGTTCCAGAGAGCCGGCACCCTCGTCGTCTTGTCGGCCGCTTCGCGGAAAAGCTTCAGCGCGTCGTCTTCCCGCCCCTCGAGCCGGGCGATCATGCCGAGGTGGTAAAGGGCGAAGGCGGTGCCGGGATAGAGGCCTTCGAATTGATTAATCAGCTCCGTGGCGCGGGCAACTTCCGTGTCTTCCAATGCTTCCGCCAGCTCGTCGAGCGCGTCAGCCGCATCGCGAAAACTCGCCCACGGTTCGCCTGGCTCATCGCCCATGGTGTCGATCGCGTCGAGCAGGTGTTCCATTTCAAAGGGAGAACGAGTCGCCACTTCATCGGGCACTCCGTTCGGCCACGGGATGCGGTTGGGGAGCCCGAAAAACGGGAGTTCCCAGGCAGTGGATTCGATCCAGCGATGAGGGGCTTCGGACATGGGCGCTTGAAAAGGGGCGCGAAGCTTCGGGGTGGGGTCGCGGGTTGTCAACGCACCTCGGTTGACGTTTGGGTAACGAAGCGACCTCAGCCCGCGATCAGGCGCAGGATCTCGGAGCGCTCGGCTTTCGCGGGAATCACGGAGCCGCACTGCTCCTTCGCGATGTCCGGGTCTTTAAGACCGTGACCCGTGACGGTGCAGACGATCTTGCTGCCGGGAGCGATCTTCGGAAAAGGGCACGTCGCGCACGGCGCATCGCCGAGGCATTTGAAAAGTCCCGCGATGCTGGCGGCGCTCGCCGGTTCGACAAAGATCCCTTCATTCGCCGCGAGCCATTGCTGCGCGATGAGGATCTCCGCGTCGGTCACGATGTCGATCGACCCGCCGCTGTCGCGGATCGCCGTGTTGGCCAGTTCCCAGCTCGCCGGGTTGCCGATGCGAATCGCGGTCGCGATCGTCTCCGGTTTCTCGACCACTTTGCCGTAGAAGATCGGCGCCGACCCCGCAGCCTGGAAGCCCGCCATCTTCGGCCGTTTAGTGGCTTTGCCGAGCCGATGAAATTCGTCGTATCCCATCCAGTAGGCGCTGATGTTCCCGGCGTTGCCGACTGGCAGCACGTGAATGTCCGGCGCGTCGCCGAGCGTGTCGATAATCTCGAAGGCGGCGGTCTTCTGCCCCTGCAGTCGGAACGGGTTGATCGAATTGACGATCGCGATCGGCTCCGTCTCGCCGATCTCGCGCACGAGCCGCAGCGCATCGTCGAAGTTGCCATCGATCGCCACGACCTTCGCACCGTACATGAACGCCTGGGCCAGCTTGCCAAACGCGATCTTCCCCGCCGGGAGCAACACGATGCACGCGATGCTCGCCCGCGCGGCGTAGGCGGCGGCCGCGGCGCTGGTGTTGCCGGTGCTAGCGCAAATGACGGCCTGCGAGCCGGCCTCAACGGCCTTCGAGAGCGCGACGGTCATGCCGCGATCCTTGAAGGAACCGGTCGGATTCAGACCCTCGTATTTGATGTAAACCTCGCAGTCGCGGCCGACCCGCGCGCTCAGCTTCGGCGAGTGAATGAGCGGCGTGGAGCCTTCGTTCAGCGAGATGAAAGGGGTCGCGTCGGTGACCGGCAGATATTCGCGCCAGCGAGCCATCACGCCGCGGTCGTGCAGAGGCCGGGCGATCATTCGAAGTTCTCCACCCGGATCATCCGCGGCGCCTTTTTCACGCAAGCGAGGCCGGCGATTTTCTCCAGCGCCGTGGACATCTGGCCGTGCGTGGCCTTGTGAATGACCAGCACGAGCGGCACCGCCTCGCCTTCATCGCCCTCGGGTTGGAAGATGGAGGAGATGCCGATGTTCAGCCCGCCGAGCAGGCCGGCGATCTGCGCCATCGTGCCGGGGCGATCTTCCACCAGCACGCGCAGGTAGTATTCGGAAACGATCTCGTCGAGCGGTTTGCACGTCCCGTAGAGGCCGTGCGGCATGAAGCCGTAGTTGCTGCGCGGCGATTGCAGCGCGCTCGCCGCGTCGGCGATGTCGGCGATCACGGAACTCGACGTCGGATCCTGCCCCGCGCCGCGTCCGTAGAAGAGCGTGTCGCCGACGATGTCGCCCTGCACCGCGAGCGCATTGAAAACGCCGTTGACGCTGGCCAGCACATGCTTTTCGGGGATCAGCGTCGGATGCACGCGCACCTCGATCGCGCCGCTCGCGTCCGCCTTGATGATCCCGAGCAGCTTGATGGAATACCCGAGCTTCTTCGCGAAGCAGATGTCGTTGGCCGTGATGTTCTCGATGCCCTCGACGAAAATTTTGTTCTCCGGAACCCAGAAGCCGTAAGCCAGCGACGCGAGGATGATCGCCTTGTGCGCCGCGTCCCAGCCGTTCACATCGAGCGTCGGATCGGCCTCGGCGTAACCCTTCGCCTGCGCCTCAGCGAGCGCGTCGGAGAAACCGAGGCCGCTCTCCACCATGCGGGTGAGGATGTAATTGCTCGTCCCGTTGATGATGCCGTGGATCGACTTGATATGATTCCCAATGAAGCCCTCGCGGATCGCCTTGATGATCGGAATCCCGCCCGCGACCGCCGCTTCGAAAAACACCGGTACTTTGTGGCGCGTCGCCGCGTCGAAAATCTCCGGCCCGCGCTCCGCGAGCAGCGCCTTGTTGCCGGTGACCACGATCTTCCCGCGCTCGATCGCGCCGAGCATGAAGTCGAGGCTCTCCTGCTTTTGCCCCATGAGTTCCACCACGATCTGGATGGACGGATCGTCGAGCAGGTCGCGCCAGTTCGTCGTCACGAGCGCATCCGGCACCGCGACGCCGCGATCTTTCGTCCTGTCGCGCATGGCGACTTTGCGCACGTCGAGTTCGAAGCCGAGGCGCTCCCGGAGCAGGGCACGATTCGCCGTCAGGTGCTTGAAGACACCTGCTCCGACATTCCCCATACCTGCGATTCCGACGCCAAATTGCTGCATAAGAAAGGGCGCGGACTATCGCGCAGCGCTCTTCGGCGAGGCAAGCGGATTTCCGGTTAAAACAAGGCGCGTCCGGCGATGAACGTATGCCGCACCTCGAAGTCGTCGCCGAACACCACGAGATCCGCGTCGGCACCAATGGCGAGCGTACCTTTTCGCTCCTCGATCCGCAGCGCCCGCGCCGGATTCAGAGTGGCCATCCGCACGGCTTCCAGGAGCGGCACGCCCCCGAATTCGACCATTCCGCGGACGACGCGAATCATCGTCGCGGTGCTGCCGGCGAGCGCTTTTCCATTCGCGGTGAGCCCGACCTGATCGCGCACGACACAGTGGATATCGCCGAGCGCGAAGGGCTCTTCTTCCGCGAGACCCGCACCCGCCGACGCATCGGTGATGAGGACGATGCCGTCCGGTCCTTTCGCCTGGTAAAGCATCCGCAGCAGCGTGGGCGAGACGTGGCGTCCATCAGCGATGACTTCACAAAGAATCTCCGGCTCCCCGAGCACGAATTCGAGCAGGCCCGCCACGCGATACGGTCCGCGCCGGCGGGCGGTGGACATGCAGTTGAAAGTGTGGGTCGCCTGCCGCATCCCGTGCGCAAAACCCGCGGCGGCCTCCTCGTCCCACGCGTCGCTGTGACCGCCGCTCACGCGAATGCCCGACGAGGCGAACGCCTCGATCAGCGGCAGCGCACCCGGCAGCTCTGGCGCGATGGTGATCTGCGTGATCAAATCGCGATGCGCGAGGAATTGCTCCCATTCGGCGCGCTCCGGATTGCGGATCAGGTCGAGCCGATGCGCGCCCGGTTTTTCCTTGGAAAAGTAGGGCCCCTCGACGTGGACGCCGAGCACCTGCGCTCCGTCCGCGGCGGGCGCTGCCCTAAAGGCTTTGACCGCATCGAGCACGCGCAGGATTTCCCCCGTCGTCGCCGTGATCGTCGTCAGCGCGAGCGACGTCGTGCCGCCGCGCGCGTGGTATTTCGTGATGGCGGCGAGTGCCTCCGGCCTGGCCTCCATCGTGTCGCGGCGCAGCGCCCCGTGGATGTGCATGTCGATGAATCCCGGCGCGAGAAACTGGCCGCGCAGATTGTGCGTTTCTTCACCCATCTCCGCCGCCGCGTCGGCTCCGAGGATCGCCGTGATCACGCCGCCCGCCACCCGCACCGCGCCGCGCGCGAGACGATCGGGGAAAATGAGGCGCGCGTTGTGGAGCAGCATCTTGGTCAGGCGCGTTGCCAGTCGGGTTTGTGATCGAAGACCCAGCGATAGTAGTCGCCGCGCTTGATCTGACCGGCGGCGGATTCATCGATGACCAACGTACAGGAGCGGTGCATCTGGAGGATCGACGCCGGCACGTCGGCCATGATCGGACCTTCCACCGTCGCCGCGACGGCATGTGCCTTGGCCGCGCCGGTCGCGAGCACCACGATCTGGCGCGCCTCCATGATCGTGCCCACGCCCATCGTGATGACGTGGCGCGGCACCTTGTCTTCGCTGCCGAAGAAACGCGCGTTATCCGCGATCGTGCGTGGCGTCAGCGTCTTGAGGCGAGTGCGTGAACTGAGCGACGAACTCGGTTCATTGAAGCCGATGTGCCCGTCCGTGCCGATGCCGAGCAACTGCAGGTCGATGCCGCCGGTCGCGCGGATCGCCTCCTCGTATTCCGCGCAGTGTCGGGCGATGTCGCCCGCACGCCCATCGGGCACATGGGTATGATCGGGCAGGATGTTGATCCGCGCGAAGAGATGCTCGTGCATGTAAGCGCGGTAGGACATCGGGTGGTCCGGGGCGAGGCCCACGTATTCATCGAGGTTGAAGGTGGTGACATCGACGAAACTCACGCGGCCCTCGTGGCAGCGTTGCGCGAGTTCGTTATAAAGTCCCAGCGGCGTACTCCCCGTCGCGAGGCCGAGGACGCTGCCGGGTTTCCGGCGAAGGGTGCGCTCGAAGAGGTCCGCAGCTTCCTTGCTCACGGCGTCGGCGTCGGGCTTAATGATGACTTCCATTTGGGGTCCGCCACTATGAGTTCACCGTCCGATTTTCACACCAGAAAAGCTGCGCGCCTCGCGCAGCTGCGGCTCGACGCTGCGGATTTCGAGGAGAAATTCTCGCGGAGTTCCGGTCCGGGCGGGCAGCACGTGAACAAAGTTTCCACCGCCGTGTTGCTGCGCCACGTCCCGACCGGCGTCGCCGTGACCGTGCAGGATTCGCGTTCGCAATCGATGAACCGTCAGCTCGCGTGGGACCGGTTGCTCGATTCGATCGAGCAGCAGCGCCGCGACGAGCGCGCCGCGCAACGCTCGGAGATCGAGAAGAAGCGCCGCCAGAATCGCAAACGTCCGCACGGTTTGAAGGTGCGCATCCTCGAAGCGAAGAAACGCCGCTCGAACGTCAAGAAGCTGCGTTCGAAAGATTGGTAACTTTATGCCCGCCCCAATTCCCGCCTCCTTCACCCCCGACGGACTGCCCGCGCTCGCCCGCCGCGTGATCGCGCGCGCAAAATTTCCGCAGCTCGCCACGATCGACGGTGATCAGCCCCGCGTGCGGCCGGTGTCGCCGGTGCTCGTCGAGGGATTCACCATCTACGTCGCCAACCTGCGCGGCTACGGCAAGACGCGCGAGATCGCCGCAAACCCGCGCGTGGAGTTGTGCTACCTCGACGATGCGCATGACCAGGTGCGGATCACCGGCGTTGCCGAAGTGCTCAGCGACCGCGCGAAGTTGCAGGAAATCTGGGACGGCAATGCGCTGCTGCGGCGTTACCTCGGTTCGCCGGAAAATCCCGAGCTGATCATCTACCGGATCCGACCCGAGCGCGTGCGCTTCATGCGCGAGTGGGCGCTGGAATACCACGATGTGCCGCTCGACTGATCGAGGGACATCCGCGCTCGTCATCGGCGCGAGAAGTCGCTAGCGTGCCCACCCGACATGGCTGAACAACAAACGATCGACACACACAACAAGGCGCTGAAGATCAACCTCGATCCGCGCTGGTACGGCACCTTCGCGGAGATCGGCGCGGGCCAGGAAGTGGTGCGCTGGTTCTTCCGCGTGGGCGGTGCCGCAGGGACGATTGCGAAATCCATCTCCGCCTACGACATGAAGGTGAGCGACGCGATCTACGGGCAGTCGGATCGCTACGTCTCGCGCAACCGGCTCCAGGCGATGCTGGAGCACGAATACAAACTCAACGTCGAGCGGCTCGGCGACGCGCGCGGCGACAACACCGCGTTCTTCTGTTTCGCCGATACCGTGGTGGCGCGGAGCTACAAGGGCGGCAACGAGTGCCACGGCTGGATGGGCATCAAGTTCCAGAGCCATCCGCACGACGAGCCGAGCCAGATCGTCATTCACGTGCGCATGCAGGATGCGGAAGCTTCGCTCCAACAGGAAGCTCTCGGCATCGTCGGCGTGAATCTTTGCTACGGCGCGTTCTTTCACCACCACGAGCCCGACCAACTCGTGGAATCGTTGCTCGATAAGCTGACGACCGGCCGCATCGAGATCGACATGATCGAGTTCAACGGCATCGAATTTCGCTACGTGGACAACCGCCTCATGGCGCTGAAACTCGTGCAGCTCGGCCTGAGCGGCGCGGCGATGTTTGGCGCGAATCGCGAGGTGCTCCAGCCCACGGAGATGCTCTACAAGCACGCGGTGCTCGTGGAGCGCGGCAGCTTCCGCCCGACCACGCACGTGAACATCGACATGATCGAGTGCGCGCTGGAGAAGTTCAAACTCGACCCCGCGGTCGAGGGCAAACCGATCCTACCGCTCATGGAAATCACCATGCGCAATTTGCTCGCCGGCGGAAAGGACGTGGACCGCCGCGACTTCCTCGCCCGCGCCGATCTACTCGCGGCCTGCGGCATGACCGTGCTGATTTCCGACTACTTCGAATATTACCGCCTCGCGGCCTATCTCGCGTGGCGCACGAAGGAACGCATCGGCATCGTGATGGGCGTGCCGAGCCTGATCGAATTGTTCGAGGAGAAATACTACACGCAACTGCCCGGCGGCATTTTGGAAAGCTTCGGTCGGCTCTTCAAAAACGACCTCAAGCTCTACGTCTATCCGGTGCGACCGCATCAGCAGGAGGAGCTGAAAACGATCGGCACGCTGGAAGTCGCACCCGAACTGCGCAAGCTCTACGGCTATCTCGCCGACCGCGGCAGCTTCGTGAACCTCGACAACTTCAAGCCGGAATACCTGAGCATCTTCTCGCGCGACGTGCTCAAGCGCATCGCTTCCGGCGACGACTCTTGGGAAAAAATGTGCCCGACGGCGGTCGTCGAGATTATCAAGAAACGCGGGTTCTTCGGCTACAAAAAGTCAGGCGACGAGTAGCGCCGGAGGGCGGCGACCCGCACGAACCTGGGCTACGGCTCCGGCGGCTCTTCGAGACGGAAACGGCTGCCCACCGGAGCGAACCGGCCGATCTGCGCGTCAGGCATGCGGCGGTCCAGCGTCGTCGGGTCCATGGTCAGTTCGCGCACCGAGCCATCCATCATCGCGGCGAGCGCCTTGCCACCGAAGCGGAAGTGGACGGTCGTCTCCTTTTCATCGATGAGATAAAACTCTTCGATCATCGGGTTCCCATCCGACGCGGGGGGCTGGAACGTGTTGACCTGCGCACACGTGGCGAAGACCACCACCTCGGCGGGATGCGAAAAGCTCTGCGCCCTGGCCAGCTTTCCCCGGCCCATGAACCCGCCGCCGAGGAGCGAGTTGTAGCCGTAGCCGAAATTGCCATTGGCAAACTTCGGCTTGTGGCGCGGCGAGAAATGCAGAAACGCTGGGTCGGGTTTCACCCCACCGGCAGCGATCACGTAGGGCCCAAGCGGGCCACGAGCAAGATCGAGCTGTCGCTGCCCCTCGCCTGAAGCCCGGCTGGCCGCCGTTTCGTAGCCAAACCACCACTCCGTCCCTTCCTTCGTATCGGCGCGATATTTCCAGAAGGTGCCGTCATGTTCCCCGCGATACACCGCACCCGCCACCGCGAGCTGCTGCAGACTGTGGGCGCACACCCCGCGCCAGAGGCTGGTGCGCACCTCATTCACCACCGGCATCAGCAGCACGCAGAGCACCGCGATAATGCTGATGACAACCAGCAACTCGGTGAGCGTGAAGGCGGAGCGACGGTTCATTTTCGCCGCAGCAGCATCGCCGCTCCGAGCACCAGCAGCAAGCCGCAGCCGGGCTCGGGCAGCGCCGCCACCGCGAGACCGGGCGGCGGGCTGGAGCTTCCGGAGAAGTCATCGAAGCTCCACCCGTCCCACGCGTTGTTGGTGAGCGTGCGCAGGTGGGCGCCGCCGAGGGAGAGCGTCCACGTCGGTTGCGTCTGGCCGCTCGGGCCGGTGAAGTAGGCCCAGTAGCCTTTAATGATCCAGCCTTCGGCGAAGTGGTCGCTGCTGTCGCTGGAGCTGCCTTCTTCACCCACAGGATCGAAAGTGGGCGTGCCGCCGTCGCCGTCGAGATCGTAGTAGAGGCCGAAGACGGTATCAAACGGAGTGCCGCCGAGTCCGCGTGGCACGATGCTGAGCTGGAGCCGAGGATCGGCGTCGGCGATGGCCCGGATCATGTCGATGCCCGTCGGCGACGCGCCCGCGCTCCAGCGGAAGCCCCAGGCAAGCGATTCGCCGGAAGCGCCCCCGGCGGGCAGGTTGTCATTCCAATCGATGATGAGCGCCGCGCGATTCGGCCCGGTGCCGACCCAGTAGGTGATATCGTCGAAGCTGGCCACCGTAGCCGCTGCCGCCGCGCCGGTGGCGAGCAACGTGGCGAACAGGATGAAGCGCAGTGCTTTCATCCGCGGCGGAGGCGACGCGCCCCGAGCGTGAGCCCCGCGGCAGCGAGGAGCGCGGTACTTCCTGGCTCCGGAATGGGCGGCGTGCTGGCGCCGATCCGCGCGCCATTGATCGCCACCGCGTCGAGATCCAGCTTCTCGTCCGCCGCCACGCCGCTGAAACGCACGTAGCCGATCTGCGTGAGACCCGAGCTGGCCGGCACATCCAGCCAGGTGCCTCCCGCCGATCCGCCGAGCACCGCCAGCACCTGCGCGTAGCTGGTGGTGCCGTCAAAGCTCGCAAGGGTGCCGGTGAATGGCTTGCCGAATTCCGCATTCACCGGGCTTGCGGGCGCCGGGTCGTAGGCACCCGTGGAGTTCGCGTAGTAGTTCCCCGGCAGTGTAAAGGTGATGCGATTGCCTCCATTCAGACTGAACCAAGTCACGTTGTCCGCGCTCACCTGCACCACCGCGCTGCCAGCGCCGGTGGCCGTAGCTGGGTTGGTCGGGAGGTCGTAGTTTGGAGGCGCGCCGTTGAGGAAGACGCTTTCCCACACGCCGAGTTCGAGAGCGCCGGGGGCGTCGTCCACGAGGACGTAGTTGGCGAGTTGCAGGGTCAGCTCCCCGCCGGCCCCGATGCTCACGATGTCGCTCGCGGCATAGTTGGGATTGAAGGGGGTGAAGGCTGAGACAAACGGCGCAGTTCCGTTTTGTGCTGAGGGCTTCCCAAGCACGCTGGCCGGGCTGGAGTAAAAGTTGCCGACGGTGGCGCCGGGGTCGGTACCTGGGGTGTAGCTGAGAACGGCTGAAACAAACGACTCGGCGGCGTAAAGCTCGGCGTGCAAGCCGAACGTGAGCGCACCCATGGTGAGTGCGCGAAGGATGAATTTCATGTGTCGTGGCCTTTCTAGTGATGAGAGAGACCAGGACACGACAGGGCGCGAAGGCGCCTCGGCGAGCGGGCTGATCCCTCATTCTTCTTTTGGTGCGAAGAAGTTTTGCCGCGCCGGCCCGTACTCACGGCGGCACGAATGAGAGTGGATCGGAGAAAGTATTCTGGCTCCTGGCTTGCAGACGGGTGATCGGAGGCTCGTGAGAGCATTCGACCGCCCGCCAACCTTCTCCCCGCCTTCACCGCCGGCTATCCGGCGATCGGCATTAGTGGGGAGTCGTATCCAGTTACAGCAGCGCAACTGCTTCCGGTTTTCACGGAATTCCTTCCAACGATCCGCTGACTTAAACTCGCAAAGAACTGAGCCCGCAGGCTAAAAGCCCAGCGCGGTCTGGCAAGCGGATTCCGGCAATTTCATTTCCGCATTGATCGCCCACGCGAACGCCGTCACGTTGCCCGCATGTTCGCTGCCTTCATCCTCCTGCTCGTGGTCGTGGTGTATCGCGTCGTGTCCGGTTTCGCGGGCAGCGCGGACTTCCAGTGGATGCACAATTTCGCGCCGGTCGCCGCCGTAGCGCTCTGCGGTGCGGTCTATCTCCCGCGCCGCGTGGCGATGATCCTTCCCCTCGCGATGCTCTTCGCCAGCGATGTGATCCTGAACGTCTTTCACTATCACCAGCCGCTCTTCACCTTCGATATTCTGCCGCGCTACGCTGCACTGGCGCTGATCTCGGCCATCGGATTTGCCCTGCGCGGGAGGACGCGCCTGCCCGGCCTGCTCGCGGCCAGCGTTGCCGGATCGCTCCTCTTTTACATCATCTCGAATACGGGATCGTGGATCTACGAACCCGCCTACACCAAGGACTTCGCCGGCTGGACCCAGGCGCTGACCACGGGGTTGCCCGGCTTTCCGTCCACGTGGTGGTTCTACCGCCACACGCTCCTCGGTGACGTGACCTTCACGCTTCTCTTCGCCGGCTGCATGGCGCTGCAGGCGCGCAAGGCACCGGCGCCGCAGCGGGCGAAGAGCGAAGAGCTGGTTCCCTGGTAAAGTCGGGCGGTCTTCGCGCCAATGGCGGCGGTGGAAAATTGCGCTAGTTTTCCATCGTGAAAATTTCATCCCGCTTCCGCTGGCTTCCTCTTCTGGCCGTCGGCCTTTGCGCAACGATTCCCGCCCGGGCCGCGAACGTCATCGCCATCGGCGACAGCCTCACGGCGGAATACGAGATCATCCCCGAGGTGCCTGGCTTTTCGCGAGAGGCGACCGCGTATGCGGAAGTGACGGTGAAGGGTTGGGAATCGCTGAGCTGGGTCGAGGTGCTCGCGCGTGTTCAGCGGGCGCAGTTCAATTTCGGCGGCAGCAAGAAATGGCCGGACGTGTGGTCGGTGCCGCGGCTCACCGGCTACGAATACAACTGGGGCATTCCCGGCATCATGGCCGGGCAGTACGAGGACTTCGTGACCAGCTCGGCGTGGTCGAATTTCCTGCGCCAGCCGCTCGAAGATCAGCTCAAGAAGAAGGCGCAGCGGGTGGTGGTCTGGCTGGGCACGAATGAATTTCGCGCCGCATACGGCAGGATCTACGACGGCGGCAGTAGCACGTCACTGATCGACGGACTGCTCGATGATCTCGGACGAATCGTCGATTTCGTGAAGAAGAAGAACTCCAAGCTGCAGATCGTGGTCGCCGCCATTCCGGACGTGGGCGCGGCGCCCGACAAACAGCAGGCGCATCCCAATCCCCTGCTCCGCGCAAGGGTCACCGCGGCGATCGTCGAGGCCAACCAACGCATCGCCAAACTCGCGGCGAAAAAAGGCGCTGGCTATGCGGACACCTTCGATCGCACCGCGCGACTTATCCGCGGCGAGCCACTTTATTTCGGCGCCGTCGAGATCATCAACGACCTTGAGGAAGACAACGATCCGCACTACGCCTTCACCCGCGACGGACTGCACCCGAATACGCCGCTCCAGATCGAAAACGCCCGGGCGATCACCCGCGCCTTCAACGCGAAATTCGCCGCGGGAATTCCGCTCATCACCGATGCGCAGGCGCTCACGCTGCTCGGCATCAGCGCGAACGAACCCTACTACGACTGGCTCGCGAGCTTCGGCTTCACGGACAAGCTCTTCATCACGGACGAAGATGGCGACGGTCTCACGCGGCTGGTCGAGTTCACCTTCGGCCTCGATCCGACGGTCTCCGAAGTTTCTCCCGTGACCATCGTCACTTTCCCAAATCTGCCCGGGCAAATCCTCGCCGACTATTTGCCCGCCGCCGCTGGCGCACGCTACGTCCGCGCGCAGCCGCAGTGGTCCATCGATCGCGTCACCTGGCGCGATCTGGCGGTCGCGCGGATCAGAAAAGTCGGCGGTGCGGTGTCCGCGACGTTCCTGGCCACGGAAGGACCGTTCCATCGGCTGAAGGTTTCGACCATTCCGCCGAGCGGTTCCATGGTATCCATCTTCTCGACCCTGCCGCTCGAGTAGCTACCCGAGCGACGCGAGCAGCGTGCGCAGGTTGTCGAGCCCTTCGACCCGCGCGACGACTTCGCGCAAGCGCTCAATTGCAGTCGGGATCGACGCGAGAAATTGCGCCCGCCCGTCGAGGTGCCCGAGCTTGCCGTAGGCGCCGAGCGCCTGCATCAGCCGCTGCATCGCGCAGAGATCGTAGATCGTCCGAAAGCGCGGATCGGCCTTGCGACCCGGGCCGTAGAGACCGCTCAGGTAGTGACCGAGCAACTCCTCGCGCTCCTCCGCGGTGAGATCGACATACGGATCGAGCAGCAGCGACGCGAGATCGTACTGCGCGAGTCCGGGACGCAGGCCTTGGAAATCGATGAGGCACACTTCGCCCGCGCGCACGATGACGTTCTGGCTTTGAAAATCGCGATGCACCAGGCAGCGCGGCTCGGCGGCAAGTTGATCTGCGATGGCGTGGAGTTGCGTGCGATCTGCCTCCGCCGCGAGGCGCTCCGCGGAAATCCCGAAGTGCCGCCCGAGGCAGTGCTCGAAAAAATAATCCTGCTCCCAGCGGTAGAGCGCCGCGTCGAAAACCGGCTGAAGGAATTTCAGCTCACCCGCGCCTGGCGCACGGTGCCCCTGCGTGTGCAGTAGCAGCGCCTGGTCGAGTGTCCGTTGGTAGAGCGCCCGGCGCTTGGGCCACGACGCTCCGCGAAAACTCCACAGGTCCGTGTCGCCGGCATCTTCCATCACGATGAGCCCTTCCGACTCGTCGTGAAAATGGACGATCGGCACCCGCACGCCGACGCTCGCGAGGAAGGTGCCGATCGCCACGTAGTGCTTATTCTCCGGCCGATCCTCATTGTAGCGCACGAGAATGAGCGACTGCCCGGCGACGTGCATTCGCCAGAACTTGCGTCCGGAACCGCCTTTTTCGATGGCATCGACGGAGACGGCGTGAGGATGGTGGGCGGCGTGCATGGAGTGGGCGGGGAATCTAGCGCACCGGCGCGGCGGGCGCGAAATCGAAGTCAATTTGCTCACCCACACCGCGGCTGCCATCGGTCACGATGCAGCGCGTGAGCCGCGATTCTGCGACCACCTCGGCGTCGTTCCAGACCAGGCAATCGTGCAGCCGCGCGCCCGCGCCGATCCGCGAGTGCGCGCCGATCGCGGTCGCACCGGTGATTTCGGCGCCCGCGGCGATCTGTGCCGTCGGGTGAATCCACGGCGCTTTCGCGCTCGCCGCGAAATCGCGATGGACGGCGAGGTATGCCTCTCGATTGCCGAGGTCCCACCAGCTTCCCGCATCCAGCACTATTCCGCGGAGCCGCGCGCCTTCCCGGATCATCGCGCAAAAAATCGGCACGACGCTGATCTTCTCCGCCGGCGGAATGCGGCGGATGAACTCCGGGCTAACGAGGTAAATGCCCGTGAAAAGAAACCGCGGACCCGCCGCCGCATCCACGCGCCCGCCGATGTCCGTCACTCGCCCGCTCGCCGCGTCGAACGCCACCTGCAATGGACCGCCGGTTGAGCGCAGCACCATGGTCACTTCGTTGCCACGTTCGAGGTGCGCCGCGATCGCGGACTCCAGCGGCAGCGTGGTGAGAATGTCGCCGTTGAAGACGATGAACGGTTCGTCGTCGAGCAAGTCGCGCGCATTCCAGATGCCGCCGGCAGTCTCCATGATCTCGGGCGTCTCGTGGCGAAAATGGAGCGGCGCCGCGCGGTACTTTCCCTCTGGAAAAAACTCCGCATAACGGTCCGCACGCCAGTGCGTGTTCACCACCAGTCGCTCGATTCCCGCATCGAGCAGACGGTCGAACGCGTACTCGATCAGCGGCCGATTCAGCACCGGGATGAGCGGCTTGGGCCGGCAGGCGGTGAGCGATTTCAGGCGCGTGCCGAGCCCGGCGCCGAGGACGAAAGCTGTGCGGATCACCGTGCTCGCCTTCTACTCCATCCCGAGAATCTCGCGGCCCGCGGGCGAGATGCGCTCCGGCGACCATGGCGGATCCCAGACGAGTTCGACATTCGCGCTGCTCACGCCGGTCACGCTGAGGATGCGCTGCTCGGCATCGGCGGCGAGCGAAGGGCCCATGCCGCAGCCCGGCGCAGTCAGCGTCATCTTCACGCTGACGCGTTTGCCCGCGTCTTCGTCAGTCGCTTCGAGGCCGTAGATGAGGCCGAGGTCCACGATGTTCACCGGGATCTCTGGATCGTAGCACTGGCGGAGTTGCGTCCAGACTTGCTCGATGTCGAAGGGCCCGTCGCTGGTCGTCGATGCGGTGGTTGCCTCCAGACCGAGCGCGTCGGCATCGCTGCCCGCGATGCGAAAAAGCCCGGAATGATGCGGCACGTGGACGGTGAACGATCCGCCGAGCGATTGCGTGATCATCACCGCGGTCTCCGGCGGCAGCGTGATCTTGTTTCCGCTGGGAATCTGGATCGCTTCGACTTCGCGAGTGAGAGGGATGAATGCGGCGTCGGTCATGGAAATGGAGTGGCCCGCAAGATAAGCGCGGACCGGCCCACCGCCGCAAACATTTCAGCCCCGCGCTACTTCTTCAGCGACTCCAGCCAGGCGAGCAGGTTCGCGAGATCGCTGGTGGTGAAGGGGGCGAGCAGGCCTTCGGGCATCATCGATTGCGGGCGTGTGCCGCGCTCGGCGATGTCGCCTTTTTCCAAGGTCACGGTCTGCCCGGCGATGTTGCGCACGTCCACGCTGTCGCCGCCTTCGCGCGTCACGAAGCCCTCGATCTGCTCGCCTTTTTTCGTTTTGAAAGTCGTGGTCTCGAAGCCCTGCGCGATCTTTGCGCTCGGCTTGAGGATCGACTCGGTGAGCGTGGCGCGATCGTAGATTTTCGCCACGGCGCTGAGCACCGGGCCCTTGAGCGGCTCGTTCGAATCGATGGTGTGGCAGGCGATGCAGCCCGCTTTGAGGAACATCTCGCTGCCCGTTTTCGCGTCGCCGCCTTTCTGCACGGCGGCGAAGACTTCCTCGTATTTCATCGTGGCGATCTGTTTCCCCTGCGCGCCGCCGAGGCCGAGCTTTTGGTGCGCAAAGAGCGCGGCTTCCGCGACGCTGTTGTTTGGGTTGTTGAGATTCGCCTCGACGAGCGGGGCGAGCGCTTTCGCGCCAGTGCGGGCGATAGCGGCGAGCAGCGCGGCGGCGGTCTCGGGTTTCTTGAAGCCGCCTTCGACGGCCTTCTTCGCGGCCTCGCGTTCATTGTCGCGGCCCACGCGGCCGGTGCTCAGATTCACGAGCACGGTCGCGGCGAGCTGGCGCTTCGCGGCGTCGGTGCCTTCGAGGTGTTTCTTGTAATCGCCGACCCACTTCGCGTTGTTCGCGCCGCGGGTGAAGTCCTCGAACACCGCCTTGAGCCAGCTATTCGGCAGGTCGCGACCGGCGAGCGGGGCGAAGGCCTCGACGGCGCTCGGGAAGGCACCGCCATTTTCCGCGCAGCGGATGAAGATGCGCAAGGCACGCGCTTGTAGCTCGGGCGCTTCTTTGTCGTTCAGCGCAATCGCTTTCAACGCCGCGAGGCCCTCGGCGGGCAGGGAGTTGTCGTTGCGGATCATGCCTTCGATCGCCGTGAGTTTCGCGAGGGTGTCGTTGCCAGCTTTGGCGAGCATCTGCTCGACGAGTCCGGGGAAGTTCACCTTCGTCTGATACATCCGCGCCACGAGCCACTTCGCGTCTTCGGCGTCGGATTTCTCCAGCCCGGCCTTGAGGGCGCCGGTGATCTTCTCCGTCTCGCTCCAGGCGATGGGCTGGTAAACGGGGCCGCTGGTATCCGGACGCGTGCCCCACCAGACTTTCGGATCCTCGTAAGGCGCGTCGGCGTTCGCGAGGCGGCAGAGCGCATTGAGAATGCCGCGGCGGAGTTCGCCTTTCGCGCCGGGAAGGCGCGCGATGAGGCCATCGGCGACGGCGGGTTCGTAGATGCCGTAGAGCGCCTTGAGCGCGCCGGGTTGCACTTTGGCATCGGAGGAATCGAGCGCGCCGAGGCACGGCTGCGCGGCCTTCAATGCACTGAGCGTGCGCACCGCGAGATGCGCAACGACGGGGTCGGCATCGGCCACCAGTGGCAGGATCGCCGGCGCGGCGTCCTTTTTCTCCAGCCGGCGGAGCGCGGTGAGCGCGGCGGCGCGAACGCGGGGGTTTGCGTCGGCAAGCGTGTGCGCGAAGAACCTCGTCGGAACGGAAGCAAAATTTGGATTGTCCCCCATCGCCTTGAGGACAGGTTCGATCAGCGCGGGATTATTCGCGAGGCTGCTCAACCGGACAACGTCTTCCGACTTCGCGAGCTGGTACGATGTGAAAATGGCTGCGATCCGGAGTGGTTCGCTGTTGTGCATCGCCGCACCCATTGCCAGCCGCGCGACAAAACTCGGATCCTTGCGGCGAAGTATTTCCCGCTGCACAGCGAGGCGCACTGTGCCGCTATCCGTCGCCAGCAGCTTTAGCAATTCCACGCCTTCTGCCTTTGAAATCTCCGGCACCTCCACCTTCGGCGCGTCCTTTTTCACCATGCGCACGATGTATCCGGCATACGGCCCGTTGTAGTTGAAGGTCGCGCCTTCCCAGCTCGTCACGTAGAGGCGGCCGGCGGCGTCCACATCCATGTCCGTTGGGCGGGTGAGGCCCATCCACTTCGTCTGTTTCACCGGCGGACGCTTGTGGACCGAGGTCGGATCAGGCTCGGTCGAGACCGCATTGGTCAGCTTCCAGCCCGCGCCATTTTGCACGAGGTCATCGTGATAGAAGATGCCGCCCGCGCCCCACTCCACGGTGAAGAGGCCCTTCGGAAGGCCGGATTCGTCGAGCCAGATCGAGCCGCACGGCGAGCCGCCGCCGAAGTCCGCCATCGCGTCGATCATATCCTCGGGAAAATTCTTGAAGAGGAACGGGTAGCCCATGTGCGCGCCGGGCTGGATGAAGCTGAGGCGCACGTTCCAGTTGCCGCCGTCGTTCGTGTTGTCGCGGGTGAAAATATCGAGCGTCGGCGAGACGGCCACGTCGAGAATGTTGCGCGTGCCTTCCGCCACCAGCTCGAGCCCGGTGCCGTCTGGCCGGATGCGCACCACGCCACCGCCGCGATGGCTGATCGTGCGACCGTCCTTGCCCACCGCCTTCACGCAGCCGTAGTCGCCCATCGCGATGTAGATGAAGCCATCGATCGCGAGGCGGCAGCCGTTCGTGGTGTGATCCGCGCCCCGGAAATCGAGATCGAAGCCGAGCCCGGTGAGGATGTCCTCCTGCTTGTCCGCTTTGCCGTCGCCATCCACATCCGTGTAGGCGGTGAGATTCGGCGGATGCATCACGTAGATCGTGCCGGGCATCTTGCCGTCCTTGCCCATGCCGTTGCCGTCCCAGATCACCCCGCGTGGACTCTCGACGTTGCAGAAAGTGACGAACTCATCGGCCTTGCCGTCGCCATCCGTGTCGCGCATGCGCACGACCTTCCCGGGCGTGCGCCCGTCCTTCGGTCCCTCGACTCCGGGCGCCGGGTTGCGATCGCGCCCGAGCGAACCGTTTTCATCCACCGCGACGAAGAGCGTGCCGTCGATGGCCGCGCTGCACTGGATCGGGTAGCCGCCCTTTGGCGCCGGCGCGAAGACCGTGACTTCGAAGCCCTCGGGAGCGGTCACCGTTTTCAAGATGTCCACCTCGGTGCGCTCGGGGAGCTGGCCGTTTTTATTCTGGGCGAAAGCCGGGAGCGACAGCGCGAGGAGGACGGCGATGGAGGTGCGGAGAGGGGACATGGGTGATGAAGATGGTTCGGTTAAAAGCGGGGAGGAAGGCCATTCTTAGCTCTCCGAACGGATGGCCTGTCGCGAAGCTCGAGGTTGGCCTGTCCAAAATCGCGAATCCCAGACTCTACTGTCTGCCATGCGCCCCCTCGCTCTCCTCCTCGCCACCGTCACGCTCGCCTTTGCCGAACCCGTCCAGTTCAGCGGCATCTATCCGCACCTCGCCATGTTCAATAACGAGGGCGAGTGCGGCACCGGAGCGGTGGTGCCGTGGGCGGGGAAGCTGTGGGTCATCACCTACGGGCCGCATCTGCCCTTCGGCTCGAGCGACAAGCTCTACGAGATCGACGACGCGCTGACGCAGACCATTCGCCCCGAGAGCCAGGGCGGCACGCCGGCGAACCGCATGATTCACCGCGAATCGAATCAGCTCTTCATTGGCTCGTATGCGATCGATGTGAAAGGCGGTGTGCGCGTGATCCCGTGGAAAGCGATGCCAGGCCGGCTCACCGGCAACGCGCGGCATCTCGCGGATCCGACGGGCAAGATCTTCTACGCCACGATGGAGGAAGGGCTCTACGCGGTGGATGTTCACACACTCGACGTGGTCGGCTTGATCAAGGACGGCAACAAACCGAAGCCCGGGGCCACCGCCGAGGTGCATCCGGCGACGATCGATTCGCAGCTCCCCGGCTACCACGGCAAGGGCCTCTACAGCGGACAGGGCCGCGTGATTTACGCCAACAACGGCGAGCGCAGTCCGGCGGCGCTCGTCGATCCCACGATCCCGAGCGGCGCGCTCGGCGAGTGGCGCAAACCCGGCGACGACTGGCAACTCGTGCGGCGCAATCAATTCACCGAAGTGACCGGCCCGGGGGGCATCTCCGGCGCCGAACATCCCGAGTCCGATCCGGTGTGGAGCGTCGGCTGGGACTTCCGCTCGCTCATTCTCATGCTGCTCGATGGCGGAAAGTGGACGGCCTTCCGCCTGCCGAAAGCGAGCAACAGCTACGACGGCGCGCATGGCTGGAATACCGAGTGGCCGCGCATCCGCGACGTGGGCCTCGGCGGCGACGACCTGCTCATGACGATGCACGGGATGTTTTGGAAATTCCCGCGCACCTTCTCCGCCGCGAACACCGCGGGCATCGCGCCGCTTTCCAGCTATCTGAAGATCGTCGGCGACTTCGCGCGCTGGGGCGATCGCGTGGTGCTCGGGTGTGACGACACGGCGAAGAGTGAGTTCCTAAACAAGCGCAAGGTGAAGGGCGCGCTCGCGGGTCCGGGGCAATCGCAGAGCAACCTGTGGTTCGTGCCGCCGGAGCAACTCGCGCATTTCGGCCCCGCTGCCGCGAGCGGCGCAGTGTGGGTGAATGATGCGGTGCAGGCGGGCGCGGCGAGCGATCCGTTTCTCATCGCGGGCTTTGCCCGGCGCGGTGTGCATGTGGCGCACGAGACGGATGCGGCGGTGACCTTCACGCTGGAGAGCAGCGACGGCCACGGCGTGTGGAAGAGTCCGGGCAAGCTCACGGTGCCCGCGAAAGGCTCCGGCTGGATGCCGCTGCCGCCGGACGAGAAGCAAGTGTGGGTGCGCTTCCGCGCCGATCGCGACGTGACCAAGGCGACGGCGTATTTTCACCTCTCCAACGCCGACGAACGCCCCGCGCAGGCCGCGCCGATCTTCGCCGGCCTCGCCGCCGCCGATGCGCGCGACTACTCCGGCGGCGTGCTGCGCACGCGCGGCGAGGGGAAGAAGACGCTCGCCTTCGCCGCCGCCACCG
>JBAVML010000074.1:0-2581 GCA_049690035.1 Chthoniobacteraceae bacterium
GACCGCGAGACGCAGACGCTGGCAACGATCACGATTCAAAATTACTTCCGCCTTTACCAAAAGCTCGCGGGCATGACCGGTACGGCGGAGACGGAGGCGAATGAATTCTGGGACGTGTACAAACTGCACGTCGCGGTGATCCCGACGAATCAGCCGTGCATTCGGAAGGACATGAACGACTTCATCTACAAGACGCGTCGGGAGAAGTTCAACGCGGTGGTGAAGGAGATCGCGGCGGCACACGCCCGACAGCAACCGGTGCTCGTCGGCACGGTGAGCGTCGAGGCGAGCGAAGTCCTTTCGCGCATGCTCAAGCGCGAGAAAGTGCCGCACGCGGTGCTCAACGCGAAGTATCACATGCAGGAGGCCGAGATTATTTCCCGCGCCGGACAGCCGGGCACGGTCACCATTTCCACCAACATGGCAGGCCGCGGCACGGATATTAAACTCGGCTCCGGCGTGACCGAGGTGGGCGGGCTGATGGTCATCGGCACGGAGCGGCACGAATCGCGGCGCATCGATCGCCAGCTCCGCGGACGTTGCGCGCGGCAGGGCGACCCGGGCTTGTCGCGGTTCTACGTGAGCTTTGAAGACGACCTGATGCGCAACTTCGGCGCGGCGGATCGCATGACGAAGATGATGGAACGCTTCGGCCTCGAAGAAGGCCAGGAGCTCGAGCATCCGTGGCTGAACAAATCCGTCGAGACGGCGCAGAAGCGGGTCGAGCAGCGCAACTACATGCAGCGCAAACGCTCGCTCGATTTCGACGACGTGATGAACAAGCAGCGCGAGGTCGTTTATGGCTGGCGCAATGAAGCGATCGGCACCGACGAGCCGCGGCCGATGCTGTGGGAGGTGATCGACGAGGTAATCCCCTCGAAGGTCGCAGAGTATCTGCCCGAAGGCGAAGAGCGGAACGAAGCGGGCCTGCTCAACTGGATCAACACGACTTTCCCGCTCGGTCTGCATGCCGAGGCCGCCGGCTTTGGGAAAAAGACGAACGCGGAAATCACCGAGTTCATCATCAATCGCGTCAAGCAGAGCTACGAGTTGAAGTGTGCGCACGAATTGCCGGAGGCGGTGAAACACATCGAGCGCTACATCATTCTCAACGCGATCGACCGGCTTTGGCAGGAGCATCTCTACGCGATGGATTCGCTCCGCGAGGCCGTGTATCTCCGCGCTTACGGCCAGAAGGACCCGCTCGTCGAATACAAGAACGAGGCCTACGAGATGTTCACCGTGCTGATGGACAGCATGAAGGGCGAAATCCTGCACAATCTCTTCCGCTCGACCTCGAACCTCGAAGCGTTCGGTGCCTTTCTGCAAAATCTCCCGCAGTTCCTCATCCACGCCGACGAGACCGGCGCGCAGACCACGGAAGCCAGTGGCGCGACCCGTCCGACGGCGGTGCGGCCACCGACTGCGGCGCTGCCTTCGAATGGCGAATCCGACGCATCGCTTGACGATGTCTTCGAAACGCAGCGAGCCCCAGTGCGCGACGCCTCAAAAGTCGGCCGCAACGATCCGTGCCCGTGCGGCAGCGGGAAAAAATACAAGAATTGCTGCGGCCGGCTTGCGTAGGGAAGGCTGCGGGCAAGCGCAGAGTCTGATTTGAAAAACACCTGCTAACGCCGGAGCGGGAAGTCGATCTTCGAAATGGACGGGCATCCGGTCGGTCCGCGCGCCGCGAATCCGCTGAGGAAATCTGTCTCCCCCCATTCGAATGAATCCGCTTTCCAACGAGCCGGTCTGGCTCGGCATTGACCTTGGAACTCAGAGCGTGCGCGTCGTCGCGCTTTCCGCGACAGGACAGGTCGCGGGCAGTGGAACAGCGAAACTGACCAGCCGCCGCGAAGGAGGTCGTCACGAACAGAATCCAGAGGAGTGGTGGAGTGCCGTGGCCAGCGCCGCGCGCGCGACGGTCGCAGGCATTTCTCCGGCATTGATCCGCGGACTGGCCGTGGACGGAACGTCGGGAACGGTCTTGCTCACCGACCGCGCGGGTCACGCTCTCACCCAGGCGCTCATGTACGACGATTCCCGAGCCGCCGGTGAAGTCCAACTCGTGAATCGCATCGGTGAACGAACCTGGACGACCTTCGGCTACAATCGCATGCAGGCCTCATGGGGCCTGCCAAAACTCCTCTGGCTCCTTCGTGCTCACCCGGAATTGATCTCCGCGCAAACGCTGCTCACCCACCAAGCGGATTTCATCAATGGCAAACTCGTCGGCCATCCGGTCTCGACGGATACGAGCAATGCGCTCAAGACCGGTTGCAACCTGGTCGATGAGGAATGGCCGCTTGACGTATTCGCCGCGCTCGATATTCCCCCATCGTTGCTGCCTCCCCTCACCCGCTCCGGCACTTCGCTCGGCATCGTGGGCGCCGCAGCCGCCGCACTCACGGGCATTCCCGCCGGCACGCCAGTCTTTGCGGGTATGACCGACGGATGCGCCGCACAGATCGGCGCCGGCGCACTCACGCCCGGAAGTTGGAACTCGGTCCTCGGCACCACGCTCGTGCTCAAGGGTGTCACACCCGTGCTCATCAAGGATCCCAACGGCGTTGTCTATTCC
>JBAVML010000075.1:0-4741 GCA_049690035.1 Chthoniobacteraceae bacterium
ATGCAGCAGAGCGAACTGGCCGCCTTCAACCAAATGAGCGGCCCGGTCTTCAAGATCGAGAACGACCCGCGCGTCACGCCGATCGGCCGCATCCTGCGCAAGACCAGCCTCGACGAGCTGCCACAGCTCATCAACATCCTGCGCGGCGATATGAGCCTGGTCGGCCCGCGCCCGCTCCCACTCTACGAGGTGGCGAAATTCGAGAGTCCCTCGCAGCGTCGCCGGCTCTCGATGAAGCCCGGCCTCACCTGCCTCTGGCAAATCAGCGGACGCAACGAAGTGAAGAACTTCGATCAGTGGGTGAAGCTCGATCTCGATTACATCGACAACTGGTCGCTGCTGCTCGACGCGAAGATCCTGCTGAAAACGGTGCCCGTGGTCCTGCTCGGCGCGGGCGCGCGCTAAGAACAAGCCAGCGTCGCCGCCGTCGCCACCCCGCGGATTTTCGGCCCATCAATACTCCGGCCGTTCCGCCTCGCCCGTCATCGGGACGAAGCTCACCGGCAGCACCGCCCGCTCTTCTAGGCGACCCATCACTTTCTCCAAAACGTGCAAACGCTGCGACCCATAGTCACCGACCGGGATCACCATCCGCCCACCTTCCTTGAGTTGCGCGCGCAACGGCGCCGGCACGTGATCCGGTGCGCAGGTTACGATGATCGAATCGAACGGCGCCGCGTCCGGCCAGCCGCGGTAGCCGTCGCCGGCGCGAACGTGGACGTTGCGATAGCCGAGGCGATCGAGATCGGTGGCTGTGTTGCGGGCGAGCGGCTCGACGATTTCGATCGTGTAAACATCCGCCACGAGGGTGGAGAGCACCGCGGCCTGGTAGCCAGAGCCGGTCCCGATCTCGAGCACGCGGTGCCAGGGCTGCGGATCGAGTTGCTCCGTCATGTAGCCCACGATGAAGGGCTGCGAAATCGTTTGTCCGAAGCCAATCGGCAGCGGCCGGTCAGTGTAGGCCAGGTCGCGTGATTCGAGGGGAGTGAACTCATGGCGCGGCACGCTGCCGAGAGCCCGCACCACCCGCGGATTCTTCACGTCCCGGCCCGGCGCGACGATCTGCTCAGCCACCATGCGCTGCCGCTGCGCGGCGAAAGTGTCAGCCGAATCAGGCTGCGAATCGCAACCACTGGAGAAGATTTGAAGGGGCGGCACGATCATCGAAAAGAGGCGCGACACCGGCAGCGTAATTCGCAAACGACTCCCGGTCCAACTCCCTCCGACGGAACCTGCCGCCCTACGCAAACACGCCCATCACCGGCTTGCCATCGGCGGCGAGCACCGGCCGATCGGTGAGCGTCCGCAGTTCGCTGTGCGGATCGATGCCGAGTGCGTGGTAGATCGTCGCCGCGAGGTCGTCGGGCCGCACGGGATTCTCCGCGGGATACGCGCCCTGCTTGTCGCTCGCGCCATAGACGAAGCCACGCTTTACCCCGCCGCCCGCGAGCAGCGTGGTGTAGCACTGCGGCCAGTGGTCGCGGCTCACGTTTTTGTTGATGTTCGGAGTGCGGCCAAACTCGCCCATCCACACCACCAGCGTCGTGTCGAGCAGGCCGCGCTGATCGAGATCGTTGAGCAGCGTGGGCAGCGTCTGCTCGGTGATTGGCAGGTGATATTTTTCCACGATCGGAAACATCCGCGTGTTGTTGAAGCCGTGCGTGTCCCAGCCGCCCTCGGTCGTGCTCTGCCCGCCGATGCTCGGCGCAAAATACACGGTCACAAACTTCGTCCCCGCTTCCACCAGCCGCCGCGCGAGCAGGCAGCTCTGGCCGTACGTCGTGCGGCCGTACGCATCGCGCACGACTTGCGGCTCCGCCGAAAGATTAAAGGCCTCGCGCAGCTTCGGCGATTGCAGCATGCCGATCGCGCGCTCGTAGTAGCTGTCGAGACCGCGCGCCTGCGCCGAGATATCGAGCAGCCGCGCCTGTTGATCCACGAGCTGCTGCAACTCCCGCCGCGCCTGCATTCGCTCGAACGGAATCCCCTCCGGCAGACTCAGCTCCGGCAGCGCGAAGTTCGACGCATTCGGATCCTGCAGCACCACGAGCGGGTCGTGCGCCTTGCCGAGGAAGCTCGCGTGCTGCCCGGGCGTGATCGAGCCATCGCTCACCACGTGCGGATAGGAGATCGCCGTCGGCATCTCGCCCTGCGAAGGCGCGAGCCGATCGACCATCGATGCGTAGCCCGGGAAAAGATCGAGCGAGTCGCGCAGCCGCTGATCGTCACTCGGCGGCGCATGCCCGGTCAGCGCATAGTAGCCGGCCGAGTTGTGATTCTTCATCGTGTGATGCATCGACCGGATCAGCGTCACCTTGTCCATCACCTTGGCCGTCTTCGGCAGATGCTCGGACACCTGGATGCCATCGGCCTTGCTTGAGATCGGTTGATGCGGTCCGCGAATCCCCTCGGGCGCATCCGGCTTCATATCGAACATGTCGATGTGCGAAGGCCCGCCCCACTGGAAAAGGAAGATCACCGACTTCGCCCGCGCCTTGATCTTGTTGTTCGTCCCGTATGCCTCGGCATTGAGGATCCGCGGCATGTTCAGCCCGAGCAACCCGAGCCCGCCGACCTTGAGCGCATGGCGGCGCGTCATTGCGCGACGGAAGTCAGAGCAGGCGAAGTCGTGATTCATAGTCAGTGGCGGAAGATGAATTCCTTCGAATTGATGAGCGCCCATTCGACGTCCTCAGCGGCGCGGCGGCGGTCGGTGCCGGTGGCGAGATGGGCGGTGAAACGCTCGCGCTCGGCATTGGTCGCGGAACGCGAGAGTGTGTTCCAGAAAAGCGCGTCGATCGTGTCAGCGTCGGTGCCGGAGTTCAGCGCCGCTTCGATCGCGTTGGACTTCCGCGTGAGCAGTTTTTGGATCATCGGCCCGCTGATGAGTTGGAAGACTTGCGGCAGCGCGGTTTCGTTCGTCCGTTCGCAATCCGACGCGATCAGTCGCGGCGGTTTGCCGAAGGTGGCGGCGAAGCGTTCGACCTCATTCACGATCGGTTTGTAGTGCTTTTTTCCCTCGGGAATTTGCGCGAGCCGCGTGCCCTCCGGCGCGTCGTCGAGCGCCAGCGGCGTGGAGAGCACGGCGCTGATCGAGTCGAGGATCTGCTCGGCGCTCAGTCGGCGGACGATGCCGCGCGAGAAGTTCGTTTCGTCGTCGGCGTTCGTCGCGTTCGGCTCCACGGCGAGCTGGTAGGTGCGCGAGTTCATGATCGTGCGGATGAGTTCGCGCAGGTCGTAGCCCTTCGTCTGGAAATCCTTCGCGAGCGCGTCGAGCAGTTCGGGATGCGACGGCGGATTGCTCGCGCGGAAATCATCCACCGGATCGACCAGCCCGCGACCGAGTAGATGAAACCACACGCGATTCACCTGCATGCGCGCAAACATCGGCGAATGCGGCAGCCAATCGGCGAGTGCGAGCAGTTCGTCGCGCTCCTTGCTCACCTGCGGCTTCTCGCCGCCGAGAAAGCGCGCGACCGCGGGCTCGCCGGTGCGCGCGTTGAGCACTGAGCCGCTCGCCTTGATCAGCACCGTCTGGTCGCCCTTGAACTCGTGTTTGTCGTTCTTGTCGCCGCCCTTTTCGTCGGAGAGCTTGTAGTCGATGCGGGCGAAGAGGTCGGCCCAGTTGTAGTAATCGTCCTGGGTCCAGCGTTCGAACGGGTGGTTGTGGCACTGCGCGCAATTGAGCTGCGTGCCGAGGAAAACGCGCGCGGTATTTTCGGCCCGCGTCACCGGATCGCGATTCGCGCGCCACCAGTTCGCCGGCGGATTCTTCAGCGTGCTGCCGCGCGCGGCGATCAATTCGCGGGCAAACTGATCGAGCGGTTTGTTCTTCGCAATGCTCTCCCGGATCCAGCCGTGGAAGACCTTCATCCCGTCATAGTCGAGCTGGCGCTGCTCGATCTTCAGTAGGTCGGCCCACTTCAGAGCCCAGAAGTCGGCGAACTCATCGTACTGCATCAATTCGTCGATCAGCTTCGCGCGTTTCTCGGCATCGGTGTCGGCGATGAACGCGCGGGCGAGCGCAGCGTCGGGCACGATGCCGAGGAGATCGAGATACGCGCGGCGGAGAAAGGTCGCGTCGCTGCACAGCTCGGACGGATTCATCCGCAGCATCCGCAGTTTTTTGAAGACCTGTTCATCGATGAAATTGACCGCGGGCGGATTGCTCCACGCGAAGTCCGGGCGTGCCGGCACGAATGCGATCGGCACCGGCACTTGCTGGTTGAGGAAGCGCACGAGCACGTTCGTCTCGCCCACTTTCTCGCGCGTGACGCGACCGTCGGCGGAGACCTTTGCCACCTGGTTGCTCGGCTCGTACACGGCGAGCGAAGTCACATCGCGCACGGACCCGTCCGCAAATTTCGCCGTCACCCGCAGCTTCAGCTCCGTTGCCGGTTCGATCACCACGCGCTCTGCGCCGGCGATTTCGAGCTTCACCAGCTTCGGCGCTTTCACGCCGGAATCCGGAGCGCCACTGCGCAGCCATTCCGCGAAAATCTGATATTCGGGCGAGCCGACCGCAAACCGCTGCCCCCCCTCATGCGCGATGCCCGCGGTCGCCTTCAGCAACGCGAGGCTCTGCTCCGGTTGGATGAGATTCACGCGCCGCCCACCCTGCTCCCGCGTGATCGCCAGCCAGTCGAGATCCGGATCCTGCCCGCGCAGCGAGAGCTTGAAGCCGCCCTTACCGGTCGCATTGCCATGACACGCGCCCGCATTGCATCCCGCCTTCGAGAGC
>JBAVML010000076.1:0-4621 GCA_049690035.1 Chthoniobacteraceae bacterium
TCATTGCCCCACGGCGAATGCGTGCCCGGCGCCGGCGGCGCGGCAAACCACGGCGGCATCAAACCGCGATCGACCATTTTGCGAATCATCCCGCTCTTCGCCGTGACCTGCTCGTAAGTTTCCAGCGCAAAGGGCGCGATGCCGCCGCCGCGGTGGCACTCCTGGCAATTGGCCTGCACGAGGCGCGAGATGCGGCCGTGGTAAGTGAGGTCGGTGGCGATCGCTTTCGCCTCGGCGAGATCGAGCGCACAACCCGGCGCGGAGGTCGCGGCGATCTCCGGCACCGCCCCGGCGAGCAAGGATTCCACCGCATTCGCGAGGTAGCGGCGGCGCGGCGCATCGAGCGAGTAGCCGAGCCCGTATTGATCGTCGATCGCCCCGCGATAGACCAGCGTGTGCGCGGCATCGAGGAGGAAAGTATCCGCCGACGAAGTCGCTCCGAGCGTCTTGAGCAGCGCGTGCTGCGGATCGCGCAGGCACGGCGCGGTGAGACCCGCGGCCTTGAGCGTAGCGCGCAAATCGTCCGCGGCGTCCGTGGGATTTTGCGCGATGAGGATGAACGCCACGCCTTTCGCCCGATACTCGCTTTCCAGCCGCGCGAGCACCGGCGTGTAGCGTTTGCTCACCGGACAGCTCGTGCTCACCAGCGCGATGACCGCAGGCTTCGCACCGATCAGCTTGCGCAGAGACTGCGGCGCGCCATCGAGGTCGGTCAGCGTCGCGTCCGGGATGAGCGTGCCGATGCCGCAGGCGCCGGGCTTTAAGCGCGCCGGCTCCTCGCGCGGCGATGTCGAGGCCTCGAAGGGAGGCGGCGCCTGTTCGTCCACCTTTGCCGCATCGGCGGGCACCACGCCGCGGCGCGCCTCGAGCAGCGTGGCGATCTGGTTGCGCAGATGCGTGCGCACTTCATCCAGGGTAAGGAAGCCATCCTTGTCGGCATCCGCTCCTTTCAACCACACCTCGGCGGGCTTCGCCTCCGCCGCGCTCAGCTTCCCGTCGCCATCCGCATCGAGTTGCTTGAAGCGCTTGTCGAGAAAAGCCGCCGCCGCCGCGAGATCCTGGGCGGGAGCCGGCAGCGCCGCGAGGAGAAGCGCGGCCGTGAGGAAGTAGCGAGAGAGGGTCATGCGATGTGGAGTGTTCCGGGAGAGACGCGGCAAAGAGCCGCGCGGTTACCCGGAGTTCTGGAACCGCGCGAAGATGCTTTAGTTCTGCGGAATGTCACCCCGCGCTTGCGCCACGCTGCGTCTTGATTGTGCCGGGGGAGATTCCCTGCTCCAACTGCCATCATGCGCGTCACCCTTTCCCCCGCTCAACTCTTCACGGCCTGCCTCTTGGCGATCCCGGGCCTCGTTTCCGCGGAACCTTCGCCAGTCTCGGCTCGATTTGAAGTGCTGGAGATCGCCGGTCGCACGCTGCGCGGCAATCCGCTCAACGACCCCACTGCGCGCCGGGTCGCCGTGTTCAGTCCCGCGCAGACGAAGCCGGGCGAGGCGCTGCCCGTCGTCTATTTTCTCCCCGGCTACGGCGGTTCCGCGGAGGATGTCATCGCGCAGGGCGCCGGTGCGTGGATTGCCCGGGTCGTGGAAAAGCTGGCCGCCGACGGGATGCCGCTGGTCATCGCCGTGCCGGACTGCCGCAACCGCTGGGGCGGCAGCCAGTATCTCAATTCCACCGCGCAGGGAAATTACGCCGACTATCTCGCCGACGAAATCATCCCGGCGGTGGAAGCAAAATATCCCGCGCCAAAGGCCCGCACCGGGCGCATCGTCGCCGGACATTCCAGCGGCGGCTACGGCGCGCTGATGCTGGCGATGGCGCGGCAGAAGCAGTTCGGCGCCGTCGTCGCGCTGGCGCCGGATAGCGATTTTGAAGTGACGCATCGGCCCGTGGTGGAGCGGCCGAATGTGCGGCGGGTGACGCCGAAGGAAGTGGAGGCTTTCACCGCGCCGGCCCGGAACGCGCCGCGCCCCGCGGATGGATTCGTCGAGCTAATCCTCGGCCTGTCCGCCGCCTATGCGCCGGTGGGAACCGAACGACCGGGCCGCCTCCTCTGGCTCTACGACGAGGCCGGGCAATTCCAGCCGAAGGTCTGGCAACACTGGCTGGACAAGGATCCGCTGCTCATCATCCGCCAGCGCACCGACGCTTTCGCGCCTGACCAGCGCATCTATCTCGACGGCGGGTCACATGACGAATGGGGCTTCAACCTGAGCGCGCGCAAGATGTTCGACGTGCTCCGCGAGCGCCCGGCGCCGGTGACTTTCTACGAACCCGCCGGCGGCCATAGCGACCGCGTGCCCGAGCGCTTGATCCGCGGACTCACCTGGGTCTTCGGGAAACCGGTGACGGATCTGCCCTAGGTTTTCTTGACCGGCTTCTTCAGTTCGATCCCGATCGGGCAGTGATCGGAGCCGGTGATGGCGTGATGGATCGTCGCGGATTTCAGCCGCGGCGCGAGGGCAGCGGAGACGAGGAAGTAGTCGATCCGCCAGCCGATATTGCGCGCGCGCGCATTGGTCATCTGGCTCCACCAAGTGTAGTGCCCGCCGGTTTTTTCGAAGACGCGGAACGTATCGACGAAGCCCGCTTTCACGAACGCCTCGAAGCCCGCGCGCTCTTCCGGCGTAAAGCCGTGCGTCTTCCCATTTTCCTTCGGCCGCGCGAGATCGATTTCGGTGTGCGCGACGTTCAGATCGCCGCACCAGATGACCGGTTTCTTTTTCTCCAGCTTCTTCAGGTAGGCGAGAAAATCGCGATCCCACTGCTGCCGGTACTCGAGCCGCGTCAGTTCGCGCTTCGAGTTCGGCACATAGACATTCACGAGGAAAAAATCCGCAAACTCCGCGGTGATCACGCGCCCCTCGCGATCGTGATCCGCGCAGTCGATGCCGAGGCAGACGGACAGTGGTTTCACTTTGGAAAAAATCGCGGTGCCCGAGTAGCCCTTCTTCTCCGCGATGTTCCAAGCCGCGTGGTAGTCCGCGAGCGCGGGTGGCACTTCGACCTGCTCGGGCGTGGCCTTCGTTTCCTGGAGGCACACGATGTCCGGCTTTTCGGCAGCCACAAAATCGGCAAAGCCTTTTTTCAAAACGGCGCGAATGCCGTTCACATTCCAGGAGATGAGTTTCACGAACGCGGTTGCTAGCCGACCCCGGCGCCATTGTCCACGGCCGCGCGCTTCGGCCCGCTCCGCTCTAGAACTCCAGCGCGGGACGCGCCGAGATGTCGCGGGCCACCATCACCAGGCGCTCGATTCCCCCGCTGGCGTTGCGCACCGGACTGACTTGCGTCTTGAGCAGATGCCACGTGCCGTCGCCATGCCGCATCCGGTAGATGATCTCCTCGGGTTCGCCGGTCTCGAGCACTCGATCGGTGGCGAGGACGACTTTCATCTGGTCATCGGGATGAATGTGCTCCACCGGCGCCGTCCGACCGAGTTCCTCGACGGGAATCCCAAGCACGCGCTCGAAGGAAGAATTGTGGAAGGTGCGGGCGCCTCGCGAATCGACGACGGAGACGAGGTCGCCGACGTTTTCGGCGACGACGCGAAAGTGCGCTTCGCTCTGCTGGAGCGCCGCGGCGCGTTCCGTGGCGAGATTTTCGAGATCTCCGATCTGGCGGCGAGCGTGCTGGGCGAGAAACCATCGCGCCGTGAGCGCCTCGGCCAGTTGCAGCACCTCGATGTTGTCGAAGGGTTTTTTGAGGATGAAAAGGCGATCGGAGATGCCGAGCTTGGCGACCATTTCATTCCACGAATAATCCGAGTAGGCCGTGCAGATCACCACCTGCAGCTCGGCATCGGCCTCCCAGAGTCGTTCGATCGTCTCGACGCCATCCCAGCCCGGCGGCATGCGCACGTCCACAAAGGCCGCGGCATAGGGCCGCCCCTCGGCCCGCGCTGCTTTGGCGCGAGCCAGCCCCTCCTGTCCCTGGAAAGCCGAATCGATGGAAAATGCCATCGTCGCGGCGGCACTCGGCGGGTCGCCGAAGAGGGCGGCCTCGGCACGCTCGAAATCTTCGTGGCCGGAGGGTTCGGCGAGGATCTTGCGGAAGTCCTGATGAATCGACGCGTTGTCATCGATGATGAGGATGCGGCGTTCCGTGGGAAGCGTGTTTGCGTTCATGATTTTTAGACGGCTTGGGCAGCGGGGATCTTGAGCGTGAAGGTGGCGCCCTGGCCGGGACCGCCGCTTTCCACCTGGAGCGAGCCGCCGATCTCACGCGCGGCCAGTGCTCCACTGTGCAAGCCGAAGCCGTGCCCGTTTTGCTTGGTCGTGAAGCCGTGATTGAAAACGCGCACGAGATTCTCCTGGGGAATGCCAATGCCGTTGTCGGCGACCGCCACGTTGACGCTGCCGTCGCCGTGGAAGACGCGGACGGTCAGCGTCCGGTCCGGCCGGTCCACGGCCTCGCAGGCGTGCTTCGCGTTGCAGACGAGATTGACGAGGATTTGCAGCACCTTGTGCTTCTCCACCACCACCGGCGGCACGGCGTCGAATTCGCGGATCACCTGCACGCGATGCCGGCTCAGCGTCTCGGCGCTCATCCGCAGGGTGTCTTCGACGAGTTCCGCCAGATCGAGATCTTCCGCCAGCCCCGAGACGCTCGCGTGGCCCTGCTG
>JBAVML010000077.1:0-2051 GCA_049690035.1 Chthoniobacteraceae bacterium
CGTGAAGGCTTCGGTTCCGAGAAGGGATCCGCGCGGATGCAGAAGCCCACGCCATTCATTGGGGTGATGACCGCGCCCGTGCCGCCGGCGTTGTCCAATCAAATTGGGCTGCCGGAAGGATTTGGAATCGTCGTGGAAGAAGTGGTGCCGGACAGTCCCGCCGCCGCGGCCGGCGTGCAGCGCTACGACGTTTTGAAACTGCTGAACGACCAGCAACTGGTCGATCCCAACCAGCTCGCCCTCCTCGTCCGCAGCCTCGGCAAAGACAAGGAAGTGAGCCTGACGATCCTGCGGAAGGGCCAGGAGCAAAAGCTTACGTTGAAGATCGGCGAGCGGATGCTGCCGGAGCGTCGCACCTCGATCACGCCGTCGCCGGGCGATTTCATTCCCCGCCTCGATGCAGCCCGCGAGCGCGGCGAAGACTACGGGCGCCGCCTTCAGGAAAACATGAAGGGCTTCCAGGACCGTGTGCGTGAGTTTCAGGAGAAGGTGGAGCAATGGCGCAAGAATCCCGGCGGCGGGAAACCGCCGGAAGCGCCTTCGTTTCAGCCCCCGGGCGCACCCACGCTTCCGAACGCTCCGCGTCCACCCGAGCCGCCGCGCCCCTCCGACCTGCTCCGCGAAGTGCGGCCCGGTGGCGCGCCGCAAGTGCGCGTCGATCAGGACGGCGCGGTGACGACCTGGAACACCGCCCAGGCGCGGATCGTGGTCAAGGACGAGCACGGCGAACTCGAGGTGCGCACTGAGAACGAGCACCGCACGGTGATCGCGAAGAATCCGGCGGGAGAGACCATTTTCACCGGTCCGGTGGACACCGAGGAACAGCGCCGCGCCCTGCCGGAGCCGGTGCGCAGGAGCCTCGAGAAAGTGCGCTCGCAAAGTTCCACGAGTTCGAGTTCCGCGGCCGCGGAGATCAGCTCGCTGGAGAATGCGCTGCGCTCTTCCCCACCGCCCCCGCGCGCCGAGCGCGAGATCCAGTAGGCAAGAAAACGCGGTCCTCGTCAGGCCACGCTCTTCGCTGTGGCCTTCTTCGGCTTGATCAACGGCAAAATCTTTTCCACCGCATGTTGCGCGGTGAGTCCGTGCTTCTTGCGAAGAATGTCGACCGCCCCGTGCTCGATGAATTGATCCGGCCAGCCGATGCGCACGACGGGAGTTTTGATGCCGACATCATTGAGGTGCTCGATCACGGCACAACCGAAGCCGTTGTGCAGCACGTGATCTTCGATGGTGCAGACGACATCCACGCTACGCGCAAAGAACTCGATGGTTCCGGCGTCGAGCGGCTTGATCCAGCGCGGGTTGATCACCGCCGTGCTGATGCCTTGCGCTTCGAGCACCTGAGCAGCCTCACCCGCCATCTCGCACATTCCGCCGAGGCCGAAGATGGCGACCTGGGTGCCGTGCTTGATCACTTCCGCCTTGCCGATCTCGAGCAGCTTCGGTTGCTCCTTCGGCTGCGCCCCGGTGCCGATGCCGCGCGGGTAGCGGATGGCGATTGGGCCGGTGTGGTAGTTCGTCATCGTCCAGAGCATGTCCACGAATTCGTCCTCATCCTTGGGCTGCATGTGGACCAGATTCGGCACGTGTCGCAGGTAGCCGATGTCGAACAACCCGTGATGTGTCGGTCCATCGTCGCCGCTCAAGCCGCCGCGATCCATGCAGAGGCAGACGTTGAGATTTTGCAGCGCAATGTCGTGGATGATCATGTCATACGCGCGTTGCATGAACGTGGAATAGATCGCGAGGAAGGGCTTGAACCCCTGCACCGCAAGTCCTGCGGCGAAGAGCGCAGCGTGCTCTTCTGCGATGCCCACGTCGAAGTATTTGTCGGGATGAGTCTTGGCGAAATGGATGAGTCCAGTGCCGGTCGGCATCGCGCCGGTGATCGCAAGGATCTTGTTATTGGTGTCGGCAAATTTCGCCAGCGTCTTGCCAAAAAGCTCCGAGTAGGTGGGCGTCACCGTGGACGAGGTCTTGCCTGTCTTCGGTTCGAATTTTCCGAGGCCGTGGAACTTGTCCGGTTGCTCCAGGGCAGGGGCGTAACCTTT
>JBAVML010000078.1:0-8865 GCA_049690035.1 Chthoniobacteraceae bacterium
TCATGGAGCTGTGCGTGGTATTGCGATCAAAGGCACCGAGCGGCTGCTTGTAAGGCTCCAGCGCCGAGAAGCGCGGATGAGTTAAGGACGGTCCGAGCGGCTTCTGTGGAAAGGCAAACCAATAGCCCGTGCCCTCGGTCCCCGCCGCGACGTTGTCGGTGAACGTGTTATTCGGATTGGTGATCCAGTAGCTCGAAGGCGAGCGATTCTGCGGGGCGTTGAAGCCATTGTCCGTCGGTAGGATTTCCTCGCCAGCCAGGGGCTTCTTGCTCAGTGCTACGACATTCTTGCGGATGACGTTGAAGCGCTCCGAACCATCCTCCAGGAAGATGCCGTGACCGACATGATCATAGCAAAAGTTGTTCTCCACCAAGGTGGACTCCGTGCCGTGAATCGTGATCGCGCGGTTAAATGAGTGCCGCACCACGCTGTCGCGGAAATACTGCCCCACACCGCCCTCCGCGACCATGTGCCAGTGCATTGGGTAGCGGCCTTTGATGCTCTTCTGCCCCATACGGTAAAGCTCCACGCCCTCGATGAAGCCCCGTCCGTTTGTCACACAGCATGTGGTGCCCCCGTTCATCACCATGATGTGTCCGCCAAAGCCTGCGGTCTCCGACACCGCATCGCCTTGGATTTTCACATTGCGACTGAGTAGCCCAACTTCAGCACGCAGGTCGCCGGTCCACGATTTAGCATCTGAGATGCGCGTCTTGGTGATCGTGCTGCCATTGTGTGGATACGTCAGCGGCGTCGCGAACGACACCGTCTTCAGATCCCCACTCACGCCCGTGATCGTCCGCGTCTCCGCCTCATCCCAATCTGCCCGGCTCGACGTCACCAGGATTGTATCACCTACCACCCAATCGACTGCCTCGCTCAGCGTCAGCGACGTCCCGCCCGCCGCTGCGTTGGCGCCGAGATGCGTCCACTCGATACGATCTCTGCCGTGAATCTCCAGCGTGCCGCCATTGTGAGCTCCTAGCAGCTTAGCACCCATTGAAGCCAGCGGACTCTCAGTGGACAGGCCTTTCAGCGTCAGCGTGAAGTTCTGGGCAAAGCGGTTCGCATTCGTCCCCACCTCAAACATCGCTCCTGTCGTCTGCACCAATAGGTAATCGCACAACAACGTCCGATTCGCCCGCTCCACCGTCAGTTTCCCCTCCACGACGATGCCCCCACATTCCACGTCCGCATTGAGCGTGACCGTGATGCCAGTCGGGATCTTGACGGTATCCTCCACTCCTGGGAGGACGCCACCCACCCAGGTAGCCGTGTTCGACCAATTCCCCGTCGCTGCGGCCGTGATCTGCACCGCACGGGCGTCGGGCAGAGCGACGAAGGCAAAAGCGATCAGACAACAAAGAGAAGTGCGCATGCCAGCAAGGGTTAGAAGGGGGAAACTAGAGGTTTACCATTTAACATCGGATTCTCGACTACAATCCCAAGGGACTCACAAGCCCCGCCACATTGGGTACGCTCATTGCCTTCACGCCTATGGCCGCGAGCCCTGCAGATGCACAAACCGCCGCGTCACGCCGCTCCCCTTGGGCGTCGTGAGTCGATTTTCGTTTGAATGAAGCGAGGGTCGTCGCTGTGCTCGTGACGGAGGATTTTACCTTTTGTTATCCCGAGCTCGTCGAGGGACCTCTTACATTCGCGGGCGGGGCCGGTGCGGAGCGCTCCGCGCCATCGGAGCGGGCTCGGATTTCTGACCAGTGCGGTCAGGCGTCCATCCCCGCGAGGAGCGGCTGCGGCTCCAGCTCGACAAGGCGGGCTTCGAGTTCCTTGACCCGGGCGAGGAGCTGGGGGAGCCGGGCGATCGAGCCGATGCGACGCCGCTCTTCCCGTGCCGGCACGGCGGGGAAGCCGAGGACGGAGGTGCCGGCGAGGACGTCCTTGGTGACCCCGGCGCGACCGCCGATCGTGCTCTGCGCACCGACATTCACGTGGCCGGCGATGCCCGCGCCGGCGGCCATCACCACGTAGTCGCCGATCACGGCGCTGCCGGCGATGGCGACGCCGGAGACGAGGATGCAGTGTTTGCCGATGACGACGTTGTGCCCGATTTGGACGAGGTTATCGATCTTCGTGCCGGCGCCGATCCGCGTGCGGCCGATGCGCCCGCGATCGACCATGCTACCGGCGCCGATCTCCACGTCGTCGTCGATCTGCACGCTGCCGAGCTGCCGCACTTTGCGATGCCGCCCTTTTTCAAACTCGTAGCCAAAGCCATCCGCGCCAATGACGACGCCGGAATGCAGGATCACGCGCTGGCCGAGCACGCAGCGGTCGTGGACCGTCGCGTTGGCGAAGAGCCGTGAACCTGCGCCGATGCGCGCGCTTTTCCCCACGTAACAGCCGGCGCCGATCTCCACGCCATCCGCGATCTCCGCGCCTTCGTCGATCACGGCACAGGCCCCAATGGCGACCGCACAGCGATCCAGCTTCGCGGAATCCGCAATGGCGGCGGTGGGATGGATGTAGGACTGAAACTGCTCGGGCTGAAGACCGAGTGCATCGACGAGTTGATCGAAGGCGCGCGAGGGATCGGCGACGCCGATGCAAGTCACCGTTCCTGGAAAGTCGCTCCACGTCTTCGGCACAAGCACGACGCTGGCGCGAGTGGCGCTCAGTTGCTCGCGGTAGCGGTGATTCGAGAAAAGACTGAGATCGCCCGGCTCGGCGTCCAGCAGCGAGGCAAAGCCGCGAATCTCGCACTCCGAATCGCCCGCGAGCAGGGTGCCATCGACGCGGGTGAGGAGGTCGGGAAGTTTGAGAATCACCGCGCAGCATCTCACGCTTTCCGGGTTTTGGCGCAGACTCATATTGATTTGGAAACCATGGCCGTGCGTGGGTGTTTGAGCGCGCCCACCCATGAAACAAAAACTCGTCCTGCTGCTGCTCCTTGTCGTCGTTCGCGCCTTCGCCGCGACCGAGCGTCCGAACATCATCGTCATTCTTGCCGACGACATGGGTTTCTCCGACATCGGCTGCTTCGGCGGTGAAGTGCCCACGCCCCGGCTCGACGCGCTGGCGGCGAATGGCGTGCGCTTCACGCAATTCTATAATACGCCGCGCTGCAGCCCGACGCGGGCTGCACTGATCACCGGCCTCTATTCACAGCAAGCCGGCATGGGCTGGCTGGATAACAAAGTGGAGCCGCAGTCGCGCAGCTTTCACGGGAAGCTCCTGCCGCGGTGCGTGACGATCGCGGAGGTACTGCGCGACGCGGGTTACTTCACCGCGATGTGCGGCAAGTGGCACCTCGGCCAGCAGAACGGTACGCCGCCCTGGGAGCGTGGCTTCATGCGGTCGCTCAATTCGCGCTTCGGCGAAGTTTATTTTCCGAAGGAAGACAGCAAGCCGGGGACGGAAAATCTCTACCTCAATGGCCGCGAGATTCCGAAGGATTCGCCGGAACTCGGTCACGACTGGTATTCCACCGATCTCTTCGTGAACTGGGGCTTGAAGTTCATCGACGAAGCGCGCGCGGAGAAGAAGCCGTTCTTTCTCTACCTGCCGCAGGGCGCCGTGCATTTCCCGCTGCGCGCGCCGGAGGAGGTGATCGCAAAGTATCGCGGGAAATTTTCGAAGGGCTGGGATCAACTGCGCGAGGAACGGCACGCGCGGCAGATCAAGATGGGGCTCGTCGATCCGCAATGGACACTCGCGCCGCGACCGCCGGAGTCGCCGTCGTGGGAGTCGCGCACGCCGGAACAGCGCGAGCGCTTTGATCAAATCATGGCCGCCTATGCCGCGATGATCGAGTGCCTCGACCGCAGCACCGGCACGCTCGTCGATGGTCTGAAAGAGCGCGGCCTGCTCGATAATACGCTCGTCATTTTCCTCAGCGACAATGGCGGCAACGCGGAAGGTGGTCCGCCCGGCATCACGCGCGGACCGGGCCCCATCGGCAGCCCGCAGTCGTTCGTGCAGCTCGGGATGAATTGGGCGACGCTCGCGAACACGCCGTTCCAGCGCTACAAACACTTCACGCACGAGGGCGGGATCAGCTCGCCGTTCATCGCGCACTGGCCGGCGGGCATTCCCGCGGCGCGGCGCGGCGCCTTGGAAAAGCAGCCCGGTCACCTCGTTGATATCATGGCCACTGCGGTCGATCTCGCGGGCGCGAAATATCCCGCGCGCTTCAACGATCACGACATCCTGCCGATGGAAGGTGTGAGCCTGCGTCCCGCGTTCGCGGGCCAGCCATTGCAGCGCACGCAGCCGATCTTTTGGGAACACGAAGGCAACAAGGCCGTCCGCGACGGCCAGTGGAAGCTTGTGCAGAAATGGAAAGGCCCGTGGGAACTCTTCGACATGACGGCCGATCGCACCGAGCAGCACAACGTCCTCGCCGATCATCCCGAGATCGCCTCGCGCCTCGAAGCCGCGTGGATCGGCTGGGCGCAGCGCGCCTTCGTCGATGACTGGCCGGGGCCCGATCACACCGCGTGGGGGCAGGACATCAAGCCCGACGCGAAGCCGAAGTAACCTGCCGCTCAGCGAAACAGCGAGTCCACGCCCATCGCTGATTTGCGCATGAACTTCGGCAGCGCCTCGCGATGGCGCACGTGGAAGAGCCGGAAGATCCACGACAGCACGTGCAGCGTGAAGAGCCGATCGAGCACGCGCCGATACCCGCGCTGCTGACGGATCAGCAGCAGCGCGACCCACTTCACTGTGCGCCGCCCGAAGCGCGTTTCCTCCAGCGAGGTGCGGATGCGGTAACGCTGCCGGTGCGAACGCGGCCAGCGTTTTTTGTAGGCCTTCTTGGCCGCGCGGATCTCGCGCTCCAGCGCTTCATCGGGTGGGAGAAGATAGTAGCGCCGCGCGAGCAGGATCATCTGGAAGGTGTCGCGCATGAATTCGATATCCTCCTCCGGCAGCGCCAGCTCACGTGTCAGCTCCTGCATCCGCTCGAAGTTCGCAAACGCCGCCTCGCCTTCGCGCAGCGCCGCCTCGGGATCGCTCACGAAATGGCCCACGACCTTGCGCACGGCGTCGTAGATGAAGAGCGAATCCCAATAAACATGCAGCAGCGGCGGGATGCGGACGCGGCGGAAGAAGAGCTTCTGCTCCGCAAATTCCGGGATGTAGAGCAACTGCCGGATCACGATCTCCGCCCGCCGCAGCAGCTCCAGCGCACCCGCCGCGCGTTCCGCTCCGAAGAACGAGCCGACCGCCTGCTCCACAGTCGCGCCGCGCTGGAAGACCGCGATCGCGACCGCTGCATTCAGCTCGATCCATAGCCCTTCCGGTTCGATGAACGCACGCCGGCGAAACGCATGCCAGCCGCCCGTCTGGCACCACACGGAAAAGCCGATCACCCCGCGCGCCTCCTGCAGCTCCCGCGCGTAGTGCTCGCAGTCCCAGCCGATGAACGACGGATATTCGCCCGCGCCCTCGTACTCCCGCCGCGCTTGCAGCTCGATGATCTTCGGCAGATCGATGCGAAAGAAGTGCCGGTTGAGCGGCAGGTAGCGGAAGAAGTCCGACTCGCCGTATTTCATCGAGAGCACAAAGGCGGGCGACACGATCCCCGCGAGCGCTTGCGCGAGGCGCCCACGATGCCAGATGAGATCGCCGATGAGATACGCGCCCACCGTCCAAGTGCGAAAGATCAGCCGCCGCTGGCGTGCTTCGAAGATCGGCAGAATCGCGCGCAGCATGCGATTCACCTGCGCCGCCGTCCGCAGCAGCAGCCGGCTGCGCAAGGGATCGCTCACGTCCAGCCCATCGCTCTCGCCGATGCGCAGGATGATGCCGTCCACCTCCGGGAAGTCATCGAGGAATGCCGCCACCACCTCGCCGAACCAAGTCTCCGCCGCGCCCAGCCGATCGCGCAGATGCGCATCCACCGCCGCCGAGCTCGTGAGAAAATCCGCCGTCACATATACCCGCAGCCTCGCCGCGCGGAGCACCGCGAAGCACGCGCGGAATTCCTCGCGCAGCACGGCATTGCGCGCGCGGATCTCCGGCTCGAACCACGCGTGCAGGCTCAGATGCGCCACGTCATCGAGCGACGCCGCATTGTAGCCCAGCGCCGCCACCTTCTCCGCGAAGACCGCCAACTCCTCGCGGATCACACGCCACTGCGCCTCGCGCGCCGGCCCTTCCGTCTGGAGAAAAGGGAAGGGGATCTTCGACCAGTTGATCCGGCTCCGATCGTAGCCGCGAAAAAACGGGCCGATGGCGTCGATAAGAGCGAGTTCCATTGCGCGCGCACCCTGCGCGAGCCGCGCCCCGCTGACAACGCCGGGAATGTCACAACACCGCCTCAATTCCCAACTAACCGAGTCCACCCCGGAAACTCGGTCGATCGACGCGACTATCCGCCCTTCGAGCGAAGACCGCGTGCGGGGTCGGTTTTCTTGAGCGGTTTGTGCGGCGGCTCGTCTTGCCGCTTTTCCGCTGGTGGCGCCGCGACGGCGGCTTCATCCGGGGTCTGTTCCGTGCCGCCGCGACCGAGGACGAGGAACGAGCTGAAGTCCATGCCGAGGCGGCGGGCGCATTGCTCGCGGAGCTGGGTGGAGACATCGACGAGCGAGGAGGAGAGCACCACGAGGGCGCCGGAAAGATCGACGTTGAGCGACTGGATCTGCACCGAACCCTGCACGTTGGCTTCGGATGAGGCGGTGACGGAGCTGGACGAGGAGAGGAAGCTATCGGTGATGATGAGAATGTTACCGCCGGCCCCCAGGATGGCGTTGGCGCTGATCCGGCTGTGGTCGAGGATCACGAATTCGGGATCGATGAAGACGTTGCCGCCGTTCAAGCCAGCCTCGGCGACGACGGAGGAATTGCGCAGGCTGATCGTGCCCGGCGCGATGAGGCTGACCGAGCCGGCGTTGCCGACGAGGGCGCTGACGGCCACGGTGCTGTCGAAGAGATTGATGTCGCTGGCGGAGGTGATCTCCACGGTGCCGGCGCTGCTCACGGTCGAAGTTGTGCGCACGGCGCTGCCGCCGCGCAGCTCGAGCGGCTGCTGGACTGCGATCGAGACGCTGCCGGCGACGCCGGGTCCGGTGGCGGAGGCGGCGATGGTGGCGCCGTGGTCGAGCGTGAGCCGGGTCGCCTGCACGGCGACGCTGCCGCCGGCGCCGCTGCTCGCGGAGGTGGCGGCGATGGAGCCGAGGTCGGTGAGCCGCAGCGTGGTGGCGCGGACTTGCACCGTTCCGCCCGGTCCGCCGATGCCGGTTGCGTTGCTGCCGGAGAAGATGCCGGAGCTCTTGTCCCCGGCGAGACCAGAGATGCTGAGATTGCCCACGCGCACTTTCACACTGCCGCCCGTGCCGAGACCGGAGGTGTCCGCGGAAATGCGGCCGCCGCTGAGGAGTCGCACGCTCTTCGCGGTGACCGAGACGTCGCCTCCCGCGCCAGGGCCGAGCGTATTGGCCGCGATGCCGCCGCTGTCGGTGATGACAAGGTTTCCAAACTCCGCCTGCACGCTGCCGCCCTCGCCGGGGAGAGTCGTGGAGGTGCTGAGGGCGGCGACGCCCGTGAAGGCGTCCGAGCTGCCCGCGGAAATGAAGGCCTCATTCGCCCGGAGCACCACGTCACCACCGGCACCGCCGCCAAAGGTGGCCGCCGAGATGCGCGCGCCATTCAGGATCTGCAGGCGATCGGTGATGATCTCGACGGTGCCGGCTGGGCCGCCATTTCCAGTGGAACTGCTCTCTGCCGAGATCGTGCTCGGGTCGTCCGGAGTGCCGCTGAGGAAGATGCTTTGCGCGCGGATCGAGATATCACCACCCGGTCCGGTATCGCCGGCGTTTGCGGAAATGCGGCCGCCGCCGGTCACGCTGATCGTATCTGCATTGATGCTCAAGTTACCCCCGCTTCCGGGGCCCGCCGCGGCGTCCACGGCGATCCCGGTGATGAGCCCGGAACTTCCTTTTGCGATCGTGAGTTCGCGCACGTCGATCATGGTGTCGCCACCCGCGCCGAGGCCCACCGATTTCGTCGAGATCAATCCGCCGTCGGTGATTTGCAGCCGATCAGCTTTGATGCGGATCGATCCGCCCACGCCGCCGGGACTGATCAGCGCAGGCACGCCGCCCGAGTCGGCGAAGATGCCGGTCTTCTGCTGAGCTCCGCGGGCCGCGATGAAAATGTCCCGCGCTTCCACATCGATATCGCCGCCTCGTCCGAGGCCGAAGGTGTCGGCGCCGATCAGTCCGCCGTTGGCGATGCGCAAGGAGTCGGCTCGAAGGGTCACACCGCCCCCATCGCCGCCAGCGCCGGTCGCAGTGGTGTTGGAAAAGATCCCCGTCGGAGGATCGCCGGGCAGGGGAGCGGCGTTGCCGATGATGGAAATCGACTGCGCCTGCACGTTGACTCGGTTGCCTGCCGCGAGGCCGAAGGTCGAGGCAGTGATCGAGCCTTCATTGGAAAGCGCGAGCTGATCCGTGGTGACGCGAACCTTTCCTGCCCGCGCGGCGCTCGTGGCCGTATCCAGTGCCTGACTTCCCACGATCGAATCCGGACCGGAAAGATTCACGCTGCCCGACTGAATGGAAACATCGCCCGCCGCGCCTGCGCCGCTCGTCGAGGTGAGAACACGGCTGCTGCGCTCGATCGTCGTCGCACCGCTCACGCGCACATCGATGCCTCCGCCGGTGAGCGCACCTTTGTTTTCCGAGACGACCTGGGATTGCGCGATCGAGAGCCGTCCGCCGCGGATCAACACGGCTCCCGCGGGACTCCCGCCCGCGTCCACGCGGGCTCACTGGAACGTAATGACGCCGCCCAATGTGCCGGCTCCGTCGCTGGCGGCGATTTCGCCGACTGATTTGCTGCTCCACAAGTCGATGCGGCCTGACGGCGCGGTGAGCCCGGGAAGCGTGCTCGACCTCCCCG
>JBAVML010000079.1:0-33141 GCA_049690035.1 Chthoniobacteraceae bacterium
CAGTTGAAGCCCGCGCGCGACGACCAATTCCGCCTGCTCTGCGGTGCCGCCATTTCCGCCACCCGCAACTCCACCGGCGAACTCGACCGCGACCGCATCCTCACCCATGTCGGCGGACTCGTGGAGCGCGGCGTCGATGTCATCGCCGTCTCCACCGCCCACGGCCACACCCGCGGCGTCGGCGACACGGTGAAGATGATCCGCGATGCGCATCGCGAGCTGCCCATCATCGCGGGCAACGTCACCAGCGGCGCCGGAGTCGAATTCCTCGCCGACTGCGGCGCGAACGTTATCAAGATCGGCCAGGGCCCCGGCAGTATCTGCACCACCCGCGTCGTCGCCGGCGTCGGCATCCCACAGCTCACCGCCCTCTACGTCGCCTCACGCGCGGCGGAGAAAAAAGGCGTCCGCATCCTTGCCGATGGTGGCATCGCCAAGAGCGGCGACATCGTCAAGGCACTCACCCTCGCCCACGCCGTCATCTGCGGCGGCCTGCTCGCCGGCTGCCCCGAGGCGCCCGGCTCGATCATGGAAATCAACGGCAAGCTCTACAAACAGTACCGCGGCATGGGCAGCCTCGCCGCGATGAAAGACGGCAGCGCCGCCCGCTACGGCCACTCCACCCGCGACGCCGCCCGCAAAGTCGCCGCCGAAGGCGTCGAAGCGCTCAAAGAAGTCAGCCCCCCGCTCGACACCGTGCTCACCCAACTCTCCGGCGGCCTCCAGAGCGGCATGGGCTACATCGGCGCCCAGTCCCTCCCCGAGCTGCGCGAAAAAGCCCGCTACATCCAAGTCACCGCCGCCGGCCAGCGCGAAAGCGCCCCGCACGACATCGTCGAGGTGAAGACGGGCGGGTAAAATGAAGCCGAAAAGCGGATAGCGGATTCCGGATCGGGGCAAGGCCCGCAGTCTTTCCGGTCTCCGCGATCCGCTTTCCGGATTCGCAATTTCCGTTTGCACACCGCCTCGTTTCCCTCTCTCGTTACGCCCCTTATGAGCCACCCGCGCAGAGTCGTCGTTACAGGAATGGGCGTTATCACCCCCGTCGGGAACGACGTGCAGACGTTTTGGAACAACATCGTGGCCGGCGTCAGCGGCATCGGACCGATCACTCATTTCGATGTCACCGATTACCGCTGCCGGATCGCGGGAGAAGTGCGTGGCTTCACTGCGGTCGAGCATTTCAAAACACCCAAGGACGTCAACCGCACGGACCGCTTTACGCATCTCGCTGTCGCCGCCGCCAAAGGCGCGATGGCCGATGCGGGACTCTCCGCGCCGATCGGCGATCCGGAGCGCTTTGGCTGCATGATCGGCAGCGGCATCGGCGGACTGAAGACAACGGAGGATCAACACACCGTGCTGATGCAGCGCGGGCCGAGCCGGCTCTCGCCCTTCATGATCCCGATGCTCATCGGCAACATGGCCAGCGGCATCGTCTCGATGGAGTATGGGATTCAGGGGCCGAACTTCGCGACCGTCTCCGCCTGCGCGACCAGCGCGCACGCGATCGGTGAAGCGTGGCGGATGATCCGCGATGGCGATGCCGATGCCTTTCTCGCCGGCGGGAGTGAAGCGGCGATCGTCCCGCTCGGCATCGGGGGCTTTGCGGCGATGAAGGCGCTCTCCACGCGCAATGACGATCCGACCGCCGCCTCGCGGCCGTGGGACAAGGATCGCGACGGCTTCGTCATGGGCGAAGGCGCGGGCGTCATCGTCATGGAGGAACTCGAGCACGCGAAGCAGCGCGGCGCGCGCATCTACGGCGAAATCACCGGCTACGGCTTGAGCAGCGACGCCTACCACATGAGCGCGCCGCTCCCGAATCACGAGCAAGCCCAACGCTGCATGCGCATGGCCATGGCCAAGGCAGGTGTGAACCCGACGGATGTCGGCTACGTGAACGCGCACGGCACCAGCACGCCGATCGGCGATGTGTGCGAAGTGCGCGCGGTGAAAGCTGTCTTCGGCGACCACGCGCGCAATGGCTTGCTCACCAGTTCCACCAAGTCGATGACCGGCCATCTGCTCGGCGCGGCGGGCGCGGTCGAGACCGTCGTCTGCCTCAAGGCGATCGAGACCGGCATCATCCCGCCGACGATCAACCTCGAAACCCCCGGCGACGAGTGCGATCTGGACCTTGTCCCCAAAGTTGCCCGCGAGAAGAAAGTGAAGGTCGCGCTGAACAACAGCTTCGGCTTCGGCGGCCACAACGCGACGATCGTCGCCGCGGCCTTCGAAGGCTGATCAACTCGCCCGTCCGCTGCGGTTAAAAATCATCCGGTAAACGAGAAGCAGGATGACCGCGCCGATTACCGAACCGATGAACCCAGCCGGCTCGCCGACTTGGTATAGCCCGAGTGCCTGCCCGATGTAGGTGCCGACGAACGAACCGGCCAGGCCGAGCAGGATGGTAATGATACAGCCGCCGGGATCCTTGCCAGGGGTGAGGAACTTGGCGATGGCACCAATGATAAGGCCGATGATGATTGCTCCGATGAGATGCATATCCGTTGATATCGGAAACTGTCCGTCGGCTGGCCGTAGCAACTCCGCACTAGCTCACTCGCTCTCGCTGAGCCGCTTTTGCTGTTCACCGTGGAGCATCGTGTGCGCTTCGCGCAGAATACCGGGAATGCGATCGGCGAAGGCATAGCCATCGAGCGCGGTGATCAGGCCGGCCTTGTCGAAGGACGCGGCATTCGCGCCGGGAAACCAATGACCGGCATTGCCCATGAGATTGTAGCGCATGCGGCCCCAGTCGGTGAGGTCGAGCGCTTTGGCGAAATGCCAGAGCCGGACGACTTCCTGCACGTTCACCTCGCCAGGCACGTCGATGTAGTTTGGCAAATCCTGATCCCAATCCTGCGCCCACTCGACGCCGTGAACGCGCGCGATTTCATCGCACAGCCGCTGCTGGATCGGCGCGACTACTTCCGCCGCGCGATCGTAGTGCGCGAGCGCGGCGATGTGTTCGTCGAAATCTTCCGGCCGCGCCGCGCCGACGCTGAGTGTGTGAACCTCGGGACGCGCGAGGCAGAAGAGATCGTTGAACTTCATCGGAGAGAGCGGCGCGCAGAGGTCGCGCAGTTTTTCCGGCGGCTCGTAGAGTTTTCCGCCCTTGTCATTCGGGCTGATGATGAAGACGCCAAGGTCGCGGTCGCGCGCGGCTTCGACAGCGGGCCAGTTAAAGTCGTTGACGAAGTACCAGTGGAGATTCACGTAGTCGAACTCGCCGGTCTCGATCGCCTCGATGATGATGTCCGTGGTCGCGTGTGTGCTGAAACCGATGTGCTTGCAGCGGCCTTCGCGCTGCAGCCGGCGCGCGGCCTCCAGACAGCCGCCGGAGCGCAGCGTCCAGTCGAGCAGTTCGCCGTTGTTGATGCCGTGGATGGAAAGCAGATCGACGTAATCGAGCTTCAGGTAGCGCATCGATTTCTCAAACGTCGCGAGGAACTCCTTCTGCGTCGCGAAGGGAGCGATCTTCGTCTGCACAATGAGTTTTTCCCGCGGGAGCTTCGGCAAGATCCAGCCGAGCTGCATCTCGCTGCTGCCGTAACCGCGTGCAGTCTCGATGTGATTGATGCCGAGTTCTAGCGCGCGAAGGATGGTGGCTTCGAGATTGCGCTGACCTTCCTCGGGCACGTCCTTCGGATCGATGTCATCCCACTTGTGCTGGTAGCGCATGCCTCCGCACGAGAAGACGGGCATCTGCAATTCGGTGCGTCCAAAGCGGCGGTATTTCATGGCGGTAAACGGGACGGGGAATGAAAGGGCGGCGGATGCGTTTGGCAATCGCGGAAGTTTCTCGGAAAGAAAATGGAATCAGCCACCGTTCATCTACCGTGAAACGAACGCTCCTTGTGCTGTTTGTGCTTGCCGGCATCGCGGCTCTGCTGTGGCTGTTGCGAAGTTCTGTGAAGCCGCCCGCCACCAATCCCGATCGCGATCCCGAGGGCCGCGTGGCGCTCGCCCGCGAGCGCCGGCAGGCGACGATCGCCGCGCATTTTCGCGACGCAGGGATCGGCTATCCGCCGCGGGCACTTTTTCTCCGTGCGCTCAAACGCGAAGCGGTGCTCGAGGCTTGGGCGCGCGACGAGGGCGACACCTTCAAGCTGATCCACCGCTATCCGATCACCTATTCCTCGGGAAAGCCTGGGCCGAAACGCCGCGAGGGCGACCGGCAGGTGCCCGAGGGCTTTTATGCGATCGAGAGTTTCAATCCGCTCAGCCTCTATCACCTGTCATTGCGCGTGAATTATCCGAACGAATCCGACCGCGTGTTGAGCGATCGGGAAAAGCCCGGCTTCGACATCTATGTGCACGGCGGCGATGGCAGCATCGGCTGTGTCCCGATCGGAGACGCTGGGATCGAAGAGGTTTACCTGATGACGCTCGACGCGGGGAATCGCGCGGCGGTCCCGCTACACATTTTTCCCGCGAAGATGAGCGGTGCGGACTGGGAGGAATTCGTGGCGCCGTTCCGCTTCAGCGACCCGGAGCTCGTGCGGTTCTGGGAGAAATTACGGCCCGGCTACGATGTCTTTGAGCGCACCCGCCGCCTGCCGCGCGTCACCGTGGATAAAGACGGAAGCTACCGCGTCGAGCCCTAGCCCGGACGCGTGAGGTGGACGACCACTTCGATCTCCGCGGTCTGTGGGAACATATCCACGGGTGTGACCGCGGTGAGCGTGTAGGCGCGGCCGAGCGTGGCCAGATCGCGGGCGAGGGTAGCGGGATTGCACGAAACGTAGATGATCTCCGCAGGCGCTCCGGCGACGACGAGATCGAGCACGCGAGCTTCGAGGCCGGTGGCGGGCGGATCGAGCAGCAGCGTGGTGCGAGTGGCGTCGTGAGTGGCCAGGACTTCACCGAGGAAATCTGCCACGTCGCCGGCGATATATTTCTCGTTCGGCTGCGCATGGTGGCGCGCAGCTTCGATGGCTTGAAAGTTTTCCTCGATACCGATCACTTCTTCAAAGAGCGGCGCGAGCTCCCGCGCAAACAACCCGCCGCCGCAATACGCGTCGATGAGCAACTGCTGCCCGCCGCGGACGCTCGCACTGACGAGCGCCACGAGTTGGCGTGTCACCTCGGGATTCGTCTGCTCAAAAAACGGTCCGCCGCCCGGCGCGCGCATCGAGTAGTCGCCATCGCGCGTCGCCGACTGGCGCAGCCGGCGCAGCGCTTCATTGACCACGGGAGACGCGATCGGGCACTGGACGACATCGACGAGCGCATGCGCATCCGCGGCGAAGAATCCCACGACGCCCCCGGCCGCATGAACGCGGATGCGATTGCGATAACCGTAGGGCTTTGGCGCCGCCACGATCGGGCGCATCGGCACCTCCGCGAGCTTGCCGACCCGTCGCAGCGTCTGCTCCACCTGCGCAGATTTCAGCGCGAGCTGGCGCTCGTAAGTCATGTGCTGATAGGCGCACCCGCCGCAGCGTCCGAAGACCGGACACAGCGGCGCGATTCGATCCGGAGACGGCGTCTCGACCGAAACGAGTTCGGCCTCCGCGAATTTCTTTTTGTCCCGAGTGATCTCCGCGTCGACCACCTCGCCGGGGATGACAAACGGGACAAACACGACCTTGCCGTCATGGCGGGCCACGCCTTTTCCGCCGAAGGCGACGTCGTGGATGGTGAGTGAGATCATGGGAAATAAAAAAGGCTTCCGCGGCGAAGCGGAAGCCTCTTTCGGAAAAGCGGATACTTACCAGCCCTCGTAGGAGCGCGAGTAATTCCAGCGCGTCTCGAAGCCGAGCTCCGGCGGGAATTCCTCGTAGCCACCGTGGATCCACGGGAGATTGCTGCGATACGGCGTGCGGTAGGAAGTGCGGGTGGTCGGAAACGGGAAAGTCAGCAACTCATAAAATCCGAAGTGCATCCGGACGATGAAGCGGCCCACGCCCTTCACCGGGCCGTAAGTCCACGCGGCGCTGTTGCCCTCGCGTTCATTGATCTCGGCGGGATTTTGGAAAATCTCCGTGACGCCGAAGAGGATGTTCGAGAGACCGCGGCCGAGCTTGCGCGTCGGTCCGTAGTCATTCATCGGCGGATCTTGGATGTCGGCATATGCTGTTGCCGCGAGGAGGGAAACGAGGAGGAGGCTGAAGAGAGACTTCATGGGCTGGGCGGAAGCTACAACGCGGTCTTTTTGGAAAGCAACCGCCTTTTTACATACGTGAAATGTTTTACCGGTGCAGGAGATGGCGGATGCCTTCGCCGACGGCACCGAACATGAATGCGAAGTAAATCCAGGCGGCGAGATTTGTGGCGTACCCGGCGAGGACGAAGACGCCGTCGCGCTCCACCATACCCGCGGTCAAGAGCACGACCGAGATGGCGGGGATAGTGTTTGAAAGCGGGATCAGCGGCGGCAGCGGGAGGAGCAACTGGATGCCGCCGGAGGCCAAGCCCAGCCCGATGAGGTTCATCATGCCCGGCCAGGTGCGCAGGAATTGCATCCGCGGCCGGGCGATTTTTTCCATCCGCGTGCAGAGCTTCAGTCCGAGGCTCACGATCCGTTCGAGGGTCGCGTATTTCAGTTCCTTGTGGAGGATGAAACCGGGAAGCTCGGGCTTTCTCCCGAAGACGATGCGCAGGCCGAGAAAGGTGATGACAATACCGAAGGGAACCGAAAGTCCGGGAATCGTGATCGGAGCGCAAAAAGGCAACGAGAGGAGCAGAATGAAGAGCGCGAAGCCGCGGCCCTGGAGGATTTGTTCGAGTTGGCCGAGCGTTAGGGAGCGTCCGTCGGCTTGGATTAGCAACTCGCGCAAGTCATCGGAGAGCCGCCGCGCCGGGAGCGGATCGGAGCCGATGGCGGGTTCGAGCAGGTGCGAAGTCATGAGGCGTGGGGCGTTTCCTCCCTTGCACGCACCGTGCCACGGGCGAACCACCAGCCGATGCCGGTGATGACGCCCGCGAGCAGGTAGGGGCCGACATGGTGCGCGGCCGAGAGCCACTCGCCCAGCCATTTCACCACGAATGGATCATCGGTGATCATCTTCATCGCCACCCAGCCGAGCACCCCACCACCGACCCAGATGACGACCGGAAATCGGTTCATCATCTTCGCCAAAACTCCACTGCCCCAGACCACGAGCGGGAGCGAAAGCAGGAGGCCGAAAACCACCAGCACGAGGTCGCCACGCGCCGCCGCGGAAATGGCGATGACGTTATCGAGGCTCATCACGACGTCCGCGAGGATGATCACGCCGACCGCGCTCTTCAACGTGGTGCCCGGCCGGATGTGCTCGGGCCCGCCGGTGTCCTGACGCACGAGCTTGACCGCGATCCAGACGAGAAGCAGGCCGCCGACCAGGCGCAGCAGCGGCACGGTGAGGAGGAAAGTGACAATCGCGACGAACAACAACCGGAGCACGACCGCGCCGGCGGTGCCAAAGACCCGTCCCCAGAATTGCTCCCGCGGCGGCAGCGAGCGCACCGCCAGCGCGATGACCAGCGCATTGTCGCCCGCGAGGAGCAGGTCGATGATGACGATGCGCACCCAGCCGGCCCAGAAATGCGGGTTGGTCAAAAAATCCATCGTCAGGAGATTGCGTTGCGGCAGAGCATCGGGAGTGCTTCTAGAACCGAACGTTCGTGCCGGCAACTCCGGCGGGACGTATCCCTTTAGTGCTCGTGATTTTCGTTGTCCCAGCGCGCGAGCGATTCTTCGTGAAAATGGCGCGACTTCAGGAAACGGCGAATCAACCCATAGCGCGGACTGAAGACGTAGGCCGCGAAGAAGATCGCGCCGAGCACGAGCACGATGCACGCACCTGAAGGAAGATCGAGCCAGTAGGAAAGCAGCAGCCCGGCACACGAGCCGGCCATCCCGAGAAATCCCCCGCCCCACAGCATCGCCGGGTAGGAGTCGCAGAGCAGATAGATGGTCGCCGCCGGTGCGATGAGCAACCCGAGCAGGAGGATCACCCCGACCGCCTGGAGCGACGCGATCATCGTCAGCACGAGGCAAATCATGAGCACCAGATTGAGCAGATTGACCCGGATGCCCTGAGTGATCGCAACGGTCGGATCGAACAACGTGACGAGCAGCGGCCGCTGCAGCGCGACGAGCAGCGGCACCACGACGAGGCTGATGCCGTAGGCGGTCCACAGGTCCGTGTTGGAAAGTCCGAGGATATTTCCAAAGAGGTAGTGCATCAGCGAAACGCGCACCTTCACAAAAGTGATCAGCACCACGCCGAGCGAAAACGCGACGGTGTAGAGAATGCCGAGCGCCGTGTCCTCCTTGAGCCGCGAGCTGCGCGCCAGGAGTTGTGCGCCGAGGGCGACGAAAAGCGCCGCGACCAGCGCCCCGAAAAACAGTCCCGCGGGCGCAAACCCGAAGAGCATAAAACCCAGCGCGAGCCCCGGCAGCAGGGAGTGCGACAGCGAGTCCGCCATCAGCGCGAGCCGCCGCAGCACGACGAACGCACCGAGGAAGCCATTCGTAAATCCGATGAGCGCGCCGCCGACGAAAACGCGGCGCATGAACTCGTGATGAAAGGGTTCAGACAGCCATTCCATGATCGAGGGCCGCGAAGATGCGGGTGCTGTAGGTTTTGGAGATGTTCGTTTCGGTGAAGGTCTCTGCGACGGGGCCGCAGGCGATGAGTTCGCCGTTGAGCAGCAGCACCTGGTCGAAAAGCTCGGGCACCGAGGCAAGATCGTGATGCGAGGCGATGATCAGCTTCCCCTGGTCGCGCAGATCCCGGAGGAGTTGCTTGAGGCTGTCCTGCGTCGGCTTGTCGAGACCGGTGAAAGGTTCGTCGAGGAGGAAAACGTGCGCCTGCTGCGCCAGTGCCCGGGCGAGAAAAGCGCGCTGCTGCTGACCGCCGGAGAGCGCGCTGATCTGACGACTCTGGAGCGGCGCGAGGTGCATCGCGGCGATCGCCTCGTCCACCGCCGCGCTATCTTCCGCACCGAACCGCCGCCACCAGCCGAGCCGCAAAAAGCGTCCCATTTCCACGAGCCCGCGCACGTCGGTCGGGAAATCCCAGTCGATCTGTTCGCGTTGCGGCAGGTAGGCAAAGTCCCGCGTGGCCCCGGTGACTTCGTGCCCGTGGAATTGAATCGCGCCGGTCTCCCGCGGCAGTAGTCCGGCCAGCGCCTTGAGCAGCGTGGATTTGCCCGCGCCGTTCGGACCGAGCAGGCCCACGCACTGCCCGCAGCTCACTTCGAAGGAAAGGTGATGCAACGCAGGGATGCGGTTGTAGGAGACGGTCAGGTCCGAGACTTTGAGATTGTGCGAATGCATGGCGCGGAATCAGGGAAAGCTCAGCACGTCATCGATCGTCCCGGCTCCCCAGAGCGATTTCTCCCGCTCGTTGCCTTCGGGGTCGGTCAGCTTCACGCGCATCGCCGCGTGCTTCGCATCGGCGTCAAACTCCGCCTGAAACTGCAGATCGATTCCTTCCGGCGGAAAAGCCAGGCGCAGCTTCCGCTCCATCTCCTCAGAGGGCGCGTCCTCAGTCCAGACCGCCTGGCCTGCGTGCAGCACCCGAAGCGTTTTCGGCGGAACGCTGAAAGTCAGTTGCAAGGTAATCTCCCGCACCGCCGCCGCCGGGAGTGCCGGCGCGACGACCGCGGGGGATTCCCCTATGCTCGTGAGACGATGCAACGGGTAGCCGAGACTCAAAATAGCGAGGAAGGCGAACAGCGCCCTCAGCAGCGGCGAGCCTCGCACTTATTTCAAGACCTCGACGATGGCTGATACATTGTGCTTATACATTCCTTCGTAGGTTGAGGCGTCTCCTGCACCGAGCCCGTCGGCATACAACTCGGGGCCGATTTTGACGCCGGTCTCGCGGGTGATTTCGGTGAGCACTTTCGGGTTCTCGATGCTCTCCGGGAAGATCGCCTTTACGTTCTGCGCACGGATCGCCGCGATGATGTCGCCCACCTTCCTCGATGACGGCTGGTCGCCACTCGAGATCCCCTCGATGGCATAGATAGTGAAACCATTTTCGCGGGCGAAGTATTGGAAGGCGTCGTGCGAAGTCACCAGCTTCCGGCGATCCCGCGGCAACTCCGCGACCTTCGCCCGGGCCCATTTTTGCAGGGTTTCCAGCCGCGCGATGTACTTCGCGGCATTCGCCGTAAAGAGCGTCTGATCCGCCGCGCTGACTTTGATCAACTCGTCGCGCACGATCTTGGTCGCCTTCTCGACATTCTCCACGCTGTGCCACCAGTGCGGGTCATCCACGGTCTTCCCGGGGTCATGCTCGTCCGCCATTTTGAGTGAAGCGAAGCCGTCGCCCACCTCGACCAACTGCCCTTTCGCCCCGGTCGCCTGCTTCAATTTTCCCACGTAACCCTCCATATGTTTGGCGGAAAGCAGGATGAGTTGCGCGTCGCCCACGATCTTCATGTCGGCGGGCTTTGGCTCAAATTCGTGCGGGTCCACATTGGGCTTCACGTGACCGGTCACGGCCACGCGGTCGCCTCCGACCTGCTGCGCGATCTCCGTGAGGATCGTGGAAAACGTGGACACCCGCACCGGCTCGGCCGCCACCAGCGGCAGGGCCGCGAGCAAGGCACAAAGAAGCGTTTTCATGACGGTGCGGAAATAATGCACCCCGGACACCCGTGCAAGACAATTGCATTAACAACCCGACTGGTGAAGCCACATCGCCGGTCGGTGACAGTTGCATTTTTCTCCACGCCCGATACCTCACCTCCATGCTTCGCCTCCTCCTTCTCGCGCTCCTGTGTTGCGCCCCGCCGGCTCTCGCCCAGCTCCAGTGGGAGAAGCCGTGGCAGGAGTTCCACCGGCCGCCCGAGGACGATTATTTGGAAACAAAGTTCAACTTCCGCAATGCCGGGACGAGTCCGGTGACGATCAAATCGGTGAAGACCTCCTGCGGCTGCACCACCGCGCACCTCGAGAAGAAGACGTTTTCGCCGGGCGAGAAGGGCGAAATCGTCACACGCTTTACCTTCGGGCAACGCACCGGCGGGCATCGCAAATTGATCACCGTCACCACCGCGGACGGCGCGCGCCAGGAGCTCAATCTCGTCGTCTTCATCCATCCCGCGCTGACTGTCTCGCCGGCGCTGGTTTTCTGGAAAGTGGGTCAGCCGGCCGAGGCCCAGATGGTGCACCTCGCCGCCGAACCCGGCACTACTGTGCGGGTGAAGAGCGTGACCTCCTCCAATCCGCGCCTGAGCGCGACGCTCAAAGCAATCAAGGCGGGCGAGCATTACGCCCTGAGTGTGAAACCCGCCGATACGACGCAGCGCGAGTCCGCCGAATTGACCGTGGAGACAGATTATCCGTCGGACGCACCGCGGGCCTTCACCATTCACGCACGGATCAAGTGATCGCGCAGGCCGCTCGGCAACTCGCCGCTCTCCTCGCCGTCGCGCTCGTGCCGGCGCTCGTCTCCGGAGTGATTCAGTTGAAGCGAACCGGCCCGGCCGCGCCGCGGGATGAAGTAACCGCGAGCGAGGTCAGAGCCTGGGGCGACAAGGTGCAGTGGGTGGATGCGCGCCCGCGGGCGAAATTTAACGAGGCGCATATTCCCGGCGCAGTGTCGCTGAACGAAGACGAATGGGATCGGCTCGTGCCAGCGTTTCTCGACGCGTGGGAGCCGGAAAAAACCATCGTCGTTTACTGCGATGGAGGCGGCTGCGATGCCAGCCACGCGGTCGCGAAACGCCTGCGTGAAGAGCTGAAGTTGGAGAACGTTCATGTCTTGAAAGGAGGCTGGAAGGAATGGTCGCCAAAGTAACTCTTCTGCTCCTTCGGCTGCTGGTTGGCGGCATTTTCATCTACGCGGGCGCCTTGAAAGCGGTGGAGACCCAGGACTTCGCCCGCGACATTCAGCACTACTCGATCATTCCGTGGTCCGATCTCATCCTGCTGCTCGCGGTCTATCTGCCGTGGGTCGAAATCTTCGCCGGGCTCGCCGTGGTCTTTCGCTGCGTCTATCTCGGGGGGCTCGTCGCGATCGCGGGAATGATGCTCATCTTCACCGGCGCGCTGACCAGCGCCTGGGCCCGCGGGCTCGACATCTCGTGCGGTTGCTTCGGCAAGGAAAAGGAATTCATCCGCACCAACTTCCCCGCGATGCTCGCGCGTGATCTGGCCATCCTCAGCGGCTCGGCGATTCTGCTCGGCTGCGAGTGGCGCCGGCGGACGCGCGCGCCGGATTTTGACAATGAGTTGGCGCGTGGGAAAAAGGGGTAACACCATGTCGCGCGCGCTCCTCGTTCTCATCCTTTTCGCGTGCCCTCTGGCGCGTGCGGGTGACGGCGTCGATCCTCGGAAGATTCCCAATCTTCGCTTCTCCATTACGGCGCCAATCCCCGGTCGGGTGATCGTCAGCATGCAGAATTCCGCGACGACAGCGTGCCTTCCCCGGGTGGAACGCGGCACCGTGTTTGTCGGCGGGAAGGACCACAAAAAGCTCGTCGCGCTCCGCTCCGCGGAACTGACGGTCGAACCGCACAGCTCCGGTGAAATGTCGATTCCCGCTGCGGTACTCTCCACCCGCGCGCTGGACCGCACGCAGCCATTCGAGCTTTCCGAAGTGACCGTCCCCGCACTCGGCGCCCTCCTCGATTACTTCCAGTCGCGCGACGATGTCCCGCGCACCACCGCGCAACTTCTCGTCCTGTGCGTTCAGGAGGATGTTTCCTTCTCGAAGTGGAGGGATTTCCTCGCCCGGCAGAGTGCATCGGAATCCTCCGCCAGCGCGCCGCTACCCGATGAGGTCGCGACCGCGATCGACGCCCTCGGTGTGCTCCGGCAATTGTCCCCGCAACGCACGTTCGCGCTCGCGTCCGACGCAGAATTGAAACTGCGCGCCCTGCGCAATCCCCTGGCTCGCGTCAAGGCGATGAAACTGTACGGACTTGAGTTACCCGACGCACCGCTGCCCCCCGAACTCGGCACACTGCTGCACACCAAGCCCGGCGACAACTGTCCGATCTGCCGCCAGCGCGCGCTGATGCAGCCGAGGGAAGACGGGCTATAGCCGAGAGTGAAATGACCCATGACTAACGACCAATCACCGCGCGCCGCCCGTCCACGCGGCGTTCGTCCGCTGCGCTGTCCCCGAATCATTGGTCATTGGTCATTGGTCATTGGTTCGTTCCTCCTCATCGCCTCGGCTTCCGCCGCAGACGGCGACTTCCGCGCCATCTTCAACGGCCGCGACCTCAGTGGCTGGGATGGCGATCGCCGCTACTGGTCCGTGCGCGACCACTGCCTTCGCGGCGAAACCACGCTCGCCGCGCTGCCCGTGGGCAACACCTTCCTCATCTGGCGCGGCGGCACCCTCCAGGATTTCGAGCTGCGGCTCACGTTTCGCCTGCGCAACGGCAATTCCGGCGTGCAATACCGCTGCAAGGATCTCGGGAAATGGGTGGTGAGCGGCTACCAGGCGGAAATCGAAAACAAACAGGGCAAGGCCGGATTTCTCTACGAGGAAAAGGCACGCGGCTGGTTGGCCAGGGTCGGGGAGAAAGTAGAAGCCGGCGTGGACGGAAAACCGAAGGTGACCGGTGAGCTGGCGAAAGTGGACGCCCTCATCGCGAAGGGCTACTATCGAATGCGCGACTGGAACGACTACCGCATCGTCGCCCGCGGCAATCACCTCCAGCATTGGCTGAATGGATTTCAGACGATCGATTTCACGGATAACGATCCCAAGCGCCGCGCGCTCGATGGGCTCCTCGCGCTGCAAATCCATGTCGGCCCACCGATGCTCGTGGAATTCAAAGACATCCTCTTGAAGAACCACTAACGAACCTACTTGGAATCAGTCACCTGTCAGGAATAGTCAGTCCTCACTAGCTACCGACAGCACCTTTCTCCCGACCACCGCCTACCAAATCAAAACATGATCACTCGTCGAACCGCCCTCACCCAACTCGCTCTCACTACCGGCGCCTTCGCCCTCACCCGGGTCGGCGCTTCCGCTCAGGCTCCGGCTGCGCCCGCCGCGCCCGCCGCCGAAGGCGTCTTCAAGCTGCCTCCGCTCGGCTACGATTACGATGCGCTCGAGCCGTTCATCGACGCCGAGACGATGAAGATTCACCACGACAAACATCACGCCGCCTACGTGGCCAAGCTCAACGAGGCCATCGCGAAAGCACCCGGCCTCGAGAAAAAATCCATCGAGGAAATCCTCTCGCAGCTCTCCAAGGCGCCGAAAGAAGTGCAGACTGCGATCCAGAATCATGGCGGCGGCCACGCGAATCACTCGCTCTTTTGGCAGTCCTTGAAGAAGAACGAAAAAGACGCCCCGACCGGCGAACTCGAGAAGGCGATCGAGAAAACTTTCGGCGGGCTCGACAAGTTCAAGGAACTCTTCATCGCCGCGGGCATGGGCGTTTTCGGCAGCGGCTGGGCTTGGGTCACGCTGCGCGAAAAGAAGCTCGTCATCGAAATCGCACCGAATCAGGACAGCCCGTATCTCTCCGGCGCGCTCCCGCTCCTCGGCATGGACGTGTGGGAACACGCCTACTATTTGAAGTACCAAAACCGCCGCGCGGAATACACGAAGGCCTTCCAGAGCGTGATCAATTGGGACTTCATCAGCGCCCGCTACGTCGATCTGCTCAAGCTCCAGGCTTGATCCGGCGGCGCATGATGGTGACCGGGACGGCGCGATATTCGCACGCCTCGAAGCGCTCCCAACCCAGCGCCGCATAGAAGCCTTCGTGCTGCGGCGTATAAAGGTAGAGCGTCGTGATCCCGAGCGACCGCGCCTCTTCCTCCGCCGCACCCACCATGGCCCGGCCGAGACCACGCCCGCGGTGGGCCGGCACCACATAGAGTGAGGCGAGCCACGGCGCGAGATCGGGCCGTATTTCCATGTCGTCGGATTCCAGGCTCACCGTCGCGACAGGTTCGCCGTCGTCGATCCGCACCAGCGTCGTCGGCAAGCCGCAGCCGCGTCCACCAGCGCGGAGCCACGCCTCAAACTCGGCCGCCGATTTCTGCGCGAGCAGATGCCGCCATTCATCCCAGATCCATCCCGCGACAATAGGGAAAAATTCCGGGCAGTCGCGGAGATAGACGAGCGGCATAGCGCGCGGAATGAAGCGGACTTTTGGCCCTTTACGCAAGTGCGACAACCATGTTGAAGCTAGAGCTTTCCTCCCCATGACACCGCTGCCACCCAACGCAATCCTGAAACTGCCCGATGGCAACTCGCCAACGTCCGAGGCAGTCGCTGGAGTGAATTCGGCCCTGCTCGCGGCGCGGCGCGAACTTGCTTCGCTTTGGCTCAAACTGCCGGCTGGCGAGGTGCCGGCGAAGTACGAGGGTCAGTTTGGCCAGCTGCAGCGGTTGTTGCTTAATTCCGACCTTCGCTCGGCACCGCTCGAGGCCCGCGATCAGGAGCTGGTCGCGGTGGCCTTGAAAGGCTTGCAAGATGCCGATCCCGCTCGCCCGGAGGTGGGCACGTTCCTCGCCGCGATGCTCTTCCTCGAGCCGCATGAGCTGCCGCAGATCATCGATTTCGCACGCCTGCCCGGCTGGCTGTTGGATGACTATGCGGGCTACATGATGACTCCGATGCATCTCTTCCGTTACCCGGGCGAGGCGGAAGCCTACGGTCGCCACATGCAGCGGTGGGTGGACTATCTCCACGCCGGCATCCTGGGAAATCCCACGAACGAGCTCTGGAAAAGGATCGGCAGCTTGGTCGAACTGAAGCTGAACTTGATCGCGATTTACTTCAACGAACTCAACCTTCGCGAGCTGTACCGGAAGCGGGCGCAGATTTTCGAGTTCGTGCTGGCGACCTCCGGGCACTGGGTGGACTGGGTGCCCCCTGCTCGTCCGGCGCGTCCGAAGATTCGGGTCGGCGTCCTGGCTGCCTACTTCGTGCCGACGACTGAAACCTTCGCGACGCTCCCGGTTTATGAGCACCTGGATCGAAGCCGCTTCGAGATCGTCCTGTTTGCCTGCCAGGTGGGGAATACTGCCCTCGAGAGACACTGCATGTCGCGCGCCGACCACTTCGTGCAGCTCCCGGAGGGTATGCAAAACCAGGTGAACACCATCCGGCAGACCGATCTCGACATGATCCTGGTGGCGACCAATGTGACTGCGTTGACGAACGCGGTCACCCGGCTCGCCATCCATCGACTCGCTCGTGTGCAAGTCGCCCTCGTGCCTTCCTGCACCACCTCGGGCATGCGCCACATGGACTGCTACCTGTCCGGCCGTTTGTCCGAGCCGGCGGAAAAGGCGCAGGAACACTACACCGAGCGGCTCTTCATGGTGGATGGCCCGGCTCACTGCTATGACTTTGCGACAGAAAAACTACCTCCGCCGACGCAACTGCCGACCCGCGAGACGCTCGGTATTCCAGCGGAGGCGGTGGTCTTCATTTCGGGGGCAAACTTCTACAAGCTCATCCCCGAGGTGCAGGACGTGTGGATGCGCATCCTCGCCGCCACGCCCGGCTCGCGCCTGATCCTCTACCCGTTCAACCCGAACTGGTCGGACAAGTATCCCGTCGCGAAATTCCTCACCCGCTTCAAGGCCGCCGCGCGAGAGCATCAAATCGCGGAAGAAAGGATCATCGTCCTGGCGCCCGCACCGAATCGGGCAGATGTCCTGGCGCGACTGAAGCTCGCCGACATTTACCTCGATTCATTCCCCTTCTCCGGCGCCACATCGCTGCTCGATCCGTTCGAAGCCGGCTTGCCGTCCGTCGCGATGGATGGCACCTCCTTCCGGGCACTCGTGGGCCCGGCTCTCCTGCGCACGATGGGGCTGGAGGAATTGATCGCGGCCAACCCGCAGGACTACATCGAAATCGCCTGCCGGCTCGCCACCGATTCCCAACGTCGCGGGCGGTTGCGCGACCAGACCGAAGCCGCGATGCGCGCGGTGCCAAAATTCCTCGATGCTCGGTGGTACGGAGGCGAAGTCACGAAGGTCCTGACCGCCATGTGGAACGAGAAGAGCGTGGGGCTTTCTCGCGCCTTTTAACTTCCAGGACAGTCGAGACCGGGCCGCCTCTTTGCTCGCTGCGCCATCATTCACCCGCGAAGCGAGGGCGCCCGGGAATGGAAAACCTGACTGGAAAAGCGACGCATCCATGAACTCCGCGAATGGAGGCTCGCCCACAGACCCGATGACCTTGTAGTCAACTAACTGGCACATGCTTTCCACCACCGGCCACCCCTCCACGAACGTCCAACTCCTGGCCGACTCCGCCATCACCGGGAGTCCGCGCCTCGCCGGGCTGACGGACCAGGCGGTCGTCGAGCGGTTGATCGTGCCGTATTTTCGTTCCCTGCCGCCGCAGGCCATGTCGCGCCATGTCGTGGACGTGGGAGGCGCCTACGGTTCGGTCGCCGCCGTCTTTCTGCAGGAAGGATGGACGGCCGACATCTTCGAGCCCGACCCGGCTTGCTCAGGCATTCTTGAGGGAATCACAGCAAGCTTCCCGGGGCGTTGCCGACTGTTCCCTTTTGCCGCCGGCACGGCGAATCGCGATGCCGTGGCGTTTCAGCAGAACTCCGTTACGGGGCTCTCCGGCTTCGATGGTTCTCCGTTCGGCCAGCATCAGAATGTGCTTTCCGTGCGGTGCGTGCGGCTCGGGGAATTCCTCGTTTCGCATGGAGTCACACGAGTCGATCTCCTGAAAATCGACACGGAAGGATCGGATTTCGACGTGCTCGAAGCCCACGACTTTGCCCGATTGCCGCCGACGCTCGTCTTCGCGGAATTCAGCTACTTCTTTCCGAAACAAGGGCCCGCCGTCGTCGGTGCGGCCATCGCGGCGATGGCCGAACGCGGATATCGCCCGGTGATTTTCGAGTACGACGACGACGGAAACTTCCACCGGGGCAACTGGGCTCACCGACTCGTCGCCATGCACCTCGACGCGGCGCGGATCCCGGTCCGGGAGCGGAGTTTTGGCAATGTTCTCTTTTACCGAACCGACGACTTCCGCCTCCTCGACGCCATCGTGGCGCTGCTTGAGAATCTGCGCTAAATCCCCCTCCCCTTAGAACACATTATTCCATGCCCCGCGCGATCACCCGATGCCGCATCTGCGAGAACGAGCGATTGGTTTCCTTGCTCGACCTCGGCGATCAATATCTGACCGGGGTCTTTCCGAAAAGCCCGAACGAGCCGCTGACGAAAGGTCCGCTCGAACTCGTGAAATGCGAAGGCGACCACGCCTGCGGCCTCGTGCAACTCCGCCATTCTTACGACTCCTCGGAGATGTACGGCGCGAACTACGGCTATCGCTCCGGGCTCAACCGCTCGATGGTCGAGCACCTCCGGGCCAAGGTCGCAAAGCTGACCGCTCTTGCTGCACCGCGGTCCGGCGATCTCGTCCTCGACATCGGGAGCAATGACGGCACGCTGCTGTCGTTTTATCCACCGGAGCTGACTACCGTCGGCATGGACCCGACGGCGGCGAAGTTTCGCGAATTCTACCAGCCGCGCGTCGAGGTCATCGCCGACTTTTTTTCCGCGGCGGGATTCAAGGCCCGGTTTGGCGAAAGAAGGGCGAAGATCGTGACCTCGATCGCGATGTTCTATGACCTCGATGAACCCATCAAATTCGTCGAGCAGGTGGCCGAGATTTTGGACGAGGACGGGATCTGGCATTTCGAACAGAGCTATCTCCCGACGATGTTGGAGCAGAATGCCTACGACACCGTGTGCCACGAGCACGTGGAGTATTACGCGCTCGAGCAAATCAAGTGGATGACCGACCGCTGCGGTCTGAAGATCGTCGGCCTTGAAGTCAACGACGTGAACGGCGGCAGCTTCGCTCTCACCGTCGCCAGAAAAAGCTCCGCCCTGCCGGAGGATACGAACGCGCTGAGCGCGATGCTGCAGGCCGAGCAAGATCTGGGACTCGACACGCTGAAACCCTACCAAGCGTTTCGCGAGCGTGTCTTCGAACACCGGGAAAAGCTGCTCACAATACTGGTCGACCTCGCGCGCCGTGGCGCGAAGGTGCTCGGCTACGGCGCCTCGACGAAGGGAAATGTAATCCTCCAGTTCTGCGGGCTCACACCCGCGCAGATCCCCGCGATCGCGGAAGTGAATCCCGACAAGTTCGGCCGCTTCACACCGGGCTCGGCGATCCCGATCATCTCGGAGACAGAGGCCCACGCGATGCAGCCCGACTACCTGCTCGTCCTGCCTTGGCACTTCAGAAGCAACCTCGTCCAACGCGAAGCCGCCTACCTTCAGCGTGGTGGCCGCATGATCTTCCCGCTGCCCAAGATCGAGGTCTTCGGTCAATGAACCGCGCCCTGACCAGCGGAGCCTCACCTTCCCGGCCGGCAACCGGCGGGGGACTTCCGAAATCGTAAAACGGATTCTCCCCGCGCTACCTCATCACCACGGCGGCGTGTCCTCCAGCGCTCCAGTCAGCTCCCCACAAGTATCCTGTCCATGATCAATATCCTCAGCGTTATCCCCCCGTGTCCTCGGATCAAAGTGCTCGACATCGGCGCCATGGCGACCGGCGACGACATCTATACCGCTCTGACCGCCGCGGGGCTCGCCACGATCATCGGCTTCGAGTGCGTGCAGGAGGAATGCGAGAAGCTGAACGCCGCGTCGAATGGCGTGCATCGCTTCCTGCCCTATGCGCTCGGCGATGGGAGACAACGCACGCTGTATCATGGCCGGGCGTCGATGACTTCGTCGCTCTACGAGGCGGACATGGCACTGCTCGAAAAATTCCAGAACCTGGCGAACCTCGCCGAGGTCGTCCGCCGCGAAACCATCGCGACCCACCGGCTCGACGACATTCCCGAAGCCGCAGACCCGGACTTCATCAAACTCGATGTCCAGGGTGCAGAGCTCGATGTGATGAACGGCGCGGATAACGCTCTCGCCACGTCGGTGGTTATACATACTGAGGTTGCGTTCTTGCACGGCTACAAGGACGCCCCGCTTTTCGCCGAGGTCGATCAACGACTGCGCCGCGCGGGGTTTGTCTTCCACCGATTCCACGGTTTCGGCAGCCGCGCTTTCAAGCCGCTCGTGATAAACAACGACCTCAATCAAGGACTCAGCCAGATGCTTTGGGCTGACGCCGTGTATGTGCGTGATTTCATGGCACTGGATCAGGTGCCAGCGGACAAGTTACTGAAGATGGCGGTCATCCTGCATCTGATCTACGGATCCGTGGACCTCGCCCTGCAGGTGCTGATGGCCTACGACGCAAAAATGGCCTCGACCACCGCGAGCGCCTACCTTTCGGGGTTGACTGGGCAAATGCTCTAATTGCCCCCGCCAAAGAGACTGCGGAGGATTCGCTGGCAGGTCGCCGCGCTTGAGAAGAGGCCAAAAACGAGCAAGCCAACGCCAGAGGCGCCACTCATCGATGCCATAAGAACATTGCCTTCTGCGTCTTTTGAAAAGCCGCGAGCCATCAAAAGGAGCAACAGTCCCAACACGCAAATGACGCACCTGCAAACCACGGTTGCCAATGGGCCTTTTCTCCACGAGACGCTGTTTTGATAGGGCGGCACTGGTGCCGGAGGGGCCACGCGCTTCGACCGTGGTTGCCTCTTCCATGAACCTTTGCTTTTGCCGGAGGGTGTATCTGGGGTCATTTCAGGAACGTATGATCCGCCCGTCACTGAAACAGGCGAAGCGAGTGCGGTTCTGTCTGCTCGTCAACATCGTTGATTCGACTTATCGGAGATCTGGATGGAATCATCAATAATCGGTTTGCCCCGTTCGCACTCAACATCCGGGCCGGGGGGAAAGGCGAACATCATTGCGCCGACGCGAAGTTAGGCTCGCCGCCAGTTGACCCCGGTCAGAGCTCCCCGGGCGGCGCCACCTGCCCGGTGAGTCTGGTAAAATAGGCACTCGCCGTCGCGGCGTTTGCCTTCGCATCGTAGGCCCGCAACACCTGCAGCACGAGGTCGAACGATCCGTAAACGACGTGCAGAATGACCGCCATTTTCAGCAGCTTCTCCGCTGGCACGGCGTCCAGCGCCATGAAGTCGCGCACATAGACCGCGTCACCCCAAAGCATCTGGCTGAGCCCTTGATTGAGGTCATTGTTGAACACGAGCGGCTTGAACGTGCGTTCCCCGACCGAGTGCAACTTGTGAAAAACAAAGCCCGCTCGGCGCAGGTGCTGATCGACCTCCGCGAAAAGCGGCTGCTCCTTGTAAAGCGGCACAAACTCGACCTCCGTGTGAATCACCACCAGGTCGGCGAGCGTCTGCCCTGCCCCATTTAGGATGTCGAGTTCGGCACCCTGGACATCGAGCTTGAGAAAGTCCGCGCCCTGAACCTCCGGGAGTTCATCGAGCCGCACCGTTGGGATCGTCTCGCGACTCACGACCTGCGTGAGGTTCGCGAGATTCTGGAAGCGCTCGAGCAACGGCGTGTTTGGTTCGTAAATCGACGAAGTCATCGAGGCGCTGCACGTGTGAAAGGTGCGCTCCCGGCCATCGCCGACCGCATGCGGCAGATAGGTGTGCGTGCCACGCGACATCGCGTTGAGCTTGTCACACTCCGCCTGGACGCATTCAAAGCCGACAATCTTCGCCAATCCGGCCTGCACGAGGGCGGTATAGATTTCGTCACCGATGGACATCGCGCCGATGTCGATAATCTTGATCGAAGGACAAGAAGCGACGACTTCCAGAATATTGAAATTGGACATGCGCGTTTCGATTTGGGGGAGCGCACAGCAGATCGAAACGTGCCTCCGTTGGGAAGCATTCCCAGCACGGCGCCAACGGCACGAGAAGCGAGTGCGCTGACGGATGTTAGCCCGTCTGCCCGCTTCGATCCCGACGTTGCGGCCGCCGCTTTATCTTCATCGACGCGGAGGGAGATAAAGAGGAAGAGGAAGAGATATGACGGCTCCCTCCCTTACCCACCTGCGCGCTGGGATCATCGGCACCGGTTTCATCGGCCCGGTCCACATTGAAAATCTCCGCCGCCTCGGCGTGCAGGTCACCGCCATCTGCGGCTCGACGAAGAGCGCACGGGCCACCGCGGAGAAGTGGGGCATCGCGGAGGTTTTCGGCGACTACGACTTCGCGGCGCTGCTGCGTTCGCCGAATGTCGACGTGGTCCACATCACGTCGCCCAACAAAGTCCACGTCGAGCAATCGCTCGCCGCGCTAGCCGCGGGCAAGCACGTGGTCTGCGAAAAACCGCTCGGCATGACGACGAAGGAAACCGCCAAGGTCGTCGCCGCGGTGAAGCCGAAGGGCGCGCCGGTCTTTGCCGTGAACTACATGTGCCGCTTCTTTCCCGCCGTGCTGCAAATGCGCGCGATGGTCCGGCGCGGCGACCTTGGCCGCATCATTCACGTGCAAGGCCAGTTCTTCCAGGACTGGCTGTTGCGCGAGACGGATTACAACTGGCGGCTGCTCGCCAGCGAGGGAGGCAAACTGCGTGCGGTCGGCGACATCGGCACGCACTGGGTCGATGCGGTTTCCTTCATTCTCGGGGCGAAGGCGGAGAGCGTCTTCGCACACACCGAGACCTTTCATAAGACGCGGCTGCGCCCACGCGGCGAGGTGCAGACGTTTGCGAAGGTCGATCCAAAAACGATGGTGCGATACAAGGTGGACACCGAGGATTTCGGAAGCCTCCTGCTGAAATTTGGCCGCGCGAAACATGGCTTCGCCAACGGCGTCCATGCGAATGCCTTCATCTCCCAAGTCGCCGCCGGCTCCAAGTGCAGTCTCGCGTTCGGCATCTACGGCACCGAGGCGAGCGTGCGCTGGAGCCTCGAGCAGCCGAACGAAATCCTCGTCGGCCGCCGCGATCTACCGAACCAAATCCTGCAGCGCGGCACCGCCGGCTTCAGCGACGATGTGGCCGGTTTCACCGACTATCCGGGCGGCCATCCCGAGGGCTTCGCCGACGCGCACAAGATGCACTACCGCGCCGTGTACGAGCACATCGCCACCGGCCAGCAGAGCCCGCCGCTCTTCGCCACCGCCGGCGATGGCCACCACGAAGTGCAGCTCTGCGAAGCGATCCTCAAGAGCCAGCGCGCGCAGCGGTGGCAGCGCGTTTGAGCCTCAATTCTCGACGCGATACAGATTCGTCCGCGTGCGCAGGTAGAGCGCTTTGCCCGAGACGGCGGGCGAGGACATGAACCCGTCGGTAAATTTGTTCTCGGCAAGCACCTTGAACTCCCGGCCCGGCGCGAGAACGAACATCTTGTTTTCTTCATTGCCCATGTAAATGCGACCATCAGCGAAGATCGGTGACGCACTGCAATTGCCGCCCAGGCGCTCGGACCAGAGCACGTTTCCGGTCTTCGCTTCGGCACACGAGACGATGCCGCCGTCGTTAAACAGATAAAGCAGGTCATCGATGAGGAGCAGCGAGGGCTTGCTCGGCGCGGCTTTCTTGATTTCCCAGACGAGGGATTTCGCGGGATCGAGCAGGCCGCTGCCGCCGAGGTTCACCGCGTAGATCGCTCCTTTCCCAAATCCAGCTGAGATAAATTCCATGCCGAAGCCGACCAGGGGTCGCGCGGCGGCGCTGTGATGGTCTGGATCGGCGAAGCGCCACAGTTCTTTGCCGCTGGCGGGATCGTAGGCGTAGTGCGCCTTCGCGCCGCTGCTCAGCAGGACCGACCGGCCGTCCTGGACGTAAACGTGACACGTTCCAAAGGCTTTGCGGTAGTCGCCTTCGTTCTTCACCGTGCCGTCCGGCGCCAGATCGCCGTAGTCGGCGGAGCGCTGCGTTTCCCACACCGTCTTCCCGGTCTTCTTGTCGAGCGCGACGATGAACTGATGGTCGCTGCCATCGAAATTCATGATCACAAGATCCTGCCAAAGAATCGGTGATGAACCTGCCCCGCGGTAGTGGTTGCAGACGAAGTCAGTCCGTTCCCAGATCTTCTGACCGGTCTTCGTGTCGAGGCAGGCCGTGCCCGGCGAGCCGAAGGTGACGTAAACGCGGCCTTCCTCGATCGCTGGCGTCGGCGACGCGTAGCTGTTGAACTTGTGGCAAAACTGCGGCGTGGCGACGCGGAAGAGCACGTCGTCGCGCAGCACCTTGCCGCTCTCCTTGTCGATGCACAGGACAGAGAGTTCGGTGCCATCGTCCGTGGCAGTAGTCAGCCAGACCTGCGAGCCCCAGATCACGGGCGAAGACCATCCCTTGCCGTGGATCGCCGTCTTCCACTTGACGTGATCCCCTTCCCCGAAAGTCACCGGCAGACCCGTCGCATCGCTGTGGCCGTCGCCCTTCGGCCCGCGGAACTCGGGCCAGTTGTCCTCAGCGAGGAGCGACGTGGAGAGGAAGATGAGGGCGAGGGGGAGGACGCGGGAAAGCATGGGCGGAAGCTATACGCGTTGCCGCGCAAGTTGCAGCATAGAAAACCACGCCGCGAACTTAGGCTAAGCCGGCACGCTCCTGCGGGATGGAAACAAGGCACACTCGATTCCCCCATGACCCGTCAACTCCTCCTCACCTTCAGCGTCCTCTCCCTTTCCACGGCACTCCCCGCCGCCGACAAGCCCACGCTCCGCGCCGGCGCCGCCGCCACGGACATCACGCCAAAGGAATTCCCGCTCAACATGCCCGGCGGCTTCACGCCGAATCCCGCCACCAGCGCGCACGACCCACTCCACGCCCGCGCCCTCGTGCTCGACGATGGCACCACCACGATCGTCATGGCCGTGGTGGACAATCTCGGCGCCGGCCCCGACATCCTCGATGAAGCCAAGGAGATCGCGTCGCAAAAAACCGGCATCCCGAAAGACCGGATGCTCGTCAGCTCGACGCACAGCCACAGCGCCGCGCCGTTGAGCAACCGCGAGGGATTGCCTGCGCCCGTCGTCGCGTATCACAAGGTCTTCGTCGAAGGGCTGGCCGACGCCATCATCCGCGCGCACGCCGAGCTGCGCCCCGCCGCCGTCGGCGCCGCGGCGGACCCGCTGCCCGATGAGGTCTTCAACCGCCGCTGGTATCTCAAGCCCGGCAAGATGCCGCTCAATCCCTACGGCAAACTCGACACCGTAAAGATGAACCCCGGCACGAGCCCCGACGTGCTCGACCGCCCCGCCGGTCCCACCGATCCGGACATCACCGTCATCTCCGTGCAGGATCCGAAGCGCAAGCAGATCGCGCTCTTCGCCAACTACTCGCTGCACTACGTCGGCGGCCTGCCACCCGCGCAGATCTCCGCGGATTACTTCGGCGAATTCGCACGCCTCATGCCGTCGCGGCTGCCTGGCGACGGGCGCATGGTCGCGATGATGTCGAATGGCACCTCCGGCGACATCAACAACATCCCCTTCGGCGTCATCCGCCCGCCGCGCGAACCCTTCGAGCAAATCCGCCTCGTCGCCGCCAAAGCCGCCGACACAGCCTGGCGCGCGCAGCACAAGATCGAAAAGCATCGCAGCGACGTCCGCCTCGGCATGCTCCAGCGCCAAGTCACGCTGCGTTATCGCCGCCCCACCGCCGAGCAGGTCGCCGAGGCGAAAGTCATGCTCGCGGTGAAAGACAAGGAGGCCATCGAACAGCTGCCGCGCCTCGCGCAAAACTACGCACGCAACACCATCGCCGCCGCCGAGCGCGCCGAGGACACGCTCACCGTGATCGTCCAGGCCATCCGCATTGGCGACCTCGCGGTGGTCGGCTTCCCCTTCGAGACCTTCGTCGAGACGGGACTCGACATGAAGAAGCGCAGCCCCTTTCCGCAGACCATGGTCATCGGCCTCGCCAATGGCCGTCACGGCTACCTGCCCACGCCCGATCAGCACAAGCTCGGCGGCTACGAGACCTGGCTCGGCACCAATGTCGTGCAGGAAGATGCGTCCGTGATTCTAACTAACAACTTGTTAGAAATGCTCGCGGAGTTGAAGAAAGCAGACAGATAGCAACTACGCCGCGACATCGCCGTGCAGACGTGCGCGGTTCTTTCTCGTGGAAATCCCAGATGTCCGTGCGAACTGGCGGGCGGTTAGATTCCGCCCACCGTCGAGACAGATTTCACGCGACCTGCGCTGCCTCTCCTGGCACAGCTGCCCGCAAAGCGCGCTCGATGTCTCCGAGGCGGAGCGGCTTCGAGATGTAATCGTCCATGCCGTGCAGGAGGCAGCGTTCCTGATCGGTCTCGAGCGCCCCGGCAGTGAGCGCGACAATCCACGGACGCAAGCCCGTCGAGGGCAGCGCGCGAATGCGTTCGGTGGCCTCGAAGCCGTTCATTTTCGGCATTTGCAGGTCCATGAAGATGACATCGTACTCGGCGGCCTGCGCTGCCGCGACGGCCTCTTCGCCATCGGCAGCGAGCGTGATGGGGTAGCCGAGCCTTGTGAATGAATGGCGGGCGACAAGCTGGTTCACCGGGTTGTCTTCGACCACCAGAATGCGGAGCGGGAGTTCGGCGGCGAGGCTCGCGGCTTCGGCGGGTGGCAGTGCCGGAGATACTTCGGCTCTGAGTGCAGCTTCGATTTCCTGCAGCAGTTTCGCGGGGCGCAGCGGCTTGAGCAGGACGTGCGCGATCCCGATTTCGCGGGCGGTGGCGATGATGTCTTCCCGCAGGAGCGTGGAAAGCAGAAGGCACTTCGGCACGGAGCGGGTCTGTACGGCGGCCTGACGGCAAAGATCGAGGCCATCGGCGCCGGGGAGCTGCAACGCGGTGATGAGGAGCCGAAAGGGGCCGAAGTCGCGCAACTGCCGCAGGGCCTGTTCGGCGTCGGGCACGGCGGAACACTCGATTCCCCACTGCCGCAGATAGCCTTCGATGAATTGCGCGGTGGGACCATGGCTTTCGACCAGCAAGACACGAACTCCGCTGAAGTTCGAATGGACCGAGAGCAACGATGAAGCAGGCGCAGCTTCCGCTTGGGTGGCGAGGGTCAGGGTGAAAGTGGAGCCTTTGCCGAGTTCGCTGAAGGCTTCGAGCTTCCCGCCCATGAGTTCGGCGAGGCGGCGTGAGATGGCAAGCCCGAGACCGGTGCCTCCATACTTGCGGGCCATCGAGGAATCGACCTGGCTGAAGCGGCGGAAGAGCCGGTCCATGCGATCGGCCGGGATGCCGATGCCTGTGTCCCGTACTTCGATGCCGAGAGCGAAGCTTCCGCCGACGGCGAGCGCATCGGGCGCGACAGCTTTGAGATGCACGGACACCTCGCCGCGCTCGGTGAATTTTACGGCGTTGCCGATGAGGTTGCAGAGGATCTGGCGGAAGCGGGTCGAATCACCGCGAATCATCGCCGGACAATCGGGCGGCATCTCGTAGAGGAATTGCACGCCCTTGCTGGCCGCGATGCCGCTGAAAAGGTGCAGGCAATCTTCAACACAGGCGCGGAGATCGAACGGCTCGCTTTCGAGTTCCATCCCGCCGGACTCGATCTTCGAATAGTCGAGGATGTCATTGATGACCACGACGAGCGCCTCGGCGCAGTTGCTCACCGTTTCGGCGAGTTCGCGCTGCCTCGGATCGAGCCGCGATTCGAGCAGCATGTTTGTCATGCCGATGACGCCGTTCATCGGAGTGCGAATCTCGTGGCTGACCGTGGCGAGGAAGGCGTCCTTGGCGCGCGAAGCTGACTCGGCCTGCTCGCGGGCTTCGATGAGTCGCTGCTGGTGCTCCTTTTTTTCGGTGATGTCTTCGAGCAGCCAGACCTCGCCCGAACCGTAGCCGTGTCCGGTGAATTCCAGCCAGCGCTCCTGCCCGAAATACGTGCTCGCGCGCAGCTCGCGGGATTGGTGAAACCCGGCGGCGCGCGCCGCTTCATGCGCGGCCTTCTCTTCCGCCGCGCGTTCCTGGAAAAGACGCTCGAACCACTCCGCGGGCGAGGCCAGTTGTTCGCGCGACCAGCCCATCGTCCGAATCAACGGCTCATTCACCCAGAGTTCGCCGTCCTGCAGATGCGCGGCTGGCTTGGGCAGTGTCTCGACCATGATCCGCCAGCGCTCGCGATTGCGGCGCTCTTCATCGATCGCGTGCCGCCGCGCGGCTTCCACGCGTTCGTGCCGGACCATCGCGGCACCCGTCCCGACTCCGGAGATAAACCCGGCGACCAGGCAGAGCACGATCTGCAGATACCAGGCGCGCCGAATGCCGGCCAGACGCTCGGCGTAGGTTTCCGCATACCAATCCACACCGACCGCACCGGCGAGCTTTCCCGCGGAATCGAAGAATGGCGCATAGCCGCTGACGAAGGTACCCCATTGGTCCCGGTAAGGTTCGTTATCGGCCTGCGCGGCACCGGTCCGCAGGGCGACGCGGAGTTTTTCGCTCGCCTCCGGATAGGGCTGCATGATGTGCGACTTTTCGTCGATTCCATCGCTGCCGATGTGCGAGGGCGTCGGGTCCAGAATGAAATGCACCTGATCGTTCACGAGAGTGCAGGTGTAGATATAGCGATAGTCGTTGCGCTTGAGCTGACCTTTCTCCTTCCAACTGAGCGCGCGATCGAGTGGCTGGAGGGCGCGCGCGTATTCCGGAGAAGTTTCCTGCCTGGGGTCGGTGAAAGTCTGGTGAAGGTCACCGTCCACCTCCGCGGCGATGGCCAGGGCAATGCGCAGCAGTTTGTCCTCCACTTCGTGGCGCAGCGCATTCATGGCGCGCGAATGGAGCACCGCGGAGCAGACGATGGTGGCCGCCAGGACGAGCAAGCCGACGAACGTCGCTTTCCATCGGGTGCTCAACGGAGTGGGGTTGGGAGCCAGTGGTGTCGGCATGGAGATTCGCCTTGGCCTTAGCAGGACCGATACCGGGCGCTGGCGGAAAAGTGGTCCGCGCGTGATTGGCAGCCGCAGCGAGCGGGTTGTTGTTGAGCACTGCGATCCGGCTGGGTAAACGACCGACTTTGTCTCCCACCATGAACACCCGCGTCTTCCTCACCATCTGTGTCATCGCCCCGCTCGCCTGCCTTTGGCCAACCAACGCTTTGGCCGCCAAGGGAGGCGGCAAAGGAAAACAGGCCGCTGCCGCAGGCAATCCCGGCGGCAAGAAGGGCGGACCGGGCGCTGCCGGCTCTCCTAAAGCGCAGTTGACCCCTTACATCACTCGCCTCCCCGAACTGCTCTCGCTGGATCGCCCCAAGGGGAAAAAATCAAATCCCTTTCTCGCCCAAGCCACCGGAAAGCTCACCGTCATGAAGACCTCCTACGCGACTCGTCAGGCCGCGGCCCAGAGCCCGGAAGCAGCCAGTCTCGGCGCTGCCGTGGCGACCTGCGACGCGATCATCGCCGCGCTCAATGAGCGCCAGCAGTCCCTCGCCCAGATGTCCACGAACACCAGCATCCAGGTCTCCGGCGACCTCGGCCGCCGGCGAAAGGACAACTTCTCGGAAGGCACCGTCGGCGGTCCTTTGGCGCGCTATCAGGACGTGAAGGAACAGGCGCGCCGGGAACGGAAGCGCAATCAGGAGCTCCAGCAGCACGCCGCTGCTGACGAAAACTTCCTCAACCGGAGTTCGGTGAACCGCTGGAATCAGCGCAGCCTCCAACTCCAGCAGCAGATCGCCGTGCTCTACGGGCGCATCGGGTAAGATCTTCCGCCTCGCGCAATCTGTCACCAGACCGCTTGGGCGACGACTGGTTTCCTGAATTTGTGTTGTTTCGCTACGGGGGAAGCGGCGCTAAGGGCAGATGACGCGATTGGCGGCGCGGCGCGGTGGCGCGAGTGGAGGCGCGTGAGGGCACCGTCGCATTCGGGAGAAAGGGAAGCGTTTCGCGGCGACCGGGGCGGGTCCAGTCGGCGGTGAGGGCGGTGATGACGCGCTCTTTGTCGAGGTGGCGGTGGTCGAGGAGGTAGCGGAAGAGATGCTCGGCGAGGGTGGCGAGGGCGATGCCGTGGCGGCGGCCAAGCGTGGGGTAAAGCCAGTCGGTGAAGGCGAGGAAGCGCGCGAATGGCGAGGCGCCGGCGTCCCAGAGGAGCGGCAGGGTTTCGCGGAAGTGGCCGCTATTTCCCACGAGATCCCAAAAGCGGGCGAAGGCGCGCAGGCGCTGCATCTGCGGGAAGTCGATGAGCCGGGTGCGGAGGATTTCGTAGGGCGGCTGCGGGCTGTAGATCATCCCCCACTCGGCGTCGTGGCGGATGATGGGCGTGCCGCGGAGGCGCTTGAGGATGCCGACCTGGATCTCCTGCGGGCGCAGCGCAACGAGTCGATCGAAGCCGCGGCCGAAGCTTTCCATGTCTTCGCCGGGCAGGCCGACGATGAGATCGGCGTGGACGTGGACGCCGGTGGAGTCGCGCAGGTAGCGCAGGTTGTCTTCGAGACGTTCGAGGTTTTGCCGGCGGCTGATGTTCTTCGAGGTGGCGTCGTCGAAGGTTTGGATGCCGACTTCAAACTGGAGCGCGCCGGGCGGAAATTTCGCGATGATTTCGCGCAGCGCGTCGGGCAGGCGATCGGGGACCATCTCGAAGTGGACGAAAAGCCCGTCGCGCCAGCGGTCGAGGAAGAATTGCAAGATCGCGCGGCTGGTCGGCAGGTGCAGGTTGAAGGTGCGATCGACGAACTTGAACTGCGTGGCTCCGCGCGCGAGCAGGCGTTCCATCGCGGCGAGGAAGGGCTCGAGCGGCGTGGCGCGCACGGGGATGTCGAGCGAGCTGAGGCAGAACTCGCACGTGAACGGGCAGCCGCGCGAGGCTTCGACGTAAAGGACGCGGTGGGCGAGGTCCTGTTCGGTGTAGAGCTCGTAAGGCAGCGCGAGCCGATCAAAAGTGGGCAGCTCGGCTGGGATGATTTTGGGGAGCGCTGAAGTCGGAAGTCGGCTGTCGGAAGTTTGGGGCACCGCGTCCGTTTCGACTTCGCACTTCCCACTTCCGACTTCGAGCAGCGCGCGGCAGACTTCGGCGAATTTCAAATCCGCCTCGCCAGTGATGACATAGTCGGCGAGCGCGACAATCTCCTGCTCGTCCGTCTCGTAGCTCACTTCCGGACCGCCGAGGATGACGATGAGTTCGGGCCGCAGCCGCTTCAGCAGCGCCACGACTTCGGTGGTCGCGGTGGCATTCCAAATATATACCCCGAGCCCGACGATGCGCGGCTCGGCGGCGAGGATGGCCTCGACGATGTCGAGCGGGCGCTGGTTGATGTCGAACTCGAGCAGCGCGGCGCGCGGCTGAAGGTCGCCCATATTCGCGAGCAGATAGCGTAGGCCGAACGCGGTGTGAATGTAGCGCGCGTTGAGCGTGGCGAGAATGATGTCGGGCATCGCCAGAGATGGTAGCAGTGCGCCACCGTCCGTAAACAATGGCCGCGGTTCGTGCTCGATCGACCGACAGCTCCGCTGCCAATAAAAGTGGCGGCGCCTCATCCCCCCCGAGATGGGCGCCGCCTTTAACACTTCCCATCCTCCAACGCCGATCATCGGCCTTTGCCGAATGGCTGGCTATCGGACGATGCCCTTAAGCATGGCTCGGCAATCGCCCGATGGGTCGGTGTTCAATTCTTTGCCGCACGCTTGCGGGCGCCTTTCGCCGACGGCGCTTCAGCTTCGACGTACTCGCTCATCTCGTAGAGCGTGGGATCGCGCCGGGGTTGCCGCAGCGCACGCAGCCGCGCTTTGAGCTTCGCTCCCTCGGCGGACTCGCCGCCAGCGCCGCCCATCGGGTCGAAGTTTTCCATTACTTCGCCAAATTCCTCCTCGAGTTTCTCCGGGTCTTCGCCGAGCTCCATGCGGCGGATCATCTCGTCGGCTTCACCTGGTATCTTCTCGCCGCTCATCGCGGTCATTTTGCGAATCATGCGGGCGAGCAATTTCGGGTCGGGATTCTCGGTGTCCACGCCGCCGAATTCGCGCTCCATCTCGGACATCATGGCCTCCATCCGCGGGTCGTCGAGGTCGTCGCCGCCCGGCATGTCGGGCTTCTCCTTGGCGCGACCGGTGATGGCAAACTTGGAGATCATTCGTTCCATCCGCAGCTTGCCTCCATCGGGGCAGCGGGGACTGCGATCGGAGTAGGCGAGGCTGCGGGCGAAGAAGGAATAGATCCGGTGATTATCGGGGCAGTAGAACTCGTAGATGGGCATGGTGTGGGAGAATAGACGAGACGTAGTCTAAACGCGGATCGTGGCGGCGAAAAGTGGTCAGGCAAACTGTTTCCAAAACGTAATGATCGAGATCACCAGCCCGATGCCAGTGATCAAACCGCGAACCGATTCGCGCGGGATGCGCTGTGAAAAGTGCGCGCCGAGGTAGTAGCCCGCGAGCGCGCCGACGGTCATCACGCCGGCCTTCGGCCAATCGATCAACCCGCTCAGCACAAACCAGCTCGCAGCGACGACGTTGATCAACGACCCGAGCACGTTTTTCAGGGCGTTCATTTCGTGAATATCGGTAAGGCCGAGGAAGCCGAGCGAGGCGAGCATGAGGATGCCGATGCCCGCGCCGAAGTAGCCGCCGTAGATTGCCACCGCGAATTGAAAGGCGACCGCGATGATAACGTGCCGGGCGTGCTGGCTCGCTTTGTTTGCCTCCGCGACGGACAGGCGGCGGAAGGCGCCTTGGGCGAAGAAAAGAATCGTCGCGAAGAGGATCAAAAACGGCACGAGTTGCGCGAACCTTTCGTTGCTCGTCCGCGTGAGCAGGACGCTGCCGACCAATCCGCCGACCAGGCTCACCGGCACGAACCGCCCGAGCCACGGCCGCACCGCGGCGATTTGTCCGCGAAAGCCGAAGATCGATCCGGCGGTCCCGATGACGAGTGCGAGCGTGCTCGTGGCGTTCGCGATCACGGGCGGCGTGCCGTAGAAAAGCAGCACGGGAAACGTAATGATCGTGCCGCCGCCCGCGACGGCATTGATCAAACCCGCTGCAGCAGCAGCGAGCGTAAGGCCGATGATTTCGAGTGCGGACATGAGGGCGTGCAGTGTCAGAAGAAATCGCGCGGGCGCAAGCGGGTGCGCGGATTCGAGCGGTCAGCGATGACACTCGCGATGAAGGCTGCTAGCTATCCCGCGTGCCTACCTCTGCCGAAGCTTCGCGGGTCATTCCGCTCCCATCGGGTCCGTCGCTCGCCGTCGAGGAATACGGAACGCCCACGGGCGAGCCGGTTTTCTTTTTCCACGGCTGGCCGAGCGGCGCGGCGCAGGGGCGTCTGCTGGATGAAGCGGCGCGCGCGCTCGGCATCCGCATCATCGCGCCGAGCCGCCCGGGCTGTGGCGGCTCGACTCCCCAGCGCGGCCGGCGACTCGTGGATTGGCCACCGC
>JBAVML010000080.1:0-5894 GCA_049690035.1 Chthoniobacteraceae bacterium
TCTTCAAATAGTCACCGATCGTGACAGTGCCGCCAATCGCTTTATTGAAAACTGCAGTCTGGTTATCGGTCCACTTTTGGGTTCCTGCATCCCAGTTCATCAGGGCATTATTCCACGTGGCAGTGCCCCCATCCCATACCAAGCCGTAGGCCACCGGCGAGAAGCTGGCCAGCAACCCGAAAGCAATCATGCTTGAAACGCTGGCGAGCGACGATCTCAGGAGAGTCTTCATTGGGTAATGTGGATGCAAAGTAGGGCCGCTTTAAATAACCAAAAATTCAAATCGCAAATTCAGTTCGTCGCAGTTCTTAAGAAACGGTGGGTTCGATGTCAATCATTCTTCTCATTATTTTAGTAAATCAAGGCGTGGCAAGGTTTTGCCGGTGCGATCTTGCAGCAAATAAGTTAACCTAATCGCGCGGAGCAAGTTTTAGATGGAATTCCCTTCATCCACTATCACAGCTAGAGGTCGCTCCCGTCGGCCAGATCGTATCCCGTGGTGCGAGCGAGGCACTTGGTTGAATTCGCTCTACCGGCACCCGGTGCCTACGTCAACATGCTCAACGACCCACCGAATCGAGCAAACCGCAGTGTGCCCGCGCGGTGGCGAGGCCGGCGGCAACACACTGGGGGGCAAGTCGGCGGGCGGTCAGCAGGCCGGGGCGAGGGGCTTCGGTACGAAGGAAGATCAGGCGCTTGCCTGCGAGCCGGGCGCCTTCGGTTTTCCAGCGTAGGAATTCATCGCAGATGATCTGGTGGGAAAGATTGAAAGCGCTGGCGACGCTGAGGCGGCGGGTGGAGTTGCGGGCGGCGAGTTCCATTGGGTTGACGACGGTATGAACAATGATGGTGTCGATCTCCGGGTCGGTGAGCCACGGATCGAACGGGAGCGGGTTGGCGATGCCGCCGTCCCAGTATTGGGCGCCCTCGACCTCGCGGGCGGCAAAAAGGCCGGGGAAAGCGCCGCTGGCGAGGATGAAGTCCGCAAGCGGCCCGGACGTCATGATCTCGGTACGCGCGGCGGTGAGATTGGTGACTGAGAGAGCGAGACGCGGGGCGGTGCAGTCCTCGATACGGCGGTCGCCGAGGTGCATGCGGAGCAAGCGCAGGGCGCCGTCGGTGCTCACTGCTCCAGTGAAGCCGGGGCGATTGGCCATCGTGCCGAGCGCGCGCCAGGGAACCCCCCAGTCGAGGAGAGTCGCGCGCAGGTCGGGCTCGAGCAGGAGGGCGGCGGTCTCGCGGGCGGATTTGCCGGCGGCAAGGAATCCGGCGACGAGCGCTCCGGCGGAGGCTCCGCTGACGGCAGCGGGTCGTAATCCCAATTCTTCCAAACCCTGCATAAAGCCGGAGTGAGCGTAGAAACCGAGGAACGAGGAGTTGAGGCAAACGGCGACGCGACTAGACATGCGTTTGGATTTCATCATGAAGGCGGCGCAGGGCGATTTCTATGGCGCGGGTGAACTCACCCCGAGCCGCCTCGGGATCACCACCTCGTCGAAGATAGATGGGTTCTCCAAAGGCAACCGCCCAACGCGTACGAAAGAGTGGAAGCCAGTTCGTCCATCGATAAAATTTCCGCCCCCCAAGGACAACGCACGGGAGCACCGGCACGCGGGCAACTTCGGCGAGGCGGGCGACGCCGTCTTTGATCGACCCGCCGGAGAGAACGGATTCGGCGCTGGTGCGCACGCCGCCTTCCGGGAATAACCCGACGACGCGCTCGGCGCGGAGATGGCGGGTAATGATGCGCACGGTGTTGGTGTCCACGCGGCTGCGGTCGAGCGGCGCGGCGAGCATGGAGCTGAGAAACCAGCGGGTGAACGGATGACGGAACAATTCCACGATGCTCAGCCAATAGATGACGCGCGGGGCGGCGGCGATGAGCAAGGCGGCGTCGAAGGGGCTCTCGTGATTGGCCGCGAGCAGAAAGGCGCCGGGGAGCGCGGCACGTTCGGGATGCAGAACAACCGGGCGCGACGCCACGCGGAAAACGGCGCCACCGACGAGGCGGATGGTCTTATAAAAAGCCTCGCTCACGGAAGAACGGAGTCGTCGAGAGGGAAGTCCCGCCGCGCCTCGATGAAGAGCCGGCGCAGGGCACCCTCAATGCGTTCAGCCAGTTCCGCGCGCGCGGCTCGACGGTGCGGATTCACCACCGGCTCGATGGGTTCGCCACACACAACCCAGAGCCGCCCGCGGAGAAACGGCAGCCACGGCTCGATGGCATTTAGCTTCTCCGTCCCGAGGATCAGGCACGGCAGCACGGGCCGGCCACTCCGCTGCGCGAGCAGACAGACGCCTCGCTTGATCCGCCCGCCGCGAAGCACCGAGTCGGGGCCGGTCTTGATCTCACCTTCTGGGAAGACACCGACGACTTCGCCGCGTTCCAGTCGTTCGAGCGCTTCACGAATCGCGCTGACCGGAACGCCCTGTCGGTTCACGGGGAACGCATGCACGCCACGCATCAGGCGCGCGGCGATCGGATGGCGGTAAAATTCGATGCGGGCCATCCAGCCGATCTTTCGCGGAAGAAGGGCGCTGAGACAGAATGGGTCGAGATGGCTGACATGGCTGCACGCCAGCACGTAGCCACCGCTTCGGCTCGCGCCGCCGAGCCCGCGCGCGCCGACCCGCAAGGTGCAGCGAAATACGGCGCGAATGAAGGTGCGGGCGAGCCAGTAGATCATGCGTCGGCGCGAAAGTCACACGAGCTGCTCATCCTCGGGAATCACGAAAGAAAAGCCGCGCTGCTGGAGTTCGTCGATCACGCGGAGAATGGCTTCGTTGCTGCGCGGCCGGCCTTCGTGGAGCAGGATGATCGCTCCCGGCCGCGCGCGCTCACCAACCCGCCGGGCGATGCGCGCGGGCTCGCAGGCCACGCCATCGCGGCCCCGCACGGTCCAGGCGATGAGCCGCATCGTTCTCGCGCGCAGCGCGGGATGAAGACGCGCGTGCTTCAGGCCGACGGGCGCACGAAACCAGCGCGTGACTTCGACGCCCGCGGAGCGCAGTGAGTCATTGCAGGCGTCGATCTCCCGGCGGAGGCGCGAGGGCCGGAGCCACCAGAACAGTGCAGCGGGATGGGTCTGGGTGTGATTGGCCAGGGTGTGCCCGGCGGCGAGGATGCGCCGGGCGCTGGCGCCGTGCGCGAGGAGGTTGCAGCCCTTGACGAAGAACGTGGCGCGAACGCCGCGCCGTTGCATTTCCTCCACCAGCATCTCGCTCTCGGCGCCCGCGGGACCGTCATCGATCGTGAGCCAGACCTGCCTGCCGCGAGGAATGAATCGCGTGACCACCTGGCCAAACCAGGCGCATTGCGGGCACACGATCGCGTAGGCAAATGCAGCGTGGGCCGCGATCGCGGCGGCGATGACGAGCGGCTGCTGAAAACGCGTCGCGAGCAGCGCGACCGGCGCGGCGAGGTTGGCGCCGAGCAGGAGCTTGCGGATCCACCATTGGCGGCGCGTTTCGGGCATGAAAGGCCGGGAGCATATTCACCGTTGGCGCCGGAACTCAACGGCAGAGCAACCACGCCGCACCGCCCTTCCCTTTTTCCGCAACGCCGTTATCGTCGCCACCATTCATGCATGAACTCTACGACGTAGCGATCATCGGCGGTGGCCCGGCGGGCAGTACCGCCGCCGCACTGCTGGGGCGCGCGGGTCGGCGCGTGATCGTGCTCGAGCGCGAAAGCTTCCCCCGCTTCCACATCGGCGAATCGCTGCTCCCCTACTCCATGCCCACGTTTGAGCGGCTCGGACTGCGCGAGACGATGGACCGCACTTTTCTCCACAAGCACGGCGCCGAGTTGGTCACGAGCTGCGGCTCGCGCGAGGTGCGCTTTCATTTCAAAAACGGCTTTCGTCTCGCTCACACCGAGTCCTACCAGGTGGAGCGCGCCACGTTCGATCAATTGCTGCTCGACCACGCGCGCACCTGCGGCGCCGAGGTTCATGAATCGACAACGGTCGAGAAGATCACCTTCGACAGCGACGGCGCGACGCTCACCATCAACGGTGAGTCCGAGGCGGAAGTTCGCGCCCGCTATGTGATCGACGCCAGCGGGCGCAATACGGTGGTCGGCACGCATTTCAAACTCAAGGAACGCTATCCAACGCTGAACAAATTCTCCGTCTTCGCCCACTGGGAAGGCGTGACCCGCGAGCCCGGCATCGATGGATCGCTGACGCGGATGGTGCGCGGGCGCGACCGCTGGTTCTGGATGATCCCGCTCGGCGAGACGCGGATGAGCATCGGCCTCGTCATGGACACCGCGGACTTCAAGGCGCTGCGCCAAACGCCCGCGGAAGCACTCGAGCACGCGATCGCCGCCGAGCCTACGATCATGGCACGTATGGGCGCCGCGGAGCGTGTCACGCCGGTTCATTCCACCGGCGACTACTCGTACCGCAACTCCGCGTTCGCGGGTGAACGCTGGCTGCTGGCGGGTGATGCCGCGGGCTTCATCGATCCGGTTTTTAGCACGGGCGTCTTTCTCGCCGTCGCGTCGGGCGAAAAGGCTGCAGATGCGATTGATGAAGCTCTGACCCATCCGGAAAAACGAGCCCGACGATTCCGCGACTATGAAAAGGCTCTTGGCCGCGTGATGAATCTGTACCTGCGGTTCGTCCAATCGTGGTATTCCCACCACTTCATCGAAGTAATCACCTCCCCGACGACGCGTTTCGATCTGCCGGGCGCGATCAACGCGGTCCTCGCGGGAAACATCGCGGGAAGCTTTGCCATCTGGTGGCGGATGCAGGTTTTTTATCTCGTGGTCTTCCTCCAGCGCTTCGCGCCGCTGTGTCCGCGCCTCACGCTCGCCGGCATGCCCCCTCGCGCGCCGGCATCTTCACCGGCGGTCGCCGAGACGTGCGTCAGTTAGCTCTGCCGACCCACGTGGATCTGCCCCCCCACGGTGCTGCGATGGTCGGGCCGGACGACGGCTCCTCTCCCCGCAGTTCGCTCTACACCTTGGCGGGATTCAAGGCGGCCTACACCTTCGCCCAGGTAATGCCCCGCGCCGTATGCCAGTGGCTCGCCGCCCGCATCGCACTGGCCAGCTACGATCGGCGGGCGTCCGTCCGCTCGGCCCTGGAGGAGAATCTGCGACTTGTCACTCGCCTAAACGGCCCGCAACTCAACGCCCTTTGCCGTGAAAATGTGACGAACTTCGGCCGCATGATGGCGGATTACTTTCTCTGCGCGGGCATGAATGCCTCCTCACGAGCCGACCGCCTGCTCGAGGAATGGCGTGGCCTCGAACACCTCGAAGCGGCACGCTCCCACGGCCGCGGGACGATCGTCGTCACGGCGCACCTCGGGCACTGGGAACTCGGTGGCGTCACCCTCGCCCGGCACGGCTGGCCGCTCACCGTCGTCACGCTCGAGGAACCTTCGACCTCGCTCACCCGCTGGCGCGACGCCTGCCGCGCGCACCTCGGCATCCGCACCATCGCCGTCGGCCCCGGACACCCGTTTTCCTTTGTCGAACTGATCCAGACCCTCCGCCGCAATGAGATCGTCGCCATGCTCGTCGATCGGCCCTACGCAGGCACCGGCGCCCCCGTCCAGTTTTTCGGGGAAAGGACGGAATTCTCCACCGCGCCCGCACTCCTCGCCCACCACACGGGAGCGCGAGTGCTTCCCGCCTTCGTCCTGCAGAAGCCGAACGGGCGCTACGTCTCCTTCGCCGACCCGCCGATCGCCCTACTCGAGCACCGCGATCCGCGCAGCGTCCTCGAAGAAAATACGCAGCGCATCGCCACCATCTTCGAAGCGATCGTGCGCACCCATCCACACCAGTGGTTCAATTACGTCCCAGTCTGGTCAGGATCCGGCAGGTCCTGACCGGGCGAAAAAGTCATTGCCATCGGGTCGCCGCCGAATAGCTT
>JBAVML010000081.1:0-21220 GCA_049690035.1 Chthoniobacteraceae bacterium
TTGCGCTGCAGTGTTTCAAGAAAATAGACGGGGAAGTATTCGTCGCGCGGATGCGCGGAAACGATCGTGCCGTCCGCCTGATGCTCGGTGAAATGAAAGGCGGGAAAGCCGTCGTCGTGTGCCCGCTGCTCCCAGGCGGCCCGATCGGCGCCGGGGACGCGTGGATCCCACGCGAGCGCCTGCAACTCGGGCTGTCGGCGCAGCGCATCGGCGACGAAGGCGCGAAACTCGCCGCGGCTGACCTCGCCGCGCGCGGCATAAAACGAGGCGATGGCGTGCAACACTTCCATCGAGCGGAGCACCTGCCCGCGCAGCACTTCCACGCGATCCTTGGCCACCTGCCGCACGCTCTCTCGCAACTCGCGCTTTTCCACCTCGCGCAGAAATCCGGCGAGAAAGAGCGAGAGCGCACTCCCGATGATGATCGCAACGAGCGCCGGAGCACGGCGCGCGGTGATAGTGGAGACGGACACGCGCGCGCACCTCAGCACGGGCGGTGCCAGTGCCCGCCGCCGTAGCTGCCGACGTGAGGAGGCCCGGTGAAATTTCCGCGCTCCCGCGGAATAGCGCCTCCTCACTTCGGCTGCTGCGTGGCGAGAAATCGCCACCGTGCGCAGAGCGGCGCAATCGATTGTTGCGAATGCGCGCCATGCAACATCTGCAACAGCTTCGTGCGCTCATGGAAGAGCCCCGTCGGCCGCTAGAAAAATGTTTAATCCACTGAGCCGGTGGCGTTTGCGTGGTCGCGAGTAAACGCTGGCACGCGCGGAGCTAATGGCGGGAGTGTCACTCGCGACGCTTCGCCTTTTTCCAAGCCATGACTGCATCCACCAACGGCACCAACGCCGTCCTCACCATCGAGGCCGAGCCGTACGAATACGACTTTCCGCCCGCGCGCACCGCGCTGCTGATCATCGACATGCAGCGCGATTTTCTCGAGCCCGGCGGCTTCGGCGAAATGCTCGGCAACGACGTCTCGCAGCTTCGCCGCACCATCGCGCCAAACATCCGCCTGCTCGCTGCGTGGCGCGCCGCGGGTCTTCTCGTCATCCACACTCGCGAAGGCCATCGGCAGGATCTCGCCGATCTGCCGCCGACGAAGGCCATCCGCGGCCGCAGCGAAAATACGATCGGCGACCGTGGGCCGATGGGCCGCATCCTTGTTCGCGGCGAAGACGGGCACGACATCATTCCCGAACTCTATCCCGTGCGCGGCGAGCCAATCATCGACAAGCCAGGCAAGGGCGCGTTCTGGTCCACCGACCTGCACGCGATTTTGCAGCACCGGCTGATCACGCATCTGATCGTCACTGGCGTCACCACCGAGGTCTGTGTGAACACGACCGTACGCGAGGCCAACGACCGCGGCTACGAGTGTCTCGTGCCGTCGGATTGCGTGGGCAGCTACTTTCCCGAGTTCCACGAGATGGGCCTGAAGATGATCAAGGCGCAGGGCGGCATCTTCGGCTGGGTCTCGGACTCGGAAAAAATCCTCGCCGCGCTCAGCGCGTGACCTTCTCACCACCACCAAAAAACCAACGACCATGAACGACACCGCCAAACCAAAAATCTGGGTGCCCGGAGACTGGAATGCCTTCTTCGGATTCGGCACCAACATCCTCGTCAACCTGCTCACCCTCAGCGGCCTGCTGCTTTACGTGCTGAAGATGCCGCCCGAGATGGTCTTCAAGCACATCCTCCCCGCCGCCGGACTGATGATGTGCATGTCCACGTTTTACTACGCGTGGCTGGCCTACAAGCTGGCGAAAAAGACGGGGCGCACCGACGTCTGCGCGCTGCCTTCGGGCATCAGCGTGCCGCATATGTTTATCGTCACGCTGGTCATCATGCTGCCCGTGAAGCTGACCACGGGCGATCCGTACAAGGCATGGCAGGCGGGCTTGTGCTGGGTGTTCATTCAGAGCTTCGTGCTGATGGGCGGCGGCTTTCTCGCGCCGATTATTCGGAAGATTACACCCAAGGCCGCGCTGCTCGGTGCGCTCGCCGGCGTCTCGATCAGCTTCATCTCGATGAAGCCGGCGCTGGAAATGTTCATGACGCCGCTCGTCGGCGTTGTCTGCTTTGCGATCATCATCGTGAGCTGGTTTGGCGGCGTGAAATACGGCGGTATTCCCGCCGGTCTGGTGGCCATCGCCGCGGGCACGCTGATCGCCTGGGGCTCGAATCTCTTCGGCTTCAATTTCGGCGGCATGACGACCGAAGCGCTGGGCAAATCGTTCTCGACCTTCGGCTTCTCCGCGCCGACTCCGGTCTTCGGCCTCGTCTTCGGCGGGCTGAATTGGGCGCTCCTCAGCGTGATCCTCGTCACCGCGATTCCCTTCGGCATCTACGATCTTGTCGAAGCGATGGACAATGTCGTGAGCGCCTCCGCGGCAGGCGACGAATATCCCACGACTCGCGTCCTCACCGCCGACGGCGTGATCAGCCTGATCGGCTGTCTTTTCGGCAATCCCTACATCAACGCCGTTTATATCGGCCATCCCGGATGGAAGGCGATGGGCGGCCGCATCGGCTATTCGGCAGCGACCGGCGTCATGGTCATCGTGCTCTCGTGGTTCGGTATCATCTCGTTGATGACCGCCCTGATTCCGGTGGTGGCCATCTCGCCGATCCTCCTCTACATCGGCATGCTCATCGGCTCGCAAGCCTTCCAGGAGAGCCCGCACAAACATGCGCCCGCAGTCATCATGGCCATCATCCCATCGCTCGCGGCGTGGGGAAAACTGCAGATCGACAACTCGCTCGGCTCGGTTGCCGGAATTCACCAGATCACGCCGGAGATGATCGCCTCGATGGCGCAAACCGGCGTGTTTTACCACGGCCTCTCGATCCTCGGCGGCGGCTCGATCCTTGCCGGCGTCGTGCTCGGCGCGATCACCGTTTACATCGTCGATCGGAAGTTCATGCAAGCCGGCGCGTTCGCTTTTGCCGGCGGGGTGCTGACTTTCTTCGGCCTGATGCATGGCGAGGCGATCGGCATCAACAAGACCCCAACGGTCGCGCTCGCCTATCTTGTCGTTGGCGGGGTGCTCGTGGCCTGCGCGAAGATGGCCACGGCCACCGCGAGCGAACCGGAGGAGGCGGAAGATATGGGTGGCGCGCTCGCGGCGGAATAGCGGAGCGAAGCCCGTCTGAACGAGTCGCCCCGCCTGCCGGTTTCCGGTACGGTGGGGCGACTTGCGTTTCCGAACGTTCACGCCGCTGCGGCTTTGGTATTCCCCGCCAGCGGCACGCGGAACGTTTCGCCCACTCGCACCGCGAGCACGCGGTGCGGCTCGTCGGCAAAGGCGGCGCGGAGGCGGGCCGCCGGTTCGTCCATCGCTTCGGCGCTGAGTTTGAAGGTCTCGTGATGGATGGGGACGAAGGTGCGCGCGCCGGCTTCACGCGCCATGGTTGCCGCTTCCTCCGGACTGCAATGCGCGTGAATCCACGGATCGTAGGCGCCGATGGGCATGAGCATCAGGTCGATCGGGCGGCGCGGATCATTGAGCTTTGCGAATGCATGGGTGAAAGCCGTGTCGCCCGCAAAACACACCGCGTGGCCGCCGCGCTCCATGAGGTAGCCGTTGTAACCGCGATGTTCGTCATGCACCATCCGCGCTCCCCAGTGCGCGACTTCGAGCGCGGTGAATTGGATCGCACCGCTCGGCGTCTCGAGCGTAAAGGAGTGTTCCCAGTCGAGTTCGTGGACGTCCTTGAATCCATGACAACGGAGCAGGTCTCCCGTGGCCCGCGCGGTCACCACCGGCGTCTCGCGAGCAAACTTCCGCAGGCTCCAGACATCGAAGTGATCGAAATGCGCGTGGCTAAGCACGATCACATCCGGCGCGGGCACTTCCTTCGCGGTGAGCGCGGGTTGCAGGTAGCGCTTCGGCCCGAGAATGAGCGGCGGAATGCCCGGACCGACGCGCTCGGAGAAAACCGGATCGGTGAGGACGCGCACGCCGAGGAAATTGAGCAGCACCGTCGAATGTCCGAGACAACTTCCCGTGATCGCGTCGTCGCTCCATTGCGCCGGATCAGGCCGCGCGGAGGGCTGGGGCGGTTTACCCCGGCCATCAAAGATCATCTGCCGAATCATGCGAAGGCGTGGCATCGCGCAGGTTCGACGCGCTGATGGCGGCGCGCAACCGCGGGGCTCCGTCAGCCGGGAAAATTGGCCCGCGCGACGCGGAGGATATTGCCGCCGAGGATTTGGCGAATCGTGTCGTCGCTGTGGCCGCGCTGGATGAGGCCGAGGGTGAAGAGCGGCCAGTTCGTCCACGCGAGACTTTGCTCCATCTCGGGCGTGGTTTGGAAGTCGTCTTTCGGCCACAGGTGATCCCACTTCGGCCCGGCGCCGGCCGGCACGCTACCATCCGCGCGGCGCTGGATTTTCGCGCGCTCTTCTTTTTCAAAACGCGAGACGTACGAGGTATCGGTGCCGATCGCGACATGCTCGGGGCCGAACTTTTTCACCACGTAATCGAGATGATCGAGAAACGCGGTGAGGTCGCCTTTTCCCCCGAGAAAACGCGGAATGCAGCAGATGCCCACGAGCCCGCCGGTGTCGCAGATCGCGGTGATCGTGTCGTCGGGTTTGCCGCGGAAGTGCGAGTAAAGTCCGGCCGCCGTGGTGTGGCTCGCGACCATCGGTTTTGCCGACGCCTTCGCCGCGTCGAAGGCCGTCTTCCAGCCGGAGTGCGCGGTGTCCACGATCACGCCGAGGCGGTTCATCTCCGCGACCACGGCGTGGCCGAAGTCGCTCAGGCCGCCGTCGTGCGGCTCGCCCGCGCCGTCGCCGATCGGGTTCCGGCGATTGTAGGTGAGGTGCATCATGCGGATGCCGAGTTGCTGGAAAATGCGGATCACACCGAGTTCGTCGCGCACGCTTTCCCACGCCTGCGGCAACGGCACGCCGTTGCCGGTGAGGTAGAGGCAGAGCTGCCCGGCGCGCTTCGCGGCTTCGATGTCGTCGGGACGCACGGCTTTCGAGAGTTCGGGACGGAGCAGGTCGGTGGCGGCGGTGAAGCGCGCGAGGCGCTTGAGCAGCCGGAGCGGTTCGTTGCCCTCCTCTCCGGCATTTTGGAAAATGCAGGTCACGCCCGCGGCTTGGAAGGCGTCGAAGAATTCCTTCCGCTCGCGCGCATCCGTGGCCATGCGCGTCATCGAGCATTCCTCGCGGAGATCATTCAGCTCGGTGGACGATGCGCCGGCGGCGACCGCGGCATTCACCCGCGCCGCGTCGATGGCCGCGCGCGGCGCGAAGCCGTAGGCATCGAAGACGAGCGCGCTGGCGTGCAACTCCGCCGCGTGCTCGAGCTGCGCCGCCGTCGGCTGCAGCAGCGAGAGGCCAATCTCGCGGCTGCGGTCGATCACGTCATTGCCCGTCCGCCACGGCGCGGCCGGGGACGCGGCGCGCGCGAAAATCTCGAAGCGTTGGAGCGCGATCAGGCCCGCTGCGGCGCGCGCACCTTCACCCAAAAAACGTCGGCGAGTCGTCGGGAACATGAGCCGCGAGCGCGTGGTTTACTCCTTCGGATAATCGCGCCAGAGCCAGCGCAACGTGTCGGGGAAAATCGAGCCGCCGTGCTTCGGCGAGTGTCCGCCGGTGCCGAACTCGAACTTGTAATCGTAGCCCGCGAACTTCAGCGCCGCGGCCATGTCCTGATTCGAGAGCGGCCAGTTGCCGTGGAGATTGTCGAGGTCGCTCGAACCGTCCTGGAGGAAGACGCGCAGCGGCTTGGGCTTGTCCTTCGTCTGGCGGATGAGCGCGGGATAAACGTAGCCGCCGCGGATATTGGTGAAGCTGCCGATCCAGCTCACGACCTTGTGAAACGCCTCCGGCTTTTCCCACGCCACCGTGAATGCCGCGATCCCACCGCTCGACGCACCCGCGATTGCCCAGCCGTCGGGATTCTTCGTGATGTTTAGCCCCTTCGTCGCCACCGGCAGCAACTCCTCGAGCACGAAGCGCGCGTTCGCATCGCCGAGCGAATCGTACTCGAAGCTGCGATTGCTCCGATCCTTCGCGCCCGGCGTCGTTGCCTTGATCGTTCCCGGATTCACGAAGACCGCGACGGTCACAGGCATTTCCTTTTTCGCGATGAGATTGTCGAAAACCACCGGCACGCGCGTGCCACCATCCGGCTTCGCATAACCGCCGCCGTCGAAGAACACCATCAGACATGCCGGTTTCGCGGCGTTGTATTGCTTCGGTACATAGACGGAGTATTCGCGCGTCGTGTCGGGGAAGATTTTGCTTTGGTCGAAGATGGCTTTCTTCACCTCGCCGTGAGGCACATCCTGCGGCTGGGAGTCAGGGCCGAGCACGTAGTCGTCGGCAGCGAGGACGGTGGCGGCGAGGGCGAAGAGCAGGGGGAGGAAGCGCATGCGAAGTCTTTGAACGGTCGATCGCCAACGTTCAACCTTCAAAGAGTCCGCGCGCTTGCCTGCCGTGTGAGGCCGCCGCAATATCACGCTCCTTTTTCATGCCTCACGATCCCGCTCTGCTCCGTTCGCTCGCCGAGAAAGTCGGCACACCTTTCTGGCTCTATGATGCCGCCGCCGTCCGCCAGCGGATCGCCGACGTGCAGTTCATGTCGGACTCGCCGGGGGTGCAGGCGCGCTTCGCGATGAAGGCGTGTCCGGCGACGAAGGTGCTGCGGGAGATGAAAACCGCGGGCATTTGGATCGATGCCGTCTCCGGCAATGAAGTGCTGCGCGCGCTCCGCGCCGGACACGCGCCAGGGCACGAGCCGCCGGTGATCGCGCTGACCTGCGATGTCTTCCGCGACAATGCGATGGAGGTCGTGATGCAGCACGGCATCCTGCCGAACATCGGCTCGACCGGGCAAGTCGCCGATCTCCAGCGCGCGGGTTATGCGGGGCCGATTTCGATTCGCGTCAATCCGGGCTTCGGCCACGGGCACGTGAATGCGTGCGACACGGGCGGGCCGAGCTCGAAGCACGGGATTTGGTTTGAAGACGTGCTCGCGGCGAAGGACGCGGCGGAGCGCGCAGGGCTGAAGGTGACGATGCTGCACGCGCACATCGGCAGCGGGCCGCAGTGGACCGAGTTGCAGGACAATCTCACGCGGCTTGCGTCTGAGTTTGTGGCGGTGATGAAGAAGTTTCCCGATCTCACGGCGGTGAGCCTCGGCGGCGGCATCCCGCACAATTACAAGGAACACGGCGCGCAAATCCCGGTGGAGCCGCTGCGCGATCTTTTCAACTCGTGCCACCAACGCCTCGCCGCGGCGGCGCAACACGACCTGCGGCTGGAGATCGAGCCGGGCCGTTACTACGTGGCGCCGGGCTGCACGCTGGTCGCGCGCGTGACCGATGTGAAGCGCACGCGAACGAACGAGAAGGGGAGCGGCGCGACCTTCGCGATGGTTGATGCGGGCTTTGTCGATCTCGTGCGTCCGGCGATGTACGGCAGTTACCACGAGATCGAAGTGGTGGGCCGCGACAACGACGACCCGAACATCCCGCGCGAGCCAATCGTCGTGGCTGGCCCGCTCTGTGAAAGTGGCGACATCTTCACCCGCGACGACCGCGAACTGCTCGCGCCGCGCCTGCTGCCACGGCCCGAGGCGGGCGACCTGCTCACGCTCGCCGATGCCGGGGCCTACGGCTACGCAATGTCTTCCAACTACAACTCGATCGGCCGCGCGCCGCAACTCTGGCTGGAGGGAGATGGCAGCGTGGAGATGATTTCCCGCCGCGAGACGATCGACGACTTGCTCAAGGCGGAAACGAGCGAGCCGGTCCGCGGATAATCGGGAGCGAGGTCGGGAAAATCGACACGTCCGCTGTGGCGGGTGATGCGTTTCATGAAAAACGCGGCGTGCATTTGTGCTGTGACCGATTCACGCTCCGACACTCCCGACTATGAAAACGCTTCTGCCCGCCGTCCTCGCTGCCGTCCTGTTCTCCGCTTGCTCTTCGGTGAGCGTGAAAGACTATCGACACAGTAGCACGGTGATGAAGCCTCAGCGGGTGTATGTCGCGCCGTTCGAGACGGCGGGAGGCACGTTCAAGATCGCCGGCGACAAGGACGGCTCGAAGGCGCCTGCTTTCAAGCAATCGGTGGCGACGCTGTTGCAGGACTACACGGTGCAAAACGTCGACAAGCACGTGGCGCCGGCGACGAAAGTTGCCTCGGTGGCGGCGGCGCCGAAATCGGGATGGCTGGTGGCCGGACGGCTCACGAGGGTTAATACGGGCAGCCGCGGAATGCGCGTGCTGGTGGGGCTCGGCGCGGGCGGGACGAAGATGGAAACGGAGGTGGAGGTCTATGACCTGGCGAGCAGCCGGGTGAAGCCGTTCATGCAGTTCACGACGACGGGGGGCAGCAATGCGATGCCGGGTCTGCTTTCGAGCACCGGACCGGGCAGCGCGGCGTTCAGTATGATTTCGCAGGCGTCCACGGGTGTGACCGATGACGCGGCGCGGACTTCCCGGATGATCGCGGGCGGGCTGAGCGAATACTTCGGTGAGCGCGGGTGGATCGCGAAGGAGAAAGTCTTCAAGATCAAAAAATCCGGCGAATATCAGCTCATCCATGGGATGTGAATGCAGCCGCTCTTGCCGCAGCGCGCGAATTCACGATAGGTCTCTCGTTATTCATATGAAAAAGCTCTCCCTCCTTCTCTTTGCCTCGTTTGCCACGGTTTTCCTCGGCGGCTGTGTGATGGAGGAAGGATACACCGGAGTCTCAGTCTCCCGCGGTGGCTATTACCCGGGGGATTATGACGACGGATACGTGGCCGACGTGGATTACGATTACGACGGCCCGTATTACTTGCACGGCGGTCGCCGCTACTACTACTCGGGCGGTCGTTATCGGTATTACGAAGGTCGGCGCCCGATCTACGTTTCAAATCTGCCCTACGGCGCGACCTACATCACGCCGCAGCAGCGCTATCGAAACGAAGGCGCGAGCAATCAATACAAGTATCAACAGAATCAGGCGAAGCGGAACTACGAGTATCAGCAGAACCAATACAAATACGCCGCGAAGTCGCAGACCTACGCGAACCAGCAAAAGATCCGGCAGTATCAGGCTCAGCAGAAGCAGAACCAGTGGGCCAACCAGCAGAAGGTCAATCAGTATCAGTATAAGGCGAAGCAGCAGCAGTGGGCGAATCAGCAGAAGATTAACCAGTATCAGTACCAGCAGGCCGCGGCCGCCGCGAAGTACAAGAAGAAGAAAAAGGACGACTAAGCGGCGCGTTTGGCCCGCCGGGCTTGCGCCGTTGGCATGCGACTGGCTTTTCAGCGAAGTGCTGAGTAAGCTCTTGAAGCCTCGTAGTTTATAGACCCCCAACCTACCAATCCCAAAGTTCGAGATTCCGCCGCAGCGCGAGTGGCGCCGGGCGGGATTTCTCAAGGAGGGGCGCTGTCGAGTAATCGCGAGGTGGCGAAGGTTCAAGCGGACTATCTGGCCCTAGCCAATGACCTTGAGCAGGCACAGTCGCTAGCCTCCGCGTTGGAGCTGCAGCTCTCCGGCAAGACCAACGAGCTGGCGCGCTTCAAAGTAATCTGGGAAAAGGCGCAGGCGGACCTGGCAAGATTTGCGCAGGATCTGGATACCATGCGGAAGGAGCGGCACACGCTGGCCAACGACGCTCAACGGGGCTATGCCTTCGAGCACAAACTCGAGAAGCTCCAGGTGACCTACGAAGAGCTGAAGAAGAAAGCCGAGCAGCTTGAGGCCGAGCTGTCGGCGGAGCGGACCGCGCACGAGCGGACCCTTGCGGAGCTGGAGCAGTTGAAAGCGCAGCGTTCTCGCCCGCTCTCGCCTGCCTCGCCGACGCGCGATGCAACGGATCCGGAACTCCGTGCCGCCATGGAAGCGCTGCGCACGCAGCTCGATCGCGTGCTCGGAGGAAAGCCACTCCCGGTTTCCCCGGCGACCAAGCCCGTGACGGAACACATCGAGATTAAGTTCGACGCCTAGTCCGACGAGGGCGCCCGGCGTGGGTTCGTCGCGGCGACGGAGTTTCCTAGCTGGCGGACAAGACGCTCCTCGACCTCGCGGACGCGGTCTGTTTTACTCCCGGCGCTTTTTGCCGGCTCACCGTCTGGAGACTCGCGCGCCTTTCTCCCTCCGCGCGCACTCGGGTGGGTGCAGCGAATCAGCCAACTTAATCAAGATTATGTCCCAGCTACCGACCATCATTTACACCAAGACTGACGAAGCTCCTGCGCTCGCGACTTACTCACTGCTCCCGATCATTCAGGCTTTCACGAAACACGCCAGCATCGCGGTGGAGACGCGCGACATCTCGCTCGCCGGGCGCATTCTCGCCAATTTCTCCGACTGCCTGACTCCCGAACAGCGCGTCGGCGATGCGCTCGCCGAGCTCGGCAAGCTGGCCACGGAGCCGGACGCGAACATCATCAAGCTGCCCAATATCAGCGCGTCGGTGCCGCAGTTGAAGGAGGCCATCGCGGAGTTGCAGGCGAAGGGCTGCAAGCTTCCTGACTTTCCCGCGGAGCCAAAGACGGATGCGGAGAAGGAAGTCCGCGCCCGCTACGACAAGATCAAGGGCAGCGCGGTGAATCCCGTCCTGCGCGAGGGAAATTCCGATCGCCGCGCGCCGAAGGCGGTGAAGGAATACGCGCGCAAAAACCCGCACTCCATGGGCGCGTGGTCGGCCGACTCGCAGACGAGCGTGGCCACGATGGGGCGGAATGATTTCTTCTCGAATGAGAAGTCGGTGTCGGTGCCGGAGGCGGGCCCGGTGAAGATCGAGTTCGTCGCGGCGGATGGCGCGGTCACGGTGCTCAAGGAAAAGACGCCGCTGCTCGCCGGCGAGATCATTGACGCCACGGTGCTGAGCAAGAAGGCGCTCCTCGCTTTCCTTGAGCTGCAGATGGCCGAGGCGAAACGGCAGGGCGTCCTATTTTCCGTCCATCTCAAGGCAACGATGATGAAGGTCTCAGACCCGATCATCTTTGGCCACGTGGTGAAGGTTTTCTTCAAAGTCCTCATCGCGAAACACAGCGAGGTGTTCGACAAGCTGGGCGTGGATTTCAATAACGGCTTCGGGGATCTGCTCGCAAAAATCCAGACGCTGCCGCCGGCCAAAAAAGCGGAGATCGAAGCGGATATCGACGCCGCCTACGCCAGCCGCCCGGGAGTCGCGATGGTGAACTCCGAGAAGGGCATCACCAACCTGCACGTCCCCAGCGATGTGATCGTGGATGCCTCCATGCCAGCGATGATTCGTTCCTCGGGCAAGATGTGGGACGCGAAAGGCAAGCTGCAGGACACCCTCGCGGTGATCCCGGACAGCAGTTACGCTGGCGTTTATCAGACCACGATCGAGTTTTGCAAAAAGCACGGCGCCTTCGACCCGCGCACCATGGGCAGTGTGCCGAACGTCGGCCTCATGGCGCAGGCCGCCGAGGAATACGGTTCGCACAATAAGACCTTTGAAATCCCCGGTGCTGGAACCGTTCGGGTTGTCGATGCCGGCGGCAAGGTTCTCCTCGAGCACGCCGTGGAGGCCGGTGACATTTGGCGGGCCTGCCAGACGAAGGACGCGCCGGTCCGCGACTGGGTGAAGCTCGCCGTGAACCGCGCCCGCGCCACCGGGACGCCCGCCATCTTCTGGCTCGACGAAAACCGTGCGCACGACGCGCAGATCATCGCGAAGGTGAAAACGTATCTCGCCGATCACGACACGAAGGGGTTGGACATCCGCATCCTCGCGCCAGCCGCCGCCACGGAATTCACCCTCGAGCGATTGAAGGAAGGCAAGGACACCATCTCCGTGACTGGCAACGTCCTACGCGACTACCTCACCGATCTCTTCCCGATCCTCGAACTCGGCACCAGCGCCAAGATGCTCTCCATCGTCCCGCTGATGAACGGCGGCGGACTCTTCGAAACCGGCGCCGGTGGCTCCGCGCCCAAGCACGTGCAGCAGTTCCTGGAGGAAAACTATCTGCGCTGGGACTCGCTCGGGGAATTCCTCGCGCTGGCCGTTTCCCTCGAACACCTCAGCGAAACCTTCCACAACCCGAAGGCCAAAGTGCTCGCCGACACGCTCGACGCGGCGACGGGAAAATTCCTCGACGAAGATCGTTCGCCGGGACGCAAGCTGGGCACGATCGACAATCGAGGCAGCCACTTTTACCTCGCGCTCTATTGGGCGCAGGCGCTCGCGGCGCAGTCGCAGGACGCCGAACTCAAGGCGATCTTCACCCCCATCGCGGAGAAGCTCACGGCGGGCGAAACCAAGATCGTGGGCGAACTCGCGGCCGTGCAGGGCCGGCGCGTGGACATCGGGGGCTACTACCAGCCGAACGGCGCCCTCGCGGCCGCTGCGCTGCGCCCGAGTCCGACATTCAATGAAATCCTGAGCACGCTCTGACGTTCTTGCGGTCACTCGCGCGAAGCTTGCGCGGGACGCAGTTCGCTCGCACTTTAGCAGCCGGATGAACCACCCGGAGTTTCCCACACCGTGGCAGCAGAAGACGATCTGGACAGCGCTGACCGCGCTTTCGATGGTCGTGACCGGGACGATCGCCGTTGGGTTGATCTGGTTGATCTCGAATGTCATCGGGTTCCTCCAGCCCATTCTCATCCCGTTTGCCGTGGCAGGGGTGCTGGCTTATCTGCTCGATCCCGTGGTCTCGCACATCGTGCGCTGGGGCACGTCGCGGCAGCGCGCGGTGATCTCGGTTTTCCTGATCGTCACGCTCGCGCTCGCGGGCATTCTGGTGTGGATTATTCCCGCGATTTGGACGCAGACGGCGAACCTTGTGCAAAAGGTGCCGATGTATCGCGAGCGGGTGACGACGATGGTTGGGCAGTTCAACACGTGGGGGCATTCGCTCGAGGTGAAGTATGGCGTGCGCGTGCTGCCGCACATCCCCGAGAAGATCGAGAATCCGCTGGCAGAATTGGAGACGCCTCCGAAATCCACGCCCGCCGCCGCATCGCAACCGGCGGCCAGCCCCACTCCCGGCGCGGAGCCCGCCGCCAAACCCGGCGCCACCGATGCGGCCACGACGCTGGATCTCCAGGAATTCCTTAAAGGCGACTGGTTGCGCAAGACGCTCCCGGGAGTCCTCCGCAAGACGTGGACGTTCTTCACCAATAGCGTCGGTGGTTTCCTCGGCGTTTTCGGTTTCCTCGTCTCGATGGTGATCGTGCCGATCTATCTCTACTACTTTCTCATCGAATCGAAGAACATCGCGGCCTCATGGGGCGACTATCTGCCGCTGCGGGCTTCCACTTTCAAAGACGAAGTGGTGGCGGCGATCAGCGAGATCAATGGCTACCTGATTGCGTTCTTTCGCGGGCAACTGCTCGTCAGCCTGATCAATGGCACGATCACTGGCATCGGGCTCGTCACCATCGGGCTGGACTTCGGTTTGCTCATCGGACTCATGCTTTGCCTCCTGGGGATCATTCCTTACTTGGGAATCATTCTATGCTGGATTCCCGCGGTGATCATCGCCTCGGTGCAAGGCGGCAGTTGGCTGATCTCGGTGAACGCGCCGTGGTATTGGTTTCCGCTCGTGGTCACGCTGATCTTCGTGGTGGTGCAGCAGATTGATGGGCTCTTCATCACGCCGAAGATCGTGGGTGAATCGGTGGGGCTGCATCCGATGACGGTCATGGCTTCGGTCTTCGTCTGGTCGCTGCTCATGGGCGGCTTGCTCGGCGCCATCCTCGCCGTGCCGATGACGGCGACGATCAAAGTTTTGCTCAAGCGTTACGTCTGGCAGCGGAAGCTGCGCGCCGACGCCGAGATGGCCGTGACGGAAGACTCGTCGCCGGTGATCGAAGTGCAGGCCGCCATGAACGCTGCCGCCCAAGCCGCAAAGTGAACCCGCCGGGACCACGAGTGATTTTGCCCGACACGCGCCGCCGCGACACCATCGTCGCTGTGCTCGTCGGCGCCGTGCTGCTCGTTTTCGTCGCCTTCGGCGTCATGACGATGTCCAAGCCGCACGAGAGCGCCAACACGCTCCTCGGCGTGGTGGTCGCCAAGCAGTTCACGCCGCAGAAAGAGCAGCAGGTCAGCTTCAGCGGCCGGCGGCTCGAAGGGACCAAGGAGATCGACGGTGAGTACGTCCTGAAGGTGCGCGTCGAAAAAGAAAGCCGCACTTACGAAGTGCCGGTGGAAAAGCCGGTCTATCTCGCGAAGAAGGAAGGGGATTCGCTGGAGTTTGTCCGGCCGCGGTCCGAGCAGCGCTAGCCGTACGAAGCGTCAGGCCGAGAAGCTCTCGCCGCACGAGCAGTGGGCGACGGCATTCGGGTTGGTGACTTTGAAGCCGCCTTTTTGCAGATCGTCGCTGTAGTCGAGCAGAGATCCACTGACGAAGAGCGCGCTCTTCGGATCGATGACAACGCGCACGCCTGCGCTTTCCACCATGATGTCGCGATTCGCCGGGCCGTCCACGAGGTCCATCTTGTATTGAAGCCCAGAGCAGCCGCCGCCGATTACCGCCACGCGGAGCGCACCCTGTGGGCGGCCCTGTCGGGTGAGCAGCGACGTGAGTTTGGCGCCGGCATGGTCGGTCACCTTCACGAGCTTTTCGTTGCCCATGCGGACTTTGATTTCGGGTGCGGTGGTCATGCGTCCCTTCAATTACGCGGCAACCGCGGCCTGCGCAACGTGCGCGATGTTTTCAGCCGCGATGCCTTCGAGTTCCGCGATCGAGGCGATGTGCGCGAAACGCTCACGCAACCGCTTGGCCTCCGGCATGCCGCGCGAGTAGGCCATCAGCCGCGTGCGCATGGCCTGCATCGCGTGCAGTTCGCTCTTCATGGCCACCACTTTCCAGCGGCAGTGGCGGATGATGTGCGCCCATTGCGCCTCGAGCGGCAGCGAAGGGAGGTGCTCGCCGGTCGCGAGGTAGTGTTTGATCTCCCGGAAAATCCACGGTGAAGACATCGCCGCGCGTCCGATCATCACGCCGCGCACGCCGCACTTCAGTGCGCGCTCGACATCAGTGGCGCCGGCGAGATCGCCGTTGCCGATCACCGGCACCCGCACCGTCGCGGCCACTTGGGCGATCACGTCCCAATTGGCGGCGCCGCTGTAGCCCTGCTCCTTCGTTCGCCCGTGCACCGCGATGGCCGCGATGCCGGAGTCTTCGAGGATGCGCGCCGTCGTTAGCGCGTTGATCGAGTTGTCATCCCAGCCGATGCGGATCTTCGCCGTGACCGGAAACGGCGCGACCGCGCGCACCACGCCGCGCGCCACGCGCTCCAGCAGCGGGCAATCGCGCAGCAGCGACGAACCGCCATTTTTCGACACCACCTTGCTCACCGGGCAGCCGAAATTCAGGTCGATGAAGTCCGGCCGCTTCCAATCGATCACCATCCGCGCCGCTTCGCCGAGATGCTCGGGATCGCCGCCGAAGAGCTGCACGCCCACCGGCCGCTCCGCATCGGAGAAATCCAGATACTCCAGCGTGCGTTCGTTCTTCCGGAAAATTCCTTCGGCCGACACGAACTCAGTGACCACGACATCGGCGCCGAACTCCTTTACGAGCTGGCGGAAAATGGTGTCCGTCACCCCGGCCATAGGCGCGAGGTAAAGCGGAGTTCGGTCTTGAAACCAAGGCAGTGACATGTGCAGCCGCCTACTTACCACAAAACGGCGCACCGGCCATCGCGCTTCGCGGCGCAAGCGATTGCGCTGCACGACCGCTCTGGACCATCATCCAGCATGTCCGTCATCCTCGCCCTCGACCAGGGAACGACGAGTTCCCGCGCCATCCTCTTCGATCACGACGGCCGCATCCGCGCGGTGGAGCAGCAGGAGTTCACGCAGATTTACCCGCAGGCGGGTTGGGTGGAGCATGACCCCGAGGAGATTTGGAAAACGCAGCTCGCGACCGCGCGCGCGGTGCTCGCGAAGGCTGGATTGAAAGCGGCGGATGTCGCGGCGATCGGCATTACCAATCAGCGCGAGACGACGGTGCTGTGGGATCGGAAGACCGGTGCGCCGATCGGCAACGCGATCGTGTGGCAGGACCGGCGGACGGCGCACTTCTGCGACGAGTTGAAAGCTGCAGGGCACGCCGAACTGATCCAGCAACGCACCGGCCTGGTGATCGATGCCTACTTTTCCGGAAGCAAAGTGCGCTGGATGCTCGACCATATCCCCGGCGCTCGCGAGCGGGCGGAGCGGGGCGAACTCGCCTTCGGCACGATCGACTCCTGGCTGGTTTGGAAGCTGACCGGCGGGGCGTGCCACCTCACGGACGCGTCGAATGCCTCGCGCACCATGCTTGTCAATCTGCGCACCGGCGAATGGGACGATGAGCTGTTGCACGTCCTCGGCGTCCCGCGCGCGGTGCTGCCTGAAGTGCGCTCGTCGAGCGAAGTGTATGCGGAGACCGCGCGGGGATTGTTCGACGCGCCGATCAAGATCGCCGGCATCGCGGGCGACCAGCAGGCGGCGCTCTTCGGGCAAAATTGCTTTTCGCGCGGGCTGGCCAAAAACACCTACGGCACCGGCTGCTTCATGCTGATGAACATCGGGGGCGAGCCGCAGATTTCGCGGCAGCAACTGCTCACCACGGTGGCATGGAAGCTCGGCGGGCAGACAGATTTTGCGCTGGAAGGCAGCGTCTTCATCGGGGGCGCGGTGGTGCAGTGGTTGCGTGATGGGCTGGGGATCATCAAGTCTGCAGCGGAGATCGAGGCGCTCGCGACGTCGGTGCCGGACTGCGGCGGTGTCTATCTCGTGCCGGCGTTCGCGGGGCTCGGCGCGCCGCATTGGGATCAATATGCGCGCGGCACGATCATGGGGCTGACGCGCGGGACGACGAGCGGGCATCTCGCGCGCGCGGCGTTGGAGGGCATTGCCTTTCAAGTTGCCGACGTGCTCGAGGTGATGAAGCAGGATTCCGGCGTGGCGATGAACGAACTGCGCGTGGATGGTGGCGCGTGCGCGAACGATCTGCTGATGCGATTCCAGGCCGACATTCTCCAAGTGCCGGTGGTGCGGCCAAAGGTGATCGAGACGACGGCGCTCGGCGCGGCTTATCTCGCGGGGCTCGCGGTCGGGTTTTGGAAAAGCCGGGACGAGGTGCAGCGCGCGTGGAAGGTCGAGCGCATCTTTGAGCCGCGCGAGAGCGCGGACTACGCGGCCCACCGTCTCACGCGATGGAAGGAAGCGCTCGGGCGTGCGCGCGATTGGGAGGAGCACTCGACGATGAAAGGCGCGGCGACACGTTGAGCGTCGCTCGGAAGGCCTCTCGCCATGACGCAAGGGCCCGACGAGAGGAAGAATCCCCTGTGTCTTCGTGGCTCTGCGAAAGTAAATCGTGAACCGCGCCGCATTTCTCCAGCGCATCGTCGAGCGGCGCGAGCCGTGGGATATCGCCGTGGTCGGCGGCGGGGCGACGGGTGTGGGGATCGCGGTGGATGCGGCGTCGCGCGGCTACAGCGTCGGACTTTTGAGCAGAGCGATTTTGGCAAGGGCACCTCGAGCCGCTCGACGAAGCTGGTACATGGCGGCGTGCGTTATCTTCAACAGGGAAACATCCCGCTAGTGATGGAGGCGCTGAAAGAGCGCGGCATCCTGCTGCGCAATGCGCCGCACTTCGTCCGCGATCTCGAATTCGTCGTGCCGAACTACGCGTGGTGGGAGGCACCGTTCTTCGGCATCGGGCTCAAGGTGTGTGACCTGCTCGCGGGGAGATATGGCTTTGGGCCGTCGCAGGTGCTTTCGCGCGAACAAGTGTTGGAGCGCATTCCCACGCTCTCGCAGGATGGGCTGCGCGGCGGGGTGAAATATCACGACGGCCAATTCGACGACGCCCGCCTGCTGATCGATCTCGCGCAGACTGCGGCGGAGCAAGGCGCCGCGCTGCTCAATTACGCGCGCAGGCGCAACTCGCCGCTTTCCGCGCGGTGGCCGCGCACTTCGTCCCGCCGCAGGTTACTCCAGCGCGGTGAGATCGCGGTTCGCCTTGCGCAGCTTGCGCGAGAGGACGCGCGCGAGGTTTTCGAGGATCTGGATCTTGATCCGTGGATGAGTTTCGCCGAGCGCGGTGAAGGCTTTGAGCGAGAGCAGGTCGCACTCCGCCGCGGTATCGGCGACGATCGTCGCCGACCGAGGGGCGCGATCGAGCAAGGCCATTTCGCCGAAGGCCATGCCGGCGGAGAAGGTCGCCAGCCGCTTGCGCCGGCCGGAATCGAGCTGCGCGGTCACGCTCACCTGGCCGCTCGCGAGGAGGTACAACTCGTCGGCATTGTCTCCCTCCTTGATGATGACTTCTCCGGCTTGATGCGCGCACCGGCGGAAGCGAGCCGCGACGATCGCCACTTCGTCGTCGGTGAGCCCGCTCAGCAGGTCGTAGTCGCGTGGGCGGATTTCGATCGCTGGCTTCGTCGGGAGGACGCGAGCGAGCAGCCGGTTCTCGCACCACTCGAGGGCGGAATCCGCGTCATCAAAGGAATGAAAAACTTCCGCAAACCGGTCGCCGAGCCGCAATTTGAGATAGCGGCGGAATGGCGGCACGTAATCGGTGTGCGCGAGCAGCACGTGCTTCCCCGCGTCGGCGAACTCGGTGAGCAGGCCGGCGAACAGGCGGCAGGCGCTTTCGTTGACGGTGAGCACGCGCTTGAAATCGAGGATCACGCTTTCGATTTCCGCGGCTCGCTCGGTCAGTTCGCGGACGACGAGTTCGGCGACGGAGAAGACGAGGTTGCCCTGGAGTTGATAGAGCTGGATCGCGCTGCCGTGTTCGCGCAGGGCGCGGCTTTCGGTGATCGTGTGGACGCGGCTGGAGTTGAATTGGGTGGCGTCGGAGCGGACGCGGATCGATGAGCGGCCGATGCCCGGGCGATTGAAAAGATGGAGATCCCAGTGGCGCGAAAGGGCGTTGCAGACTTGCACGCCGCGGATGCTGTTGCCGTGGTCATCGAGGCGTGGGGAAAAGACGCCGATGCCGAGCTGTCCGGGCAGCACCGCGATGACGCCGCCGGAAACGCCGCTCTTGGCCGGCAGGCCGACATCGTAGAGCCATTCTCCGGCGTAGTCGTACATGCCGCAGGTGCCCATCACGCCGAGGACGCTCTCGACGTATTCGCCGCGGATCGCCTGCTTGCCGGTGAGCGGATTCACGCCGCGATTGGCGAGGGTCGCAGCCATCACCGCGAGGTCGTAGCAGTTTGCCAGCACGGAGCATTGCTTGAAATAAAGCTCCAGCACATCCGCGGGATCCTCGCTGAGGATGTTGGAGTTGCGAAGCATGTGGCCGATCGCGCGATTGCGGTGTCCGGTTTCGCTTTCCGAGCGATAGACCGCGTCATCGATGGTGAGCGTGCGGCCGGCGTAGAGCGAGAACATCGCGATGATGCGATCGAGCTGCACCCGTGGAGTCAGGCCCTCGATCAGGCCGGTCGCGGCGATCGCGCCGGCGTTGATCATCGGGTTGCGCGGCCGGCCGGTGGTGGGTTCGAGGCTGATGGAGTTGAAGGCGTCGCCGGTCGGCTCGACGCCGATTTTTTCCAGCACCTCCACTCGCCCGCGATCTTCGAGCGCCAGGCCGTAAACGAACGGCTTTGAGACCGATTGCATGGTGAAGGGCTGGCGCGAATCGCCGACTTCATAGACGCCGCCATTGGCCGTCACCACGCAGATGCCGAACCACTTCGGGTCAGCCTTGGCCAGCTCGGGGATATACGTGGCGACGGCGCCTTCCTCCACCCTAGCGAGCTGCGCGTGCAGCTCGCCGAGATGACTAAGGATGGGTGACTGGCACGTGGGTGGATTCGGTCGCTGGCTCATTTCCCTGGAGCAAAATTAAACGCGGGAAGCTGGCGGTCGGCCCCGGTGAAGGAAAGACAAAAGCGAATGCGTGGCGTCAGGCGGGATTCAACGCGCGGAGGATGGCGCCATGCACCGCTTCGATGTCCACGGGTTTGGTGAGATGATCGAGGAAGCCGGCGGCCTTGCTGCGCATCACATCCGCTTCCGTTCCGTAGCCGCTGAGCGCGATCGCTTTCAATCCGTAGTCGCGGCCGAACTCGACGGCGAGGTCGTGCCCGCTGCCGTCGGGCAGGCCGAGGTCGGAGATCATGAGATCGAAAGTGGACGCGGCGGCGAGTTGCCGGGCGTGCTCGGCGGTCGCGGCAATGGTTGTTTGATAGCCGCGCTTTTCCAGCAGGCGCTCGATCATCCGACGGGTGGGCTCGTGATCTTCGACAATGAGGAGGCGGCAGGGTCGCGCGGCGGGCAAGGTCGGTGCCGGTTCGGCAACGTTGTCCGGCGCGGCATCGAGCGGGAGCTCGATGTGGAAGGTAGAGCCTGCGTCCCGGCCGACGCTCTCGGCCCAGATCCGGCCGCCGTGTTCGCGCACGACTCGTTCGGAGATGGCGAGCCCGAGTCCGAGTCCGCCGAAGCGATGGGACGAAGCTTCTTCGCCCTGGGCAAAGGCGTCGAAGATGCGCGGCAGCTCCTCCGGGGTAATGCCGAGGCCAGTGTCGGAGATGGCGAGGTGCCAGCAGCCGGGCTCCCTGCACCAGGAGCGCACCGCGATGGTACCGCCCTCGGAGGTGAATTTGACCGCGTTTTTCAAGACATTCCAAAAGACCTGCTGCACGCGCACGGGATCGGCGTTCGTCTCGTGCCGGGCGGCGGCGAGGTCGATCTCAAGTTGGAGGTGCCGGGCGTCGATGTCGCGGCGGACCAGCGCGATGCTGCGCTGGAGGACGGCGTGGAGATCGGTTGTTTCGCGCTCGAGTTGGAGCTTGCCCCGGGTGATGCGAGTGACATCGAGCAGGTCGTCGATGAGCCGCGCTTCGAGCTCGATGTTGCGGCGGATCATGGCGAAGTCTTCCCGGAGCGACGCTGTGACTTCCGCCGAACGTTCGAGCGTGGCGGCCAGGAACAGCACCGGGGTGAGCGGCGTGCGCAGTTCGTGGCTGAGCGTGGCGAGGAAGGCGTCCTTGGCGCGATTCGCGGCCTCGGCGGCTTCGAGCGCGGCTGCGAGGCGCTCGGAGGCGAGCACGCGTTCGGTGATGTCGATGCAAATGCCCGTAAAACGCAAAGGCTCCCGCGCACCCTCGGTGCCAGTGAAGTAAACCCGGCCGTGCGCAGCGATCCAGTGCATCGATCCGTCCGGCCAGACCACCCGCATTTCCTTCCGGAATTTTCCGTCCTCCGCACCGGCGAGCGCGGCTTGCACTGCTTCGTGGGTGATGGCGCGATCGTCGGGGTAGATC
>JBAVML010000082.1:0-2866 GCA_049690035.1 Chthoniobacteraceae bacterium
TTGTCACATCGCTTGACCCGCTTGGCGCGAGGCGTTTAGCATGCTGGCCCTTTCGCCAAACCAATTCCTCACCCATTGGACTTAAAAGAAATCAAAGAACTCATCGCTCTGATGAGGAAGAACGACCTCTCCGTTTTCAAAATGGAGAAGGAAGGCTTCAAGATCACCCTGAAGAAGGGGACCGACTTTCAACCCGTCATCACCACCACGACCGCTCCGCTCGCTGTTGCCGCACCGATTGCGCCTGCTTCCGGCTCCGCGCCGGCCGCGGCGTCCAGTGCTTCGGCGACCGCGGGGGAAAAGCTGCGCGAGATTACTTCGCCGATGGTCGGCACCTTCTACGCGGCGCCTTCGCCGGAATCTCCGGCTTTCATCTCCGTGGGCCAGGAAGTGACGGAGGATACCGTCGTCTGCGTGATCGAGGCGATGAAAGTGATGAACGAGATCAAAGCCGAAGTGCGCGGCGTGATCGCCGAGGTCGTCGCCGAGAACGGCAAGCCGGTGCAGTTCGGCCAGGCCCTGTTTCGGATCAAATAGCCGGCCCCTTTCCGGCGCATGTTTAACAAAGTCCTCATCGCCAATCGCGGCGAAATCGCTCTGCGGGTTATCCGCGCGTGCAAGGAACTCGGGGTCAAGACGCTGGCCGTTTACTCCGAGGCGGATGTCGATTCGCTCCACGTGCAGCTCGCCGATGAAGCGATCTGCATCGGGCCGGCGAGCAGCGCGCAGTCTTATTTGAAGATCGACCGCATCATCAGCGCGGCGGAGATCGGCGACGTGGACGCGATTCATCCCGGCTACGGATTTCTGAGTGAGAACGCGCACTTCGCCGACGTGTGCACGAGCTGCAATATCAAGTTCATCGGACCGCCAAGCGCCGCGATCCGCGCGATGGGCGACAAGAACAGCGCGCGGGAAACCGCCAAGCGCGCCGGCATGCCGGTGACGCCCGGCTCCGAGGGGATCGTCGAGACGGAAAAGGACGCGCTGAAGGTGGCGCGGCAGATCGGCTACCCGGTGATGATCAAGGCCACCGCCGGCGGCGGCGGTCGCGGCATGCGGCAGGCGCACAATGACGGCTCGCTCGTGCAGGGTTTTCACGCGGCGCGTAGTGAGGCGGAAAAGGCGTTCGGCAACGCCGCCGTTTACATCGAGAAGCTGATCGAGAATCCGCACCACATCGAGTTCCAGATCATGGCCGATTCGCACGGCGATGTCGTCCACCTCGGCGAGCGCGACTGCTCGATGCAGCGGCGCAACCAGAAGATCATCGAGGAAACCCCTTCGCCGATCATGACCGACGAAATCCGTGAGCGGATGGGCGACGACTGTGTGAAGCTCGCCCGCGAAGTCGGCTACGTCGGCGCGGGCACGATCGAGTGCCTGATGGACGACAAAGGGCGCTATTATTTCATGGAAATGAACACGCGCATCCAGGTGGAGCACTGCATCACCGAGGAAGCGTACGGTGTCGATCTCGTGAAGGAGCAGATCAAAATCGCCGCCGGCGAACCGCTCTCCCACTGGATGCACAACGCGCAGCGGAAGTACCACGCCATCGAATGCCGGATCAACGCGGAGGATCCCTTCAATAACTTCCAGCCGTGTCCCGGCAGGATCGAGCTCTACTACGCGCCCGGCGGCCGTGGCATCCGCATCGATTCGCACGCGTATGCCGGCTACACCGTGCCGTCGCACTACGACTCGATGATCGCCAAGGTCATCGCCATGGGCACGACCCGCGAGCACGCCATCGCCCGCATGAGCCGCGCGCTCGGCGAATATCTCATCACCGGCATCAAGACGACGATCCCCTTCCAGGAAGCCATCATGCGCGACCCGGATTTCGTCCGCGGGAAATACAACACCGGCTTCGTCGGCAAGATCATCGAGTCGCGAGTGGCCGAATTCGCGGAGCGGTAACGGAGAGTGCTCCCGCTTCTTTCGAAGTCACTCAGGGCAGGCTTGCCATCTGGGTGCGTTATGCGATGCAATGCGTCGCTTTTCAAAAAGGGAAAAGCAATCCGTCACGCCGATGAATCCAATGCACCTCTTCCGTAACACCCACACGATCGAAATCCTCGAAAGCCGCATCGCTCCCGCGGCGGTCACGCTCAGCTTTTTTGATCAGGACAGCAAGGTCGTCAGCGTGACTTCGAGCAAAGGCACGATCGGCGATCTGCAAACGGCGGTCGGCGTCGCATCCGGGGCGACTGCCGCGGGCGTGCTCAGCTTTCAGTTCGGCGCGATCTTCAAGGGAGCCGACATCACCGTGACCGCGGGCGCCAATGCCACGGACGTGATCACCACGCGAATCGGCTTCATCAACGCCGCCGGCATCGACCTCGGAAAGCTGACCATCGACGGCGAACTCGACCGGATCAACGCGGGTGACACCAACTCCGCCACCGCGGCGCTCAAATCTCTCACCGTCGGCAGTTGGGGTAATGGAACGCTCCCGGCCACCGTTGGCCAGTTTGACAGCGAGGTCGTCGGTGCCATCACGACGCTCTCCGTGCAGGGCGACTTTAACGGCGGCTATCTCCTGGTGCGCGGCAGCGACTCATTTGATCCCCCGCCTTCACTCCACCTCACCGACGTGCAGGGAAAGATCGGCTCGCTTTTCATCGGCGGCTCGCTCCTCGGCACCGCGCGGGAGAATGGCGGCCACATCTTCGCCACCGGCGACATCGCGAAGATCACCGTCGTCGGCTCCGTCCGCGGTTTCGCCGCGCCGAAGACCCCGGCGATGGCGCCCACGGATCAGAATTTCAATGCCCGCATCTTCAGCGGCGGCCTCATCAACTCGCTCGTCATTGGCACCGATGCCGTACCGGGCAGCCTGGTGGGCGGCGACGGATTGAGC
>JBAVML010000083.1:0-5444 GCA_049690035.1 Chthoniobacteraceae bacterium
AGCCGAGACTCACCGAACGGTCCAACGCTCAGGCAATCAGAATTCAATTGGGCCGCGCTCGTAACGGAGATTTCTAGAGCGAACGATCCACCCCTTTTCCACCGCCGAACCATCCTGTCATCAGAAGTAGTCCGCGGGCCAGTTTAGCACCGAACGGATCCAAATTCGCACCCGCACCGGCCACCTCTTAACCGAGACGAAGCGCGAGTTCACCCGCGCCGAATGGCAGGTCGAAAAGAATGGGCAAACCCGTCAAGTCCTCAAGGATGGGGCGATTCGTGGCAAGCGCCGCAGCATCTTCCGGCGCGGCGTCGGTGGGGTGGTTTTGGATCAACCCAGCGCAGGTGAGTCCGGCGGCGCGGATGCTCTCGACGGTGAGCAGCGTGTGATTGAGGGCGCCGAGACGATTGGCAAAGACCACGGCAATGGGCAGGGCAAAATCACGGGCGAGTTCGCGCACGGCGAAATCGCGCTCGATGGGGACGAGCCAACCGCCGACGCCCTCGACGATGATCGATGGATGCGCGGCGCGGAGGCGGGTGAAGGTTTCGCGAATCAACGCGAGATCGACGGAACGTCCCTCGATCATCGCCGCAGCGTAGGGGGCGGCCGGCGGGCGGAGCCACACGGGATTGACGTCATTGAGACTCAACGCGCGATCGCTGGCGGCGTGGAGGAGTTCGGCATCTTCGCGTCCGCCGCAGCAGATGGGCTTGAAGCCAACGGCGTCAACGCCCTCGCACCGCAAGGCACGGATGAGCCGCGCAGCGACGTAGGTCTTTCCGACGTTGGTGTCGGTGCCGGTGAGGAAAAGATTCACACGCTTCGCGAGCGAACCGGCTAGCTCTCCATGCCGATCGCTTCCTGAATCACGCCGGCAATGCGATCGGCCTGGGCGTTGATTTTGTCGCCGTCGCGGCCTTCGATGAGCAGGCGGATCTTCGGTTCGGTGCCGCTGTAGCGCAGGAGCACACGGCCGGCACCGTTGAGTTCGCGTTCGGTCTCGGAGACCAGTTGCTGGACTTGCGGAAGCTGGTCGAGCGGGGTCTTCACGCGCACCTTCAGGTTGCGCTGAGCCTGCGGATACTTTGCCAGGCATTGCCGGAGTTCGCTCAGCGGCTTGCCGGTTTCGACCATGATGCGGAGGATCTGCAGCGCACTCACCGCGCCGTCACCGGTGGTGCTGAAGTCGCGGAAAATCATGTGCCCGCTTTGTTCGCCGCCGACATTCAGGTCGTTCTTCATCATCTCTTCGATGACGTAGCGATCTCCCACCTTCGTGCGCACCACCCGTCCGCCGTGGGATTCGAGGCATTCGTTGAGGCCAAAATTGCTCATGATCGTGGCGACCAATGTCTTCTGCTCCAGGCAGCCGCGCTTCAAAAAATCCAGCGCCGCGATGGCCATGATCTCATCGCCATCCACGATCTCGCCGTTTTCGTCGCAGAGGATGACGCGGTCGGCATCACCGTCGTGGCTGATGCCCACATCAGCCTTCGTCTCCTTCATGATGCGCTGGATCTCCGCCGGATGGGTGCTGCCGCACTCGCGGTTGATGTTGCGGCCGTTCGGCGTGTTGTGCGCCACGATGACCTCGGCGCCGAGTTCGCGGAGGATGCAGGGCGAAGATTTGTAGGCGGCTCCATTCGCGACATCGATGGCGATGCGCAGCTTTTCCAGCGTGAGGCCGCGCGGAAAACTCTGCTTGGCAAACTCGACGTAACGCCCCAACGCGTCATCGATACGGGTGGCACGGCCGATCTTCCCAGCGGTCGGCCGGATCGACTCGATCTCGCCGCTGAAAACCAGGTGCTCGATCCGCTTCTCGATGGCGTCGTCCAGCTTGTAGCCGTCGTGGCGGAAGAACTTGATGCCGTTATCCTCGTAAGGATTATGCGACGCGCTGAGCACGATGCCGGCATCGGCACGGAGCGACCGGGTAATGTAGGCGACGCCCGGCGAAGGCAGCGGCCCGATGAGCAGCACATCGGCGCCGAGCGACATGACGCCGGCGGCGAGGGCATTTTCCAGCATGTATCCAGAGAGCCGCGTATCTTTGCCGATGACCACCGTGGTCCGGCCACCGGCACGACGCTGGGCAGACATCTCGGCGAAAACATGAGCCGCCGCGCGACCGAGCTTCAGCGCGGTCTCCGCGGTGACGGGCTCGATGTTGGCGGTTCCGCGGACACCATCGGTGCCGAAGATCTTGCGCTGGGTGTCGGCGGCGGAATCTTTCGCCGGCGCGTTACTTTTTCGGTTTTGCATAGCGGCTGGAGTCGATCTGGAAGCGGCTCTCGGCGTCGAACTGATTCCTAGAAAGCGAGGGGGTTGTCTCGATGTTCTTTTTGATCACCGCCCACAGCACGATGGCGAGCGCCAGCGACACGCACTTGGCCAGCCAGTTTTTCAGAATCCATTTTTTCATGACTTGAAGCGAGGAGGACGCCGAGACGCGCCTTGAGTGACTCGGGGTCGAAGTTTCTTTCGATCTCGCGGCCGTGACAAATGGAAACGATGCCGGTCTCCTCCGAGACGACGATGATCACCGCGTCGCTCTCCTCGGCGAGCCCGAGCGCGGCGCGGTGGCGCAGGCCGAGCGAGCGATCGAGATCGCCCTGCTGGCTCACGGGGAAGATGCACGCGGCGGAAATGATGCGGTCGTTGCGAATGATCACACCGCCATCGTGGAGCGGAGTTTTCGGGAAAAAGATGCTCACGATGAGTTCCGGCGAAAGCGCCGCATCGATGGTCACGCCGCTCTGCGCGAAGCCTTCGATATTCTGCCCGCGCTCGATGGCGAGTAACGCGCCGAGCTGGCGATTGGACAGCTCGAAGGTGATCTCGCTGAGCTGGTCCTCGACGGGCACGATCTTGCGCACCGGGAAAAAAATCCGGTTGCTCCCGAGCGCCGCGAGGCCGCGCCGCAGCTCGGGCTGGAAGATAATGAGCAGGGCGACGATGAGCACCGCCGAGAGCCGCGTGGCGATCCAGCTGATCACCGGCAAGCCGAGCAACTGCGAGGCGAGCGTGACGACGAGGAATAGCGTGACGAGGCCCACGAGCACGTTCGAGCCCGGCGTCCCTTGGAAGAGCCGCCAGGTGAAATAGATGGCGATGGTGAGCAGCGCGATCTCGAGCGCGTCGGTCCAGTGCTCGCCGGCGAAGGCGAGGAAATCCGCGAGGATCATGCCACCGCCTCCGGTGCGAGAATGGCCTCGGTCATGCGGAGCGCGTGCAAATTGGGCCGCGCCTCGTGGACGCGAAAAACGGAGGCGCCGCGGGCGCGGCCGTAGCTGGTGAGCGCCACCGTGGGCCATTCGCGGTCCTCGAGCGCCGACGAGCCGAGCACTTTCCCGATGATGCTCTTGCGCGAGATGCCGAGCACGAGCGGCCGACCGGAAACCCGCATGGATTCAAGGTTCCGGATCAAGGCAAGGTTGTGCTCCGCCGTTTTTCCAAAGCCAATTCCGGGATCAAATGCGAGGCACATGGGGTCAATCCCGCACGCTACGGACGCGTCAAAAATTTGTCGAAAAAAATCCCGGATTTCGGTGGTGACATCACCGTAATGGGGCGCCCGCTGCATCGTCTGCGGATCACCCTGCATGTGCATGCCGATCGCTCCGGCACCGGTATTGCGAACGACTTCGCGCATCGCCGGATCGCGCAGGCCGGTCACGTCGTTGATGATCGCCGCGCCACACTCCATCGCGGCGCGGGCGACGGCGGGCTTGCGCGTGTCGATGGAAATCACAAAACGGGCGTCTCCGGCCAAACGCTCGATGACGGGCCGGACGCGGCGCAACTCCTCGGCTTCGTTCACCGGCGCCGAGCCAGGCCGGGTGGATTCGCCACCGATGTCGATGATCTCGGCTCCCTCCGCGGCGAGGTGCCGCGCGTGAGCGACCGCAGTCTCGGCATCGGCAAACCGGCCACCATCGGAGAACGAATCAGTCGTCACGTTCACCACTCCCATGATGAGACCGTGGGTCGCGAGATCGAAGGTGCGGTGCAGGGTGCGCCAGAGCATTCCAGCCCTTCACGCCGGGCGCGGAATGAGGCAAGCAGAGATTGTCGCCGGATGGCTTCGCCTTTCGCCGGTTGCTCTCCTCCGCGCCGCTGCGCGCGGTGGCGAAAGCGGCACGCGGAACCCCCATGGGCTTGGCAAGCTGGAGCGCACCGGTTCCAGCTTTTGCGGCCGCGCTCGGAGGCGGGAAGATTGCGCTCGCTAATGGCCCAAGCGAAAGCATCCTGATCCACGTTTCCAATCGTAAACATCCGACCATGCCTACCACCACCGAACTCACGCCCGTGGACGTCGCCCAGAAAAAGTTCCCTCCCTTCGATCTCCGCCGATTGCTTTCGACCGTGTTCGCGCCCAAGGGCGGCGAACGGATCTGCATTCTCATCGATCTCGATGATCCGCGCGACATCGAGGGCTTTGGGTTCCTGCAAAATCCCGATCTTTCGATCCAACGGCACGCCCATGATGTTTTTTTTCAGGGACTTCGAAACGGCGTAAACTACGAACTCGGGATGACGGGCGGCGAGATGTTCGCCTACCAGATCACCGGCGGCAGCAATCTCGATCTTCCGGAAAAAGGCCGCGCCACCGATGGCCGCGAGATCGACATGATCGAAGACGTTTACAAGAAATACGACCTGATCCTCTGCATCTCCACTTTCTCGGCCACGGCGCCCTTGACGGCGTTTGCGAAACAATACGGGTTCCGCGGCGCGACGCTGCATGGGGTGAATCAGGTGATCCTCGCCTCGGGACTGGCCGTCGATTACAACGAAGTGAGCGAGCAGGCGGAAAAGCTGCGGCTCGGGATGACCAAGGCCGATTGGGTGGAGATCGACTACACCTTTGACCGTTCGAAGTTCACGCTGCGCCTCGAACTGGCGCAGCAGGAAGCACAGAAAAGCCACGGCCTCTGCCGCGGCGGCCCGGATGTGGCAAATCTGCCCGCGGGCGAAATCTACTACGTGCCGGCGGACGCAAGCGGGCACTTCCCGATGAAATACGAGGACGGCACCATCGGCCTGATGGAGGTCAAAGGTGGGCGGATCTTCAAGTCCTCGCTGTTGCGTGGAAACCAGAAGACGATCGACGATCACAACCACAAACTGACGACCGATCCGGTGACCGGCGAGCTGGGTGAACTCGGTTTCGGCACCCAGGTGCTGCCGGTGTCGGGCCGCGATATTCAGGACGAAAAAATTCTCGGGACGATGCACGTGGCCACGGGTCGCAGCGATCACCTCGGCGGGCGGCTCACGCCTGATCTTTTCGCGAACAAGAAAAACGCGACGCACGACGACATCCTCTTTTCGCCGAGCAAGACACCGGAGATCAATGTTCCGCAGGTCCGCATGCACCGCGACGGTGCGACGGTCGTGTTGATCGAGAATTTCGCGCCGGCTGCCTACATGCGAGG
>JBAVML010000084.1:0-21313 GCA_049690035.1 Chthoniobacteraceae bacterium
TGGTGAGGTCGCGCAGCGAGCCGCCCTTGCCGGTCGCGCCGATCGTGGAGTCGCCGCCGTCGCCATCGATGTCGTTGATGATCACCACATCGGCACTCGGCGTCTTCACCGTGAGTCGCTCGACATCGCCGCCCGCGCCGGCGATGCCGCTGTTGCTGTCGCCACCACGCCCGCCCGCGGACTCGAAATCCGTCGCGGAAGTGTCGCTGATATTCACCGCGCGAATCCGCCCGCCGGCGCCGCCCGCACCGGTGCCCGAGGCGCTGCCGCCGTCCCCGCCGTCCACCGTCCACTCGGAATTTCCCCGCGCAAAATTCGGCGCACCGGCCACGACCGCCGTCACATTCTCCACCGCGCCGCCGCTGCCGCCGGCATTGACGCCGGTGCCATCCAATCCATCGCCGCCGAGGATTTCGACGGTGCTGCTCACCTGCGCCGAGCCCAGCTTGATTTTTACGCCATTGACGCTGCCACCACCAGCCCCGCCGGTGACATTAAGGTCGCCCACACCGTGGCCGGCATTGATGGAAATATTGCGCACGTCGCCGCCAGTGGCCGGCGCGCCGGGTCCGGTCCTCCCATTCCCGCCGTCGATGTCGATGGTGACATCCCCGGTGGTCGAGCCGACGCTGATCGTGGCGTTGGTCACGCCGCCGCCGTTGCCGCCCTTGTTCGTTCCGCCTTGCGAGGTCGCCCCATTGCCGCCGCTGATGACCACCTCCGGCGCGCGACCGCCGTTGATCGTGAACTTTATATCGCGGACCTCGCCGCCATCGCCGCCCGTCCCGTTGTTGCCATTCACACGCTGACCGCCGATGCCGGCTTCCGCGGTGGCCTGATTGCCGAGGAATTTCACCGTGGCCGCGACGCGAAGGACGTCGCCGCCTTTTCCGCCCGTGCCATTAAGCGCCGCGGTCCCGCCGCCGCCGGCGATGACGTTGAGCGTGTCCACGCTGTTGGTGGATAGTTTGGCGTCGGAGATTGTGCCGCCGGTACCGCCCGTGCCGTTGTTTCCCCCGCCGCCGCCGTCGCCGCCGAGGAAAGCGAGGCTCGCGCCGATGTCGCCGGAGGAAGTGATGGAGTTCCCTCCAGTGATGTTGCCCGCGTTCCCGCCGTTGCCGCCAGCGCTCAGCGCATTGCCACCCGCGCCGGAGAACACGGTGAAGTCGTCCGCGTTGGCGACGGTGAAAGTGTTCTTGATGATCGAGCCGCCCTCGCCGCCCTGGGCGCTGCCTCCGCCGCCGATGCCGCCGCGGAAATCGCCGTCGCTGTCGCGCGCGCCGGTGATGGTGATCTTGCTCCCGAGAAAGTCGCCGCCCTTCCCACCGGTGCTGCTCGCACCGCCGCCGGTCCCGCCATTGCCACCGCGCCCGACGACGTCGCCGGAGATGTTGCTCGCTTTCAAAACGAGGGTGTCAATCGCGCCGCCCGCGCCCGCGATTCCACCGCCCGCGCTGCCGCCGCCGTCACCGCCACGGATGGTGAGATCCTCCGTTGCGTCGAGCTGCGCGCCGATGGTGAGCGCAGACTTTCCAATGCCGCCGCCCGCACCGCCCGCGCCGGCGTTGTTCGCCTTGCCGCCGGTCCCGCCGATGATATCCAGATTCGAGAGCAGGGCCGGCACGCTCACTTTCAATCCGTTGACGCCGCCGCCCACGCCGCCGCCCGCAAAACCGTCGCCACCGCGACCGCCCTGCACATTCACCTCGAGCGCCAATCCACTCGTGACCGTGACGGTGAGTGCATCGATCACTCCGCCCGCGCCACCGAGGCCGGAATCGGTGGCATTCCCCCCCGCGCCGCCGCTCACGAGGTAGCTTCCTCCCGAGAGGGCGACGGAGCTGATCGCGCGTTGGATGCCACCGCCCGCACCGCCGCCGGCAAAGCCGTCACCGCCGTTTCCACCCGCGAGCTCGACCCGGAAGTCATGAAACGCGGTCGCCTTAAAATCGAGGTCGCTGAGTACGCCACCCGCACCGCCGAGACCGCCGGAATTCCCCGAGCTTCCTCCACCGCCGGTGAAAACCTGCAGGTCCGGCTGGTTGCCGCTGATCTTCAGCCGTGCCGCATCTCCGCCCACACCGCCATTGCCGGTATTGCCGCCGTCGCCGCCATCGCCGGTGGTGACCGCCACCCGCGGCGAAGCGCCGCGCGTCGTGGCGATGGTGATGTCGAGCGCATCGCCCGCGTCGCCGCCCGCCGCGCCGGTGCTGCTGCCGCCGCTGCCGGTTTTGATTTCGAGCGCGAGCGTGTTGGTCGCGTTGATGCGGAGAACGTCGCCCCCCTTTCCGCCCGCAGCAGCGCCTCCATTAGTGCCATCGCCGCTCTGGATGAGATTCGCGCCGCCAATCAGCGTGAGATCCGTGATCGAGCCGCCGTTCGTTCCGGCTGCGGGCGCAAATGAGATGTTGCTGAAGGACTTTCCACCCATGCGAACGGAAATCCCCGAGGCATCGACGCCGGTGCCGGTGGCCACCGTTTCCACCGCATCCGCGAACTCCGCCACGGCCGGCCCGCCGACTTTCAGCTTCGAGATATTGTCGCCCGCGCCGATATTCTGCGCGACTCCAGTGATGGTCAGCCCGGTGATGCTGCCGGCCTGCAGGTTGAAGTTATTGCCCGAGCCGGTGAAAAATTGATTTCCCGCATCGAGTCCGGTGACGATGTCGCCAAAGATGCTGCCGTTGAGCGTGCCGCCGAAGCCATCGCTCACCGCGAGACCGAGGAATTCCTGCCGCGAGAAACGCCGGTCGCCGTCGCTGTCGTCGAAGAATGCGAGGGCCTTACCCGTCGCGACCGTGAACACGAGCTCGGAGCCATCGGCGATGCGGTTTCCATTCGCGTCGAAGAACAGCTTATCGCCGGTGTCGAGGAAGATCACGGCGTCGGAGTTGGTGTTCGCCTCGGCGTTGACCTCGTTCGCACCGGCGGTCGCGTCGGCGAGCGCGGAGTCGAGGATGAGCAGCGCATCGCTGGTGACGAGAAAGCTCGCAGGAGCGATGCGGGATTCGAGGATTTCTGGGCGGGTCGTTTTCATGGCGAGTTGCGGAGGGAAGCGAAGGACCGATGAGATGAATACCGCGCGGCGCCGTCCGACCCCGTGCTGGCGCCCGCAGATTACGCACCCTTCTCCGCGGAAGGGAAGCTCGCCCATCAGCGAACTCCGGTTGCCCGGGGGCGACGTCGCGGGCACTCCGTGGGCGCAGAACCCAGGCCACACTTCCAAATGGCAGACGCCGCTACTCCTGAACTACCTGCCGCGGATCCGCGGGGGAGCCGTCACCAACGAGGCTGCGGCCCGCGCCGGTCGGTGCCGAAGCGCCTGGCGGCGAGGCCGGGAGAACGGCCGGGGATGACGGGCACCCAGTGGTCGCAGGCGAGCGAGCGGCGGCCCGTCGGGAGATTGCCCTTTTCCTCCTCCAGAAGCCGGTCGACGGTGGCGATGAGCTTGGACGCGGAGGCGCCCTTGGCGAGAAACATGATCGGTCCGCCTTTGGCTGGGACGGGCTGCAGGAGTTCGTGCGGGTCCAATCCGGAGAAAAGAATGATCGGGCAACGGAAGAGGCTCGGCTCGGTGCGGATCTCGGCAGTGAGCTCGAGGCCGCCGAGCCCGGGCATGCGGATATCGACAAAAAGGACATCGGGACGGAAACCGCGCGCCGTGGCCATGGCGGCGAAAGGGTCGGTCTGCGCTTCGACTGAGTAGCGCCCGGTATCCTCAAACACGCGGGTCAAGAACTCGCAAACGCGAATGTCGTCGTCGATCACCAGGATCCGAGGCTTCAGGAGCTGCAACATGGAAAGGTTTTACCGGAGAAGTGCCGACGGTTCAATGATAAATACCATAACAATTGTAACAAAATGGTTACTCTGTTCTCAGTTGGATGAATCGGGTCCGTGTTCCGCGGTGACCGGACAGCGTTGGCCAGCGCCGGGCCGCGTTACTACCTATGATCAGGGAATGGGAGTCCGAATCGGGTGGACGATTGCCTGGCGAACGACTTGCAGTCAGCGCGCGTGCGGCTTTGCACGCGGCGCTTTCTTGGCTAACACCTGCGCGCATGAAGCCCGTTTTCCCCCTTTGCTTCGCGCTCTGCGCCGTCTCGTCCCTCGCTGCGGCGGATCCCGACGCGCCGTCGCACATCGACGCGCGGATGATGCAAATGCCCGCGGTGTCGAAGACGCAGATCGCGTTTGTCTATGCCGGCGATATCTGGATTGCGCCGAAGACGGGTGGCGCGGCGGCGCGGCTCAGTTCGCCGCGGGGCGAGGAGCAGTTCCCGCGGTTTTCGCCGGATGGGCGGATGCTCGGCTTCAGCGGAAACTACGAGGGCAACATGGATATCTACGTGATTCCGGTGACGGGCGGCGAGCCGCTGCGGATCACGCATCACGGCGCGAAGGATCGCATGCTCGGGTGGTCGGCGGATGGAAAGACGATCTACTTCGCGAGCGACATGGCGGCGTTCACCAATCGCGTGGGGCAGCTCTACAAAGTGTCGGCGCAAGGCGGGCTACCGGAGGCGCTGCCGATTCCGTATGGCGAGTTCGGCGCAGTGTCGCCGGATGGAAAGCAGCTCGCTTACACGACGCTTTCGACGGAGTTCCGCACCTGGAAGCGCTATCGCGGCGGGATGGCGCCGGACATCTGGCTCTTCGATCTCGAAAAGAAGACCTCAGAGAAAGTGGCACCGCATCCGGCGAATGACTCGCTGCCGATGTGGCACGGCTCGACGATCTACTTTCTCTCCGATCGCGACGACCGCGCGCGGGAAAACATCTGGGCCTACGACACGGCGACGAAAGCGGTGCGGCAGGTGACGCGCTTCGTCGATGACGACGTGCATTTCCCGAGCATCGGGCCGGACGAGATCGTGCTGGAAAATGGCGGGCGGCTCTACCTGCTCGATCTCGCCTCGGAGAAGCTGCGCGAGGTGCCGATCACGGTGCTCACCGATCGGGTGACGCTGCGGCCGCGGGTGGAGAATGTGTCGGGCCTGATTCAAAACGGCGCGATCTCGCCGACCGGCAAACGCGCGCTTTTCGAAGCGCGCGGGCGGATCTTCAGCGTGCCAGTGGAGCACGGTGTAGTGCGTTCGCTGAACGAGCGCAGCGACGTGGCCCAGCGCTTTCCCGCGTGGTCGCCGGATGGAAAATGGATTGCGTATTTCAGCGACCGTTCGGGCGAATACGAGCTGACCATGCAAGCCGCGGATGGCAAAACTGGCGAGCAAACGCTGACGCAACTCGGGCCGGGTTTTCGTTACCAGCCGCAGTGGTCGCCGGACTCGAAGAAGATCGTCTTCATCGACCAGGCGATGCGCATCTGGCTCCACGATTTGGACGCGAAGACGACGCGCGAGGTGGATCGCGAGCTGTGGCATTACGAGGGTGAACTGAAGCGCTTCCACGGGAGCTGGTCGGCGGACGGGCGCTGGTTTGCTTTCGCGAAGGACCTGGAGAATCGACAGACGGCGATCGCGATCTACGACACGCAGACCAGACGCGTGCATCAGGTCACGAGCGGTTTTTTCGACGACGATCAGCCGGTCTTCGACCCGGACGGGCGCTATCTCTATTACCGGACGAAGCGCTGGTTCGATTCGATCTACAGCGAGTTCGAGCCGACGTGGATCTATGCGAATGGACAGGCGCTGATTGCCGTGCCGCTGCGCAAGGATGTGCCGTCGCCGCTCGCGCCGCGCAACGACGAGGAGCCGGTGGGGCAGCCGCGGAAGTCAGAAGGCGGAAGTCAGAAGGCGGAAGAGAAGCCGAAGGTGGAATTGGCTGCGGCGGAGACTGCGATCAAGGGTGCCAAGCCGGATGCGGCCAAGCCCGCGGAAAACAAGCCGGCCACGCCGACGGTGAATCTTTCCGAACGCAAACCGGCGCCGCTGCTGATCGACCTTGATGCCTTCGAGCAGCGCGCGGTGGTGCTGCCGCCAAGCGGCGGGCGGTTCGATCAACTTTGTGCCGTCGCGGGGAAGCTGATCTTCAACCGCAAACCGCGCGCGGGCTCCACCGGCGGGCCGAGTCCGCTGCATTTTTACGATGTGGTGAAGCGCGAGGAGAAGCTGATGCTCGACGATGCGCCGGGTGTGGATCTTTCGGCGGACGGGAAGAAGCTGCTCGTCGCGCGCGGCAAGTCGTGGGGGATCATCAACGTCGCGGAGACGCAGGCCTTCAAGCAGCTGAACACCGGCGGGCTGGAGACGACGATCGATCCGCCGGCTGAGTGGCGGCAGATCTTCAACGACGCGTGGCGGCTGGAGCGCGACTTCTTTTACGATCCGTATCTGCATCTCGTGCAGTGGCAAAAGATGCGCGAGCACTACGGCCGGCTGCTCGACGACGCGGTGACGCGGCACGACGTGAATTTCATCCTCGGCGAACTGCTCGGCGAACTGAACTGCTCGCACACCTATCGCAGCGGCGGCGACCTCGACTCGGCGCCGACGCGCTCAGTCGGCTACCTCGGCTGCGATTACGCGCTCGATCAGGGCGCGTATCGGATCAAGCGCGTCCTGAAGGCGGCGCCGTGGGAATACACCGTGCGTTCGCCGCTCGCCGCCGCTGGCGTGAAGGAAGGCGAGTGGCTGCTCGCGGTGAATGGCCGCGCGATCGACACGGCGAAGGATCCGTGGGCGGCGTTCCAGGGCCTCGCGGAGAAGCCGACCTTTCTCACCGTGAATACCAAGCCGAAACTCGACGGCGCGCGCGAGGTGCTGGTGCAGCCGATGGGCAGCGAATTTTTCCTCCGCAACTATGCGTGGACGGAGTCGAACCGGCTGCGCATCGAGAAGGCGAGCGGCGGACGCATCGGCTACATTTACGTGCCGAACACGGGCGGTGACGGACAGAACGAACTCTACCGGCAATTCCGCGCGCAGTTCAACAAACCGGGGCTGATCATCGACGAGCGCTGGAATTCCGGCGGACAGATTCCGGATCGCTTCGTGGAGTTGCTCGGGAGGAAAGTGACGAACTTCTGGGGCGTGCGCGACGGCCGCGACTGGCAGACGCCGGAGATCGCGCACACCGGCCCGAAGGTCATCCTCGCCAACGGCTGGAGCGGCTCGGGCGGCGATTGCTTCCCGTGGCTTTTCAAAAAAGAAGGCCTCGGCCAGATTGTCGGCACGCGCACCTGGGGCGGCCTCATCGGGATGACCGGCGCACCCGCTCTCATCGACGGCGGCAGTGTGACCGTGCCGACCTTCAGCATCTACGACACAGACGGCAAATGGGTGATCGAAGGCCACGGCGTGGACCCCGACATCGCGATCGAAGACGACCCCGCGCAAATGCAAAACGGCGCCGACCCGCAGCTCGATCGGGCGATTAAGGAAGAAATCAAGTCGCTCGAAGCACAGCCCGCGCGTCCGCCGAAGCCGCGCTACCCCGACCGCGCCGGGGGAAAGTGAGCGCACGCAGGAGCGGCGGGCGGCCCAGTTCGCGATGCGGCAGTCCGGTGAACTTCAGGCGAAATCATTTGGAAGCGCGGAGTGGCCTGCATACATTTCGGCCCTTTTACTGACATGGCTCTTTCGTTTGCGACTCGTTTTAATGCCGACCTGCTGGAGGAAAACTATCAGCAGTGGCGCAAGGATCCGGCTTCGGTAGACTCGACCTGGTCGGCCTTTTTCGAAGGCTTCGAGCTCGGCTCCGTCGCGTTGAAGAAGGGCGGCAACGGTGCGGCTGTCGTGGCGGCTCCGGTGGAAGGCACGACCGGCGGGGAGTCTCCGCTCCAGACTCGGGTGGACGGCCTCGTTTACGCCTATCGCACGCTCGGGCACACGATCGCGAACCTCGATCCCCTGGCCGATGAGCGCCCGCAGAACCCGCTGCTGTCGCTGCGCGAACTCGGCTTTTCCGAGAAGGATCTCGATCTCACGGTTAGCTCTAAATTTCTCCTCGGGGGCAAGGTGATGCGGCTGCGCGAGATGCTCACGGAGTTGGAGCGAATCTACTGCGGGCCGATCGGCACGGAGTTCATGCACATTCAGAATCCGCGGGTGCGGAATTGGATTCGCGACAAGATCGAGAGCCGCCCGCCGGACTCCGCGTTCCCCGCGGACAAGCAGCGCCGGATGCTGCGCGAGCTGGCGAAGGTGGAGAGCTTCGAGCATTTCCTGCACACGAAATACCAGGGGCAGAAACGCTTTTCGCTGCAAGGCGGGGAGTCGCTGATCACCGCGCTCTACGGCATCCTGGAAAACTGCCGGGAGCGCGGCGTGGAGGAGATCTGCATGGGCATGGCGCACCGCGGGCGGCTGAGCGTGATCGCGGAGTTTTTGCGCAAGCCGTTCAAGGTGATGTTTGCGGAGTTTTCGGAGAACTACATTCCCAACACCACGGCGGGCGATGGCGACGTGAAGTATCACCTCGGCTACGTGGTGACGCGCAAGCCGAAGACGGGCGGTGAAGTGGAAGTGCGGCTCTCGGCGAATCCGAGTCACCTCGAAGCGGTGGATCCGGTGGTGCAAGGTATGGCGCGGGCGCGGCAGCGGATTCGCAAGGACACCGACGATCGGCGCAAGGTGATCGCCGTGCTGGTGCATGGCGATGCGGCGTTCGCGGGGCAGGGGGTTGTCGCGGAGACGCTGAACATGTCGCAGCTCCAGGGCTACCGGATCGGGGGAACGATTCACCTCATCGTGAACAACCAGATCGGCTTCACGACGCTGCCGGCGGACGCGCGCTCGACGACCTATTGCACGGACGTGGCGAAGATGATCGAGGCGCCCGTCTTTCACGTGAATGGCGACGACCCGCTCGCGGTGCGCTTCTGCGCGGAGCTGGCGCTGGAATTCCGCCAGACCTTCAAGCGCGACGTGGTGATCGACATCTACTGCTACCGCCGCTACGGCCACAATGAAGCCGATGATCCGGTCTCCACGCAGCCGACGATGTATGCGGACATCAATTCGCACCCGAGCGTGGGCACGCAGTTTCAGAAGCGGCTCATCGAGCAGGGATTGATCACCGCCGACGAGGCCGCGGCGCTGCAAAAGGAAATGGACGAGCGCCACGAGAAGGCGCTGGCCGTGGTGAAGACCGCGGAGAAAGACCAGTCGATCAACAGCTTCACCGGCTCGACCGCCGAACCGCAGCCGCCTTACTCGCACACGCCCGTCGAGACGGGTGTGCCGAAGGAGCAGCTCGCCAAGATCGTGAAGGCACTGACGAACGTGCCGGACGGCTTCAACCTTCAACCCAAGCTGAAGAGCTTTCTGCTCGAGCGGCGTGCGAAGGCGTGGGCGAATGGCGGCCCCTTCGACTGGTCGTATGCCGAGGCGCTGGCGATGGGTTCGCTGCTCCTCGATGGCATCCCGGTGCGCCTCAGCGGTCAGGACTGCCGGCGCGGCACTTTCAGCCAGCGCAACAGCTACCTCTACGACCAGAAGACGCGCGAACGTTATTGCCCGCTGAAAAACATCGAGGAAGGCCAGGCCACCGTCTGCATTTACAACTCGCTGCTCAGCGAAGCCGGCGTGCTCGGCTTCGACTACGGCTACTCGCTGAACTACCCGAATCTCCTCTGCATGTGGGAGGCGCAATTCGGCGACTTCGCAAACGGCGCGCAGGTGATCATCGACCAATTTATTTCCTCGGCGGAATCGAAGTGGCAGCGCCCGAGCGGGCTCGTGTTGCTGTTGCCGCACGGTTACGAAGGGCAGGGGCCGGAGCACAGCAGCGCGCGGCTCGAGCGCTTCCTCCAGCTCTGTGCGGAGGACAACATTCAAGTCTGCAACCTGACCACGCCCGCGCAGTACTTCCACGTGCTTCGCCGGCAGATGAAGCGGCCTTTCAAAAAGCCGCTCATCCTCATGACGCCGAAGAGCATGCTGCGGCTGGAGGCGGCTTCCTCGAAGGTCGAAGACTTCACCCACGATCGTTTCCACGAGATTCTGCCCGCACCGCTCCTCGACAAGGCGGAGCGCGTGAAGCGCGTGATCATGTGCAGCGGTAAGGTCTATTACGACCTGCTGAAATTCCGCGAAGAGAACCAGATCACCAGCGCCGCGATCATCCGCATCGAGCAACTCTATCCCCTCGACGAAGCGCAACTCAAAGCGGCGGTCGGGCAGTTCCCGAACGCGAAGACCCTCGTCTGGTGCCAGGAGGAATCGCAGAACATGGGCGCGTGGAATTTCCTCGCGTGGCAGCTCCGGCGGATGTTCGAGACCGGGGTCTGGTACACCGGCCGCGCCGCCAGCGCGAGCCCGGCGGTCGGTTCGCTCGGCTTGCACAAACGCGAGCAGCAACTCCTCGTGCAGGACGCGTTCACGCTTGGCTGATTTTTTAAAAATCGAAATCTCCTGGGACATGGATCAATCACCAGAGGCTTCTTCCATGTTGCAAAAGAATGACGGTGATGCGCTGGCTATCAACGACTCCTCCGGTGCGTACTCCCATTTCCGCGAGCGGCCTGGCCACGGCGGGGATCGTATATCAAAACGTCGCGGCAAGCGTGCGCGGCACCTATCTGGTTGTTCCGAGCCTGTTGAACCTCACGGTGCTCAACGTCGGGCGCGACGACTTCGGGCGTTCGCGCCCAACGTGGAACCGCAGTAAACGCACAGCAGCGAGTTATTTCACTTCCGAGCCGGGTTTTTTCGCCGCTGCTTGGTCGATCAAAGTAACCGGCTCGCCCTGCAGGAGCGGCGTGCCGAAGACGGTTTCCTGGTCGCCTTGCGACTTCATCCAGGCGGTGAGATCCGCGCTCATCGCGGCGAGTCGCGAGGCCTGCTGCGGATCGGCGGCGAGGTTGTGCAGTTCGAATGGGTCGGCGTTCATGTCGTAGAGTTCCTCGGCCGGACGGGTGGTGAAACGCTGCACGGTGGCGGCTGCGGCGGGATCTTTCTCCGCCGCCGCGAGCCAGGTCCTCCAATAGACGAGACCGCTCGGACCTGTGGAGCGCGTGATGTGGCTCTGGTGCTGGAACTCGGGATGGAGATTGCGGATGTACTTCCAGTCCGGAGTGCGCACCGAGCGAATGGGATAAACATTGAAATCGCCATCGCCGCTGTGCGTGGAGAAGACGCGATCACGATGCGTGGTGGCGGTGCCGCGCAGGATGGGTGCGAAGGATTTTCCATCGATGCCCGCGGGCACTTCGCCACCGGCGAGTTCGATGAAGGTGGGGAGCAAGTCCGGCCAGCAGATCATCGCGTCGCTGGTGGTGGCGGGCTTGAGTTTGCCGGGCCATTCCATGATGAGCGGGATGCGGATTCCCCCGTCGTAGAGATTCCACTTTCCGAAAGGCCACTGGCCGCCGTGATCCGCGGTGTAAACGAAGAGCGTGTCACCGCGCACTTTCTCGCGCGTCAGCGCGCGCACCTCGCCGAGCAGCGTGTCGGACTTGGTAATGTCAGTGAGGTAACTGGCCCGCGCCTCTCGCGTGAGCGCGGTATCGAGATGGGTCGGCGGGATTTTCACCTGCGCCGGATCATAGGTGGTCTCTGCGCTCCACGGCACGTGGGGATGACGCGAGCCGACGAAAAGACAGAGCGGCTTCGCGGGGTCGCGTTCGTTCAGGAACTTCGCCACGCCTGCCGAGTCCGAGATACCGACATTCGGCCCGACAGCGGAATCGAAGTCGTAGAACTTTGCCCAGTTGTTGTGCGCGACTTTACCGATCACCGCCACTTCGTAGCCGAGCCCGCGCAGTACCGTCGGCAGCGACGGCACGTCCGGGTTTTTCGCTTTGTGATTCGGTTCCGCGCCGTTCCGCGCCGGCCAGAGTCCGGTGAGCAGCGCGGTGCGGCTGGGTCCACACGCCGGCGAGGCGACGAAGACGTGCGTGAAGCGCAAGCCGTCTTCGGCGAGCTTGGCCATATTCGGCGTGCGGACTTCCGTGGAGCCGTAGGCCTGCGAATCGAGCTGACTGTGATCGTCCGAGATGAAGACGACGATATTTGGCAGCGCGGCAAAGGACGCCTGCACGAGGCAAAGCGTAACGAGTAGGAGGGAGATTTTTTTCATCGGGGCGGCGTGACGTTACTCGGCAGCGTTCTTTTTACCCGCGCCTTTCTTTTTGCCCTCCGCGGGATAGGGCAGCACCTGCGCGCGCAGCGCCCATGCGTCCCATTTTGCGGCGAGCTCCTTCGCCTTTTCCGTCTGCGTTGCCGCGAGATCGTGGAGTTCCGTGCGGTCAGCTTTCATGTCGTAAAGTTCCCATGCACTCTTTTCTGGACAACTATTACACGACGGCGGTTTACCCGCGAGCGGCCGGCTACTCCTTCCCCGGCCGTCAAGTACGGTTCGATATTGTCTATGACCCCGCGACGGGACGGAAGATTCACTACATTGACGGGTGGCCGGTGGGCACTTCGTTAGAACCGGCGTGTATCGGGATCGCGGCGAACCAAGCGTTCGTGGAGGGGCTTTTTCCAGGGGTGAAAATCGTCGCGTTTGGCGCCTCCAAGCAGGTCCCCGAAAGCCTCTTCAAGGAAGCGCACATTTCTGTCATTAGCGGATATTCTCCGATTCCTAGCTCCACGTTTACCACCGAGTGGCAGGCGCTCTTCACGTTTAAGATCCTCTATCCACCATCCGGCGTGGTCGCGATTGAAGCCAGCCCACTCATCAATTCTCAGAACTACACCAATGTGTTCATGAATGTCGGCCCGGCCAGCGCTTCCCAGCCGGACTTGCATGCGACCCCCTTCCGAGTGCTGCAGCTGACGAGCGCCCCTTGGGGCGGCGTGGTGAACTTTTTCGAATATCGCTCGGGAATACCTGGCACGGTCGAAGAAGTGTCGATCTTCGCCAAGATTGAAGGAAACGGGGCGACTTACGGTGGCTACAATGCCGGTCCCAGAGTGCGGTCGGTAGCTTCGATGAAGGTGACAAACTAGATCCATGGGTGACGATCAACGGATCGGACCGGTCGGAGCGGGGTGGAGAGCGGATTGTGGATGACTGATTTCACGTCGTCCGCTTCAATCCGCTACTTTAACCATCTCATGTCTCTCGAAATCAAAATCCCTGCGGTCGGCGAATCCATCACCAGCGGGCTGCTCTCCACCTGGCACAAAAACGACGGCGACGCGGTGACGGCGGGCGAACCGCTTTTCACGCTCGAGACGGACAAGGTCTCGACGGAGATCACCGCGGAAAAGGCCGGCACCCTGCGGGTGAAAGTGGCGGCGGGTTCGGAGGTGAAGATCGGCGAAGTGGTCGGTGCGATCGAGGAAGGCACGGCGGCGAAACCGGAGGCGGCGCAGACGGCCGACGACAAGTCGGACGCGCGCACCACCCGCGCCAAAGTCGAACCGCCCGCGGCGACGATGCCAAAGACCCCCTCGGTCTCACTGGCCGCGGCCGCGCCTGCTGCCGCACCAAAAGCGGAAACCTCCGCACCCGCGCCAAGCATCGCGGCCGCCGTCGAAGCGGCGAATCAATCTCTCGCCGTCGTCTCCGAAAATCTCGCGCCCGTCACCGAGGGTCGCAGCACGCGCAAGAAACTCTCGCCCTTGCGCCGCAAGATCGCCGCGCAGCTCGTGATGGCGCAGCACACCGCGGCCATCCTCACTACCTTCAACGAAGCCGACATGAGCGCGGTGATGAAGCTGCGCGCGGAGCAGCAGGAGGCTTTCACTAAAGAGCACGGCATCAAGCTCGGCTTCATGTCGTTCTTCATCAAAGCGGTGGTCAGCGCGCTCAAGGCGGTGCCGTCGGTCAATGGCCGGATGGAAGGCGACGACTTCATTCAAAACAACTACTACGACGTGGGCGTGGCCGTCGGTACCGAGCGCGGCCTCATCGTCCCCGTGGTGCGCGATGCGGATCAGAAATCCTTCGCGCAAGTCGAGCGCGACCTCGCCGACTACGCGAAGAAGGCGCGCGACGGAAAGATCAAGATCGAGGACCTGACCGGCGGCGTCTTCACCATCTCGAATGGCGGCATCTACGGCTCGCTGCTCTCGACACCGATTCTTAATCCGCCGCAGTCCGGCATCCTTGGCATGCACAAAATCCAGGAGCGCCCGATCGCGGAGAAAGGCCAGGTTGTCGTGCGCCCGATGATGTATCTCGCGCTGAGCTACGATCACCGCGTGGTCGATGGCAAGGAAGCCGTCACGTTCCTCGTGAGGGTGAAGGATTGTATCGAAAACCCCGCGCGGCTCCTGCTGGATTTGTAGGCGATGCCTTCACCCGCTGTTCCCGTCGAGAGCATCGCGCTTTTGATCGATGCGGATAATGCGCCGGCGGCCAAGATCGAATTCATCATCGCGGAATTGGCGACTTACGGCGCGGTGAATATCCGGCGTGCGTATGGCAACTGGAAGAAGTCGGAGCTCAGCGAGTGGGAAAAAGTGCTGCACGAATACGCGATCCAGCCGGTGCAGCACTTTGACTTGGTCAAAGGCAAGAATGCCACGGACATGGCGCTGGTCATCGGAGCCATGGACATCCTTTACACGAAGAGCATCGGCACGTTCGGAATCGTCTCTTCCGACTGCGACTTCACGCCGCTGGTCGTGCGTCTGAAGGAGGAGGGCAAGCGGGTGATTGGATTTGGCGGCCAGAAGACGCCGGCGCCGTTCGCGAACAGTTGCACCCGCTTCCTTGTTCTCGATGAGAATCCAAAAGCGAGAGAGGTGCGCCAGAAGAAGGCGGCCAATCCGCAGGAACTCAAGGGCGACACTAAGCTGATGATATCCTGCGAAAGGCCGTGGAGGCCTCGGAGAACGAAGAGGGCTGGGCGCTGCTCGGGGCCGGCGGCTCGCACATCTCGAATCAGGGCCCGTTCGACTCTCGCAACTACGGCTTCAGCAAGTTGAGCGACCTCTTCGCCGCGATCGACACGTTCGAGATGAAGAAATCCCAGCGCTCGAACGTGACGAGTTATTCGGTTCGGGACAAGAAACGGACACCGAAAGCCGCCTCAGGGGTTGATTGAGCCCAATCCCCGCTTGACTGACCCGGCGCAGCCGCGGACACTCCGCGCCCTTTCTCCATGCGCCACACGATCTCAGTCCTCGTCGAAAACAAGTTTGGCGTGCTCACGCGCATCGCCGGCATGTTCAGCGGGCGCGGCTTCAACATCGACTCGCTCAATGTCGGCCCGACGCTCGATCCTTCCACCTCGCGCATGACCATCGTCGTGCGCGGCGACGACACCGTGGTCGAGCAGGTCACCAAGCAGCTCAACAAGCTCATCGACGTGATCGAGATCGACGACTACCGCGACGAGGAAGTCGTCGAGCGCGAGCTCGTGCTCATGCGCGTGACCGTGGACGCCTCGAACCGCACCGAGGTCATGCAGCTCTGCGACATCTTCCGCGCGAAAGCCGTGGACGTGCAGCACAACGTGCTCGGCATCGAGGTCACGGGGAATGAGTCGAAGATCGACAAATTTCTCATGCTCATGGGCAAGTTCGGCATCTCCGAACTGAGCCGCACCGGCCGCGTCGCCCTCGCTCGCAAACCTGAATAACTCTCCCTCACCCACAGCTCACTTTTTATGGCCAAAATCTACACTGACAAAGACGCCGATCTCTCCGTTCTCAAAGGCAAAACCTGCGCCGTCCTCGGCTTCGGCAGCCAGGGCCACGCGCATGCGCTCAATCTCAAGGAGAGCGGCGTCAAGGTCATCATCGGCCTCTATCCCGGCTCGAAATCGCGCGAGGTCGCGAAGGAAAAAGGCTTCCAGGTTTTTGACACCGGCGAGGCCGTGAAGAAGGCCGACGTGATCATGATCGCGCTGCCCGACACCAAGCAGGCCGCGGCCTTCGAGAAGGACATCCGTCCGAACCTGAGCAAGGGCAAGACCCTCGTCTTCAGCCACGGCTTCTCCATCCATTTCAAGACGATCGTTCCTCCGAAGGACGTGAACATCATCATGGTCGCGCCGAAGGGCCCGGGCCACATCGTGCGCCGCCAATACACCGAAGGCAAAGGCGTCCCCGCGCTCATCGCCATCTACCAAAACCCCGGCAAGGACGCGAAGAAGATCGCCCTCGCCTGGGCCAAGGGCATCGGCGGCACCCGCGCCGGTGTGCTGGAGACTGATTTCAAGGAAGAGACCGAGACCGATCTTTTCGGCGAGCAGACCGTCCTCTGCGGCGGCACCACCGCGCTGGTCCAAGCCGGCTTCGAGGTGCTGGTGGAAGCTGGCTATTCTCCCGAGATGGCCTACTTCGAGTGCCTCCACGAGCTGAAGCTCATCGTCGATCTGATGAACGAAAAAGGCATCGCTGGCATGCGCTTCTCGATCTCCGAGACCGCCAAGTGGGGCGACGTGACCGTGGGCCCGAAGATCATCGACGCCGGCGTGAAGAAGCGTATGAAAGCCGCGCTCAAGGACATCCAATCCGGCAAGTTCGCCAAGGACTGGGTCAAGGAATACGAAGGCGGCTACAAGAAATACAACGCCCTCCTGAAGGCCGGCGAAAAGCATCAGATCGAAAAGACCGGCGAGAAGCTGCGCTCGATGATGCCCTGGATGCCGAAGCGCTCGATCAAGGGCGTGCAGGCCGCCTATTGATCGTCGCCGTCGCGATGCTACGCTGCGCACCATGACCGCGCAGCCCGTGCCGATCCCGACCGTGGAGGAATACTTCGCCCTCGAAGAGGAGAGCGACGTGCGCCACGAGTATTTCGACGGCTTGATTGAAGCAATGGCGGGCGCCAGCGATGCGCATGAGATCATCGCAGGCAATCTTTTCGCCACGCTGCACACGCACCTGCGCGGCAAGCCCTGCCGTCCCTTCAAAGGCGACCTGAAGCTGCGCGTCCGCTTCGACGACCACGATTGGTTCTATTACCCGGACCTCATGGTCGCGTGCGACCCCGAGGACAACGCCCGGCTCTACCGCGAGCGTCCCCTCCTGCTCGGCGAAGTGATGTCCGAATACAAAGGCCGCGATCTGGTGGAGAAATATCTCGCCTATCAACGCATCCCATCGCTCGAGGAATACGTCGTCCTCAGCCAGGATTTCACCGCGCCCGAGGTCCGCATCTTCCGCCGCGCCGACGACTGGCGTTTCGGCGAAGTGCATCGCGATCCCGCAGAGTCCTTCACCCTCCGCTCCATCGGGCTCACCCTCACGCTCGGCGATCTCTACGCGGCGTAGCGGCGACGTTTTTTTTCTTCAGTGCGGCGACGGGCGGTCCGCGAGCGGGCCGGGCAGGGCATGCCAGTTCTCCGCCGGTTCGCCCCAGTGATATTCCGCATCCTCGCGCATGTGCTCCGTCACCCACAGAATGCCCGGCCGGAGCGCCACGACGAACGAGAGATCCTCCACAAACTCCGAAATTTCATCTTCCGGCGGCGGCGGAATGGCCAGCTCCCCACCGTCCTCCTCCTCATCTTCTTCCTGGAATGCTTCCGGCGTCTCCGGCACATCGCCCGCCGTCGCCTTCTCACGAGGAAGCCTCGGCTCCACGGGAAAGTCCGCCGGATCCACCGGCAGCCCCTGCTCCTCCAGCAGCCGCAGCCGGTGTTCATGCGCCCGGCGCAGATATTCCCGGCGCCGGCGTTCATTGAAATCCTCGCGGTCCTGCCGCTCCGCCTCCAGGTCGAACGGCCGATCCAGCCAGTCGCGCTCCTCGCCTTCCTCCAGATGCCGCCCGGCCAGCGCGTCCATGTCCTCCGCGATGTCCCCGTGGGGCTCGAAGTTCAGCATCAGCCCGGAGGGCCAGCGACACTGGCAGAGAAATTCGCTCAGCATCGCGACGATCTCCCTCATCCTCATCACGTCCTGGATCCGGCGAAAATGATGGTGGTGGCCGGATTCCCGCCCGCGCCAGCCGCGCCCGAGCAGCGCGTCCAGCCGCCGCACCGCCTCCGCCGTGCGCCACTCGTACCAGCGAGCGCAGAGCGCGGGATCGCCCTGCAGTTCCGGCGGCGGCATCTCGTCATTCCGCGAACGCACCTTCTCATACTCGTCCACCTCCGGATTCTGCGGGTGGTAAGTGATAAAACGCACCGGCGGCGCCGGCGGCGGATCGGTGAGCAGAAAATCGTCCGCCCAAGGGGTCAGCGCCGCATTCAGCGCCGCCACTTCCGTTTGCATGATCGCGCACCGCTCGTAGCGCACTTCGCGCAGCGTCGGCGAATCCGTCAGCGCATCCAGCACCAGCGGTTCCTCGCGCACGAAGGTCACCTGCTGCAGCGCCGGGATCCGCGCCAGCGGCGCGACCGTGCGGAAAAGCTCCCCCTTCAGCGTGAGAAAGGTCGCGCGCGTCAACGCCGCCAGCGGTTCTAGCGAGCGGTAGGGCCCCTCCAGCGTCACATTCCGCAGCTGGGGAAAGCGTTCGATCCCGGCGAGATCGTCCGTCTCCGCCAGCGTGAGATTTTCCACCCGGGGCATCTCCGGCAGGTCGCACAGCGAACGCAGCGGCGTTTTCCAGTGGAAGTCCGCGTCCAGCGACGCCTTCGTCACGGCGGGCAGCGCCCCGATGCTCGCCAGCGCGAGCGGGTTGCCCCGGTAGCTGAGCGTGTGCAGCGCCGGGAGACGCCCCAGCGGCGAGAGATCCGGCCAGGCCGCGCGGATCGTCAGCGAGAGATCCTCCAGCTTCGCAAGCCGGCCCAACGGCTCGAGGCTGCCCAGCCCCGGAGTGGCGCGCAGGCGCAGCTCGCACAGGCTCAGTTTCGTGAGGTCGGGCAGCGTGAGGAGCGGGGAAAGATCCCGGATCTCCGCCGTCTGAAAGGTCACCTCCCGCAGGCGCGGAAAGAACCGGATCGCTTGAAGATCGCGCACCGGGCGATCCTCGCCGCGAGCCGCCGACCACACCCACAGATGAGCGACGTCTCCCCAGCCCTCCTCCGCCGTTTCAAAATCCGCGGGGGTAAACTGCGGCCGCCACGCCGGATTGATCGCGCGCTGCTCGATCCGCGCCTCCTTCTCCTCGTAGGGCTCGTGGGCATAGTCCTCGCGGCGCGAACGCCACGAACTCCGCGTGTGTTCGAAGATCAGCTCGACCGTGTAAAGCTCATCACCCGTCCGCGCCGGGTCCGTCGCCCACGCGCGGAACTCCCGCGCCAGCTCCTCCGGCATCCGCTCCGGCAATCTCTTGGGTGGCTTACTCATCCTGTTTCGAGCCTGGGTCGCGTTCGAGATTCTTCTCCCGCAGATGGAGCAGCGTAAGATCACTGTGAGTCCTCGACATGGGGAGGTAAGGAAGAAACGATTTCACTTTTCGAGGGAACCCAGAGCCCACCTCAGACCGTTGGCTTCGTGATCGTGAACGTCCGCACACTGCTCGTCCGCGCCCCGTTCGCATTGGCCGCGCGGGTGCGGATCTGGATCGTCTGGCCCACCTTGAAAGGGCCGAGCGCATTCCCGCTCGCGTCCACCGGCACGCTGTGGGTGAAGTCCGCATCCACGCCCGCCACCTGCCACTCCAGCGTCTTCGTCGTCGCGCCGCCGCCCGTGCCATTGTCGTAGCCCACCAGCAGGTGCAGCCCATCGTCGCCGCCTTGCAGCAGGCTGCGAATGCCCAGCGTCTCCGGGAGATTGTCCGTCTCCGTATCGATCTGGCCGAGCCCCTCGGACAGCGCTGCATTGTCCCGCGCCTCGCTCTGCAGCTTCTCGTAAAATCGCTTGTTCAGCCGGTCCAATCCCCGGGCTCCCTGCGCCAGCGAATTGCGCGCCGCGCTCACCCCGGCCGCCGCATCCTCCATCGTCTGCTCCAGCCCCGGCTGCGCGGCGATCGCCGCCAGCAGCTCCGCGCGACCCTTGCCCCCGCTCGTGATCGGCCCCCGCGGCGGAATCTGCGCGGTGAGAAAGGCATCGATCTTCTCCAGCGCACTGGCCAGCTTCTGCCCGCGCTCGATCGCCAGCTCCGTGGTCCGCGGCACCACCGCATACGCCGCATCGAGCAGCGACTCCAGCGCCCCCTCCGCCGGCACCTCCTCGTCCAGCTCCCCCGAAGCTGCCTGCGGCAGCCCCAGCACCAGCCGCCGCAGCGTGAGAAAGCCCTGACTCTCCGCATTATTCGCCGCGTCAAACGCCGCCAGCGCCGTGTCCCGCCCCTGCGCCAGCCCATCGAGCGCCCCGCTCAGCGCCAACAGCTCCGCCGCCCCGGAGTTCCCCACCTTCAGCGCGGGGATGAACTTCTTGATCACCGCCGCCGTCTGCCCGGCCCGATTTTGCACTGCCTGATGATATTGCATGGTGTGTTCCTCGCTTCGTACTGAGTTCCTGACTCTCCTCGGGTGGTTTTTTAGGGCTCCGCCGCGCGTCCCGAGGCGCGCGCGGGGAGTTTTTTCGCATAAAAATCATAGTCTGCGCCCGGGAAGGCGTTTTTCCGCCATCCGGAGACATTTTCCACCCGTCTCCCGTCGTTTTCAGACCCCATCCCGCCGTTTACCACCCCCGTCGAGCCGTTTCCACCCCGCCCGCCGTCGTTTCTGCAGGTAAATCGGTCGTTTACACCCCGTCCTCCGTCGTTTACCGATCGCAAGGAGCCCTTCACCACCCCAATCCCGCCATTTACCACCCCTGCGGAGCCATTTACCGGGCACACAGAGTCATTTTCATTCCGGTACGCACGACCTCTCGCTTGGCGAGTATTGAAGGGTCGATGGTTCATGGCTCGTCCTTGGCCGGGTCGTAAGGCGGCAGATTCGGAATCTCTGCCCCGAGCTGCTCCAGCCGCGCGCGGGATTGGTTCAACTCGTAACGATGGGACATTAGGCTCAACGCCGAGTTTGCGGCTTCTTGAGCAATCCAAGGTCCTGCGCCACGGCGGCGAAAGGTCGTCCCTGCTGATTCTTCTTATCCGCCTTTGCCTTCCGCAGTTCCTTGAGCGCGTGGTAATCCTCGAGCGCCTCCTGCATCTTCAGAAACTCCTTGTAGGGAATCACGGCGAATTCTTTCTTCCCGGCTTTTTCGATGATCTGAGCTGTCATGGTGTTATCAGCGGTAGGCCTCGCGGCGATGCAGGATACGGTAAATGGTGATTTTGTCCGCCTCCATCTCGAAGAGCACCCGCCAGTCGCCCACGCGCAGCCGGTATTCTGGAGTGAAGTTTGTCAGCCTCTTCACATCGCCAGCCAGACCCGAGCGCAGGGCGAGGATCGCGGCGGCGATCCGCTCGCCATCCCGCTTCGGGATGGCGCGCAGATCCTTCTCGGCCTTGCTGCGGATTTCGATTTCGCGGGGCATGGCGCGGGAGAAAGTCAGCGCGAAAGACGCGAGCGAGAGCGGAACGGGAAACGACTCCGGCTCAATGCAAAAGCAAGGCAGCGGGGTTGCAGAGGTCGATGAAGACGGGGCCGGGTTGCGGTGTGTCGGTGATGACGTTGTCGTTTTCGTCCAGATAGATCGAGCCCCCGTCGCCTGCGGAAGCGCCACCC
>JBAVML010000085.1:0-5150 GCA_049690035.1 Chthoniobacteraceae bacterium
CGCCCTGCTCGCAGCCGACTTCGAGGAAACGATCGACCCGGCCGCTGCGCGCCGCGCTGACGAGCCGCAGCATCATGTCCACCTGCTCAATGGCGAGCGGGATGGTGCCGCGGACGCTTTGGAGAAATTGTTCGACGACGGCGGGATCCTGCCACGAAGCGGCTGGATTGATTTCGGGCATACGCCGGAGAGTGCGTCGCGACTGCCCCACGCACAACCCCGCTTTTTCCACGCCCACCCCGCCCAATCAAAAGGGACCGGGCGTGAACCCGGTCCCTTCGCGTTTAGGTGGTGAAGGTGCCGCTACTCAGGCCTGCATCGGCCCGCGAGTTCCGCCGGTGAAATCCTCGGCGATATGCACTGCTTTGTAGCCGCCGATCGCCTTGAAATAGAAGAACAGCAGCAGGTAGATGACGGCCATGGTGGCGGGGATCCATGAGTCGGTTTTCAGCGTCTTGCGATCGCCAGTGATGCTGGCTTCGATGACCGCGCGGTCTTTCGCGTCGAGCTTGTCGAAGGCCGTGCCTAGATCGCCTTTCGCGGTCTCGATCTCCCTGCGGATCGCGCCGAGCCGGTCATTGGCTTCCCCGAGTTTCTTGCCGTCGAGACCGAGGGCGGCGGTTGAATCAATGTTCAGGAACTTCGATGGCTGCGCTGCTTTGTATTCCTCAAAGAGAGCGGCGTCCTTGGCCTTCAACTCCTCGCCAGCGAAGCGATCCTTGCAATAACCTAAGCCAGGGCCTCCGATGAGGCCGGCAGAGAGCATGCCGATACCGCCCATGATCGACATGGCCACCGCTCCCGTCTGCGGGTAACGGTCGCCGACGACGGCCAGCATGGTGGGCCAGAAGAAGGTCTTGCCGACCGCATAGATTCCGAGAGCGATGAGCGCCATGCCGAAGGTATGCATGCCACTGGCGAGATTCAGCCCGATGCAGGCGGTGACGGCGCAGACGAACAACAGACCGACGGGCGAGAGCTTCAGCGTCCGCTCAATGAAGTGCGCGCAGAAGCGCAGGCCGAACATGATCGCCGAGGTCCAGAGGAAGAGATACTTGCCCTGCTCCGAGGTGAAAAGGTTGCCGGTGATATTTTGAATCCAGCCGTCCGTGCCGAGTTCGACCGCGCCGACGAGGGCGTGGGTGACGAAAAGGACGAAGAGCAGAATCGAACCGATGGAGAACTGGGTGATGAAACCAACGCCGAGGAGCAGCACGCCGCCGATAATGTAACCGATCATGTCGCCCGAACCGGTGCCCTTGAAGATGTCCGCAAAAAACTTGGAGAGTAGGAAGCACGCGACCGCGGCCCCGAGCAGACCGACAGCTTTGAACATCTCCGAGAAGCTGGCGCCTTTCGCGGCGGCTTCGGACTGCGGGAACTTCTGGCCCATGAACATGATGCCGTAGAGCACCGTCGGCACAAGGTAGAGGGCGAGTTGGAGCTTCCAGTGAAGCTGCATTTTGTCATCGAGAATCCAGCCGGCGACGACACCGAGGATCATGCCCGCCGGCCAGCTCGCGTGGAGGATGTTGAGATAATGCGTGCGGTTCTGCGGGAAGAGCGTCGCGACGAGCGGATTGGCCACGGCTTCCAGCGTGCCGTTGGCGAATGCGAAGATGAACATGCCCCAGAAGAGCATGTTGTAAGCGTTGCCCGGGTTCGTCGCGCCGAAAGTGACGAACGCCGATAGGACGTGGCAGATCAGCGCAAGTGCGACCAGCTTGCCGTAGCCGATCTTATCCACGATCACGCCGCCGATGATGATGCCGAAGCAGAAGCCGGAGAACCCCGCCCCGCCGATGGCGCCGAGCTGGGCGCCGGTGAAGCCGAACTCTTTCGCCCAGTTGTCGAAGATGCCGCCACGGAGGGCGAAACCGACGCCGGCAGCGAGGATGGCCATGAACCCCGCCCAGAGGAGGCGTTTGGCGTTGGGGGCGATGCCGGGGTCGTTGGTATCTGCGAGGTTATCGAGTGTGCTCATGATTGGGTGTTGGTTTGGGTGGGGAAAGAGGTGAAGAGCGAAACTGCTTACAGACTCCAAGCCGGGAGCTTCACGATCTTGCCGCCGGCGAGGGCGGATTCGTGGGCGCAGAGGCCGACGCTGGTCCAGTTGGCGGATTGCTTCGCATTGGGAAAGGGATCGCGATTCTCGACGAGCGAGTTCACGAACTCATGCACGAGGTGCGGATGCGAACCGCCGTGACCGGCGCCTTGGGTGAAGGAGAGATGCCCTTTCTTGCCCTTACCGCCATAGACACCGCCGGTCGTGAAAGGCTGGATCGGCTTGGGCAGCCGCTTGGCAAAGTCGGGAGTCTTCACCAGCTTCGGGATCTTCGGCTCGGGCAGCTTCGCGGTGTGCATGACCAGCGGCTCGTGCTCGATGAGCGGCCACTCGACCGACGCCTTGCTGCCATAGACGTCGATGCTTTCCCGATACTGCCGTGCGGTGTCAAAGAGGCTGCGGATGATCCGCGCGCTGACATCGGTGTCCTTGTATTTGATATGCGCGGTCTCGACGGCGAAAGGCGAGCCGTAGCACTTGACCAAATCCTTGCGCACCGTGCCGGAGCCAAAGCAGCTCACGTATTCCGCTGGCTTGCCGACGAGCCCGGAGACCGGGCCGACGCAGTGCGTGGCGTACCACATCGGCGGCAGGCCGGGCCAGTAGTTCGGCCAGCCATCCATGTCCTGCTGATGGCTCGCCTGCACGAACTGTAGCTTTCCGAGTTTGCCCGTATCGAGCAGCTCTTTCATGAAAAGATACTCGCGCGCATAGACCACGGTCTCGGCCATCATGTATTTGAGGCCGGTCTTCTTCACGAGATCCACGATCTGCTTGCACTCGGCGATCGAGGTCGCCATCGGCACCGTGCAGGCCACGTGTTTTCCCGCCTTGAGCGCGGCGATCGATTGCCAGCCGTGATCGGGGATGGGCGAGTTGATATGCACCGCATCGATGCCGGGATCTTTCAGGAGTTCCTTGAAATTCGTGTAACGCTTTTCGATCCCGAAAGCATTTCCAATCGCAGCCAGCTTGCCCGGCGAACGCTGGCAGATGGCCACGAGATTGGCGTTCGGATGCCGCTGGTAGATCGGAATGAATTCCGCGCCGAAACCGAGGCCGACGAGGGCGACATTGATCTTCTGGGTGGGCATGAAAAGAGAGCGCTGGATGGAAAAACAGACCTCGCTGGGGGCGAAGCGCGCGCCATGAGAGCGGGCACCGAAAAAGCTGTCAACGGGGAATTCGCCCCGCGCCTGTCCATTGCAGCGCTCCACGCCACCAACCTCAAGTGCCCGACGGTGATTCCATGTGCAAAGCCCCGCGCGAGTGAACGGCTGCGCCGTCGCGCCAGCCGGGGTATTCGCTTACCCGACGGAGCGAGCGTTCCGTCCAAATCTCTCGTCCGCGTAAGCGGCGACGCGCCGCGTCAGCCATTTAGTGAGAGCGGGTCGCGCGAGGTCGAAAGCGATTTTCAAGGTGGTGAGCATCAGGCCAGCTTTGGCCACCTTCGCCTTGCCTGCACCTCGCGGCTCTTTGCGCACCACGACGCCTTTCTTTCGCCCCGCGGGCATCCTCGCGACAAGGAAGCCGAACGCGCTGGCACTCGCCAGCCAAACGATGCGATGCCGCCGAAACGAAGCTTCGATCCGGTGGACACCATTCAGATCGTCGCCGAGCCCGCGGACGTTCTTCGAGATCCCACTACGAGCCTCGGCTAGCGCCGCGATTAATTCGGATTTGCGGGGGTCTTGAGCCATTGCTGGTCTTTTTTGAATTCATCCAACGTAGCGGCGAACAACGGAGTCGAGAGTCTCATCTTCGCGACGACCACCAGCACCGCCGCTCCGAGAAAATGGACGAACGCGGCGCCGAACGTCACCCAAATCCACGCGTTCCCGTTGCCGCAAGCCCACGCGACGAGGAAGACGAGCGCGATGACGAGGAACAAATAACCGAAGATCGCCACCACGAGCGCTCCAAACGCCAGGCCGACAAGCACCGCAAGATGAAGGGCCGCCTCCCTGCTCTCAAGGCCGGCGAGCTGGAGCCGCGCACGGAGATACTCCAGTTTGGCGCCGAGCAAGGCGCCGAGATGGCGAAATAGTCCGTCTGGCTCGATCATCGGCGGCGCGAGTTTTCGGAACCGGGACGGCACGGTGCGGCCATGAATTAGCGCCGGAACATGACGCCGAGCATGAATCCCGCGCCGAGTGCGCAGAGTACCGCTTTCAACGGATTGGCGCGAATGTACTCCTCGCCGTCCTCCTGAAGCGTCCGGGCGCGAGCGCCGGCTTCGCCGCGGAAGTGCTCCGCTCGCTCGCGAAATTCCCCGGCCTTGGCTTCGGCCGTGGCGCGAAATTCGCGCGCCTTCGACTCGGCCGCACCTTTGAGATCACGGGCCTTCGATTCGGCCGCCGCGCGCAGGTCGCCGGCCGCTTGCTTCAAATGCTCCTTCGACTGATCGACTGCTTCCTTGAGGTGCGCCTTCGCCGTGCCCGCAGCCTCCTGGGCGTGGGATTTGGCGCTTTCAAGGTTGCTCTTGGCTTCGGTGGATTTGCTTTCGTCCGACATGGTGGTGCTTTTGGAAGGGACGGCTCAGCCGTCCGGTTTTTGATTTGGATTCGCCGTTGCGCCGGCAACTGCGTGCCTATTGTTCGCGGAAAATGATGCGCGCCTTGGAGAGATCGTAGGGCGAGAGTTCGATCTCCACTTTGTCGCCGGGCACGATGCGAATGAAATGTTTGCGCATCTTGCCGGAGATGTGGGCGAGCACTTCGGCTCCGTTGGGCAGCGCGACCCGGAACATGGTGCCGGGGAGCACGTCTTTGACGAGGCCTTCGGTTTTGATCGCGTCTTCTTTTGCCATCGCGAAAACATTGCGAAGCTCGCGCCGCGAAAGCAACTCCCGAGTGGCGCGCGCCCAAGGGGCCGGCGCGTTCGATCAAATGTGCTTTTTGTTGAAGCGGGCGACTTCGCGATCGACTTCGCGCTTCGTGGCCTTGGCCTTGAGGTCCTGGCGCTTGTCGGTGGATTCCTTCCCCTTGGCGATCCCGAGTTCCACTTTCACCCGCGCGCCTTTCCAATACATGCGCAAGGCGACCAGAGTGTGCCCTTTGATCTGCGTGAGCCCCTGGATGCGGTC
>JBAVML010000086.1:0-12561 GCA_049690035.1 Chthoniobacteraceae bacterium
GGCGTGATGGAGTTCCTCCTCATCAATCACCCGCTCGACTGCCCGATCTGCGACCAGGCTGGCGAGTGCCGCCTGCAGGAGTTTTCCGTCGAATACGGCCAAGCCGAATCGCGCTTCCTCGAGCACAAGGTCAAGAAACCAAAGAACGTCGAACTTGGACCGCGCGTTACCCTCGACGCGGAGCGTTGCATCCTATGCACACGCTGCATTCGCTTTATGAAGGAAGTCGCCAATGACGACGTCCTCGGCATCGTCGATCGCGGCAGCTTCAACACGATCGCCTGTCACCCCGACCGCATCCTCGACAACAATTACTCGCTCAACACCGTCGATATTTGCCCGGTCGGCGCGCTCACGTCGTCGGATTTCCGCTTTAAGATGCGTGTCTGGTTCTTGAAGGAGACCAAGACCATCGACGTCAATTGCGGCACGGGCTCGAACATCACCATCGGCTCGCGGGAAAACGTCATCTACCGCATTACGCCGCGGGAAAACAACGACGTGAACGGCAACTGGCTGCCCGACTCGCACCGGCTGAATTTCAAATACGTCAACGACGAGCGCCGCCTCAAGCAGCCGACCGTGAAAGGCCAGCCCGTGGACTGGCGCACGGCCATCGCCATCGCGGGCGAGATTCTCAAATCGAAAACCAGCGAGCAGCTCTGGCTCGTCGCCTCCGGCCGCGCGACCAATGAAGAACTCTTCCTCGCCGGCCGGCTCGCCGAGGCGCTGGAAATCCAGAAACAGCACGACATCGTCCCGCGCACCGGCACTGCCGATGGCCTGCTCATCGCCGCCGATCGCAACCCGAACACCGGCGGCGCGAAGCTACTCGGCATCACCACCAGCAAACCCGGCGGGCGCTTTAAGAAGCTCGTCGATGGCGTGCGCAGCGGCACGATCAAGGTCGTCATCACGCTCGGTGAAGACTTAACCAAGACCGGCCTGACCGAAGAGGATCTCGCGAAGCTCGAAGCCATCATCGCGCTCGACATTCTGCCGAACAAAACCACGCCGCACGCCACCGTCCTCCTGCCCGCCAGCGCGTGGTGCGAAAAGCGCGGCTCGATGATCAACACCAAGGGCCGCCTCCAACGCCTCAATCGCGCCGTCCAAGCTCCCGGCGACGCGCACGACGATTGGGAAATCCTGCGCGACCTCATCCAATCCGTCTCGGGAACCAACGGTCTATTTGCCATCGAAGATGTCTTCAAAGCCATGGCTGCCGATGTCGCGGAACTCGACGGACTGAGCCTGAGCAAGATCGGCGACCTCGGCGTCAACGTCATCAAGGAGAAACCCGCCGCGCTGGAACCCGCCGCTTCCTAGCTCGCCCCGACCGATGGATTTTTTCTCCACCCAGATTGACTGGTTCCAAATCTTCACCTCGCTGGCGAAGACCATCTTTCTCATTTTCCTCGTGGTGCTGCCGATGGTCAGCTACACGGTTTACGCTGAGCGCCGCGTCAGTGCCTTGATTCAAGATCGCGTCGGCCCGAACCGCACCGGCTTCCCGCTCACGCTGCTCGGCTTCAAGAAAGACTTCTCGCCATTCCTTGGCGGTCTCGGCCAGCCCATCGCCGACGCCGTGAAGTTCCTGCTCAAGGAAGACTTCGTGCCCGCGCACGTGAACAAAGTCTATTTCTGGATCGCCCCCACGCTCGCAATGATGCCCGCGATCGTCACGCTTGCGGCGATTCCTTTCGGCAGCGAACTCTTCGGCGTGAAGATGGTCGTCGCGGACATCAACGTCGGACTGCTCTTCATGTTCGCGATCTCGAGCATCGGCGTTTACGGCATCGTGCTCGCCGGCTGGTCGTCGAACTCCAAGTATCCTTTCCTCGGCGGCATCCGCAGCACTTCACAGATGATCAGCTACGAGCTGTGCATGGGTCTCAGCGCCGTGCCAGTGCTGCTCATCGCGGGATCGACAAACCTCGGCAAGATCGTCGATTTCCAAGTCGCGAAAGGCTGGCTGATTTTCCCCTTCACCGTGGGCTGGCCAGACTTTAGCGCGATCCTCCTCTGGGTTCCGATCGTCCTCGCGTTCATCACCTTCACCATCTCGATGTTCGCGGAAACCAACCGCCTGCCGTTCGACTTGCCCGAGTCCGAAACCGAACTCGTCGCCGGCTACCACACCGAATATTCGTCGATGAAGTTCGCCCTTTTCTTCCTCGGCGAATACACCGCGATGATCGCCGGCAGCGCGCTGATCGTGGTGCTCTTCTTCGGCGGCTGGCACCTGCCGTTCATTCCTTACATTAACGATCAGCACGAACTAACGGGCGGCTTCGAGTTCCTTCACGTCATTCCCGCTTGGATCTGGGGCCTCGTCAATATCACCGCCTTCTTCGGCAAGGTCGCCGTGCTGCTCTTCGTCTTCATCTGGGTCCGCTGGACGCTCCCGCGTTTCCGCTACGACCAGCTCATGAAGCTCGGCTGGTACTACCTCTTCGAAATCGCCCTGGTGAACATCTTCCTCACCGCCGGCATCCTCGCTTTCACCAAGTAACGCGCCATGGCTTACGTCGTCCCTCGCCCTAATCTAACCTGGAAGGAGAAGATCTATCTCCCTTCCATCGTGGGTGGACTGGCCATCACCTTCAAACACATCCGGCGCATGCTCACCGGACAGACCAAGGTGGTCATGCAATATCCTGAGGAAAAGTGGGACGTCTCAATGCCCGAGCACTATCGCGGCGCGCCGACGCTAGTCACCGATGAACACGGCCGCGAGCGCTGCGTCGCCTGCCAGCTCTGCGAGTTCATCTGCCCGCCGCGGGCAATCACCATCAAGCCGGAGGAAATCCCCGGCGATTCGAAATACGCCAAGGTCGAGAAGCGGCCCAAGGAATTCGAGATCGACATGATCCGCTGCATCTATTGCGGCATGTGCGAAGAAGTTTGCCCGGAGCAGGCGATCTTCTTGCGGAAAGACTATGCAATCACCGGCGTGACCCGCGCGGAGATGGTGCATGACAAGAAGAAGCTCTACGAGTTGGGCGGCGTGTTCAGCGGGCTGGTGCATAAGTGGAACCCCCAGAAGTAACGGATGTCCCCTTTCCTCTTTTACCTCTTCGCCGCGCTCACGCTGATCTTCGGCGTCGCTGTCGTTGCGAACCGCAACCCGGTCGCGAGCGCGTTAAGTCTCGTCGTGTCCTTTCTCGGATTAGCGGCACTCTTCATCGGCCTTGATGCTTACTTCATCGCGGTCATCCAGGTGCTGGTCTATGCCGGTGCGGTCATGGTGCTGTTCCTTTTCATCATCATGTTGCTCAACATCCAGGCGGAAGAGCGGCGCAAGATCAACTTGGTCGCGGTTGCCGGTGGCGGCGTGGTAACGCTGGCCTTTGTCGCCCAGCTTTGGCTGGTGCTGGAAAAATTCCCGCTCGGCGACTCCGTCTTCCCGCCGCTCTCGCAGAAGAACGTGGACGATGTGCATAACGTCGGCATGACGCTCTTCACCACGCACAATCTCCCGCTCCAGGTCATCGGTGTGCTCATCCTCGTGTCCACCATCGGCGTCATCGTCCTCTCCAAGCGCGAACTGAAATGACTCGTTTTCGGATAAAGCAGGAAACCACGAAGCCAGGAATCGGACAAATCCTTCCCATCGCTTTTCCTGGCTTCATGGCTTCCTGCTTCGCTCAACCCAACCGATGAGTCTCACCCTGAACAACTACCTGCTGGTCAGCGGCCTGCTCTTCGCGATCGGGTTCTCCGGCGTGATTCTGCGGCGGAATATCATCATCATCTTCATGAGCCTCGAGTTGATGCTCAATGCCGCGAACTTATCGCTGGTCGCCTTCTCCCGCTTCAATCTCACGCCGGACGGCTTGCCTAACTATAACGCGCAAGTCCTCGTCTTCTTCATCATCACCGTCGCCGCCGCCGAGGTGGCGGTCGGACTGGCGATCATCGTCGCACTCTACCGCGCGCGACAGACCGTCCACGTCGAGGACATCAACTCGCTGAAGTTTTAGCCGCACATGGACGCCCGCTTTCCCTGGTTCATTCTTCTGGCTCCGCTGGCTAGCGCCATCGTCATCCAACTCTTCACCCGCAAGTCGCGCGGGCTGAGCGCCACCATCTCCGTCGCGTCGGTCTGCTTCTGCCTTCTCGCGAGCTTGTTTGTTTTCACCGGCGGCGAAGGCACGAGTCAGGTGCCGTGGCTGGACTTCGGTCCGGCCTTCCGCGTGCCGATCGGTGTGACCATCGATGACTTGAGTAAAGTCATGCTGCTCGTCGTCACCGGCGTTGGTGCGCTGGTGCATATCTATTCGCTGGTCTATATGCACGAGGATGAAAGTGAGGGCCGATTCTTCGGGAATCTCTCGCTCTTCATGTTCTCGATGCTGGGCATCGTGCTCGCGAACAACTTCGCGATGATGTTCATCTTCTGGGAACTCGTCGGCGTGAGCAGCTACCTGCTCATCGGTCATTGGTTCACCCGCGACTCCGCCGCCAAGGCTGCGAACAAAGCCTTCCTCGCCAACCGCATCGGCGACTTCGGCTTCATGCTCGGCATCCTGATGATCTGGACGGCGAGCGGCACGGTCGTGTTTAGCGAAATCAAGGACGCGCTCCCGACCCTCAGCCTGACCGCCGGCTTCCTCACGGTCAGTTCGCTGCTCATCTTCTGCGGCGCAGTCGGCAAGAGCGCGCAAGTGCCGCTCCACGTGTGGTTGCCCGACGCGATGGAAGGCCCGACGCCGGTCTCCGCGCTCATCCACGCGGCAACGATGGTCGCCGCCGGCGTTTACATGCTGGCCCGCGTTTCCTTCTACGTCGGCACCTCGGAGACCGCGCTGATGGTCATCTCGTGGGTCGGTATCATCACCGCCGTGCTCGCCGCGCTGATGGCCACGCAGCAGGACGACATCAAACGCGTCCTCGCCTACTCCACGCTCTCGCAACTCGGCTACATGATCAGCGCCATCGGCCTTGCCGCGCCGGGCGCCGCGATGTTCCACCTCTTCACGCACGCCTTCTTCAAGGCCCTGCTCTTCCTCGGCGCGGGCGCGATCATCCACGCCCTGCATCACGAGCAGGACATTTGGAAGATGGGCGGCTTGAGCAAGAAGATGAAGGTGACCTTCTTCGCCTTTACTGCCGGCTACCTCGCGCTCATCGGCACGCCGTTCTTCAGCGGCTTCTTTTCAAAGGATGTCATCATCCTCGCGGCCTGGACCACTCATAGTTACGGCATCTTCGCGTTGGCGCTGGTCACGGCCTTCCTCACCGCCTTCTACATGACACGATTATTCGTCGTCGTGTTTTTCGGCGAGGCTCGCACCGAAGCCGCCAAGCACGGACACGACGGCCCCGCCGCGATGACTCTCCCGCTCGTCATCCTCGCCGTGCTTTCGGTGATTGCCGGCTACGGCTTCATCGCCGGTCCCGCGCTTGGCGAACATCTTTCCCAAGGCATCGAGCACATCGAATCCCTCGGCGGTCACGTGCTCGTCACCGTCCTCGCCACCGGAGCCTTCGTCCTCGGCACCGCCTCCGGATTCCTCCTCTACCGCGGCCAGGTCAAGGACCCGATCCTCATCCCGCTCTTCAAAAACAAGTTCTACTTCGACGAACTCTACGCCGCGCTCATCGCCGGTTCGCAGGACTTGCTCGCGGGCATCTCGCGCTTCCTCGATCAGTGGCTCATCGATGGCGTCCTCGTGCGCGGCCTGAGCGGTGCGGCGTGGGCGGTGGGCTTCACCTTCCGGTTCCTGCAAATGGGTAACCTGCAAGCCTACGCCTTCATCTTCGGCTTCGGCGTCATCGCGATGATCTACTTACTCGTCTTCCGCTGATGCTCCACCTGCTCATCTTCATTCCTCTGCTCGCCGCCGTGGCGATTCTGCTCGGCGCGCCGGCGCGCAAGACCGCGCTGGGTGCCGCGATCGCCAGCTTCGTCCTGAGTCTGCTCGCGTTCCTTTCCTACAATCGCGCACTCGGCGGTTTCCAGTTCGTCTCTACTTACCCGATCGTCCCTGATTGGAACCTGAATTACGCGGTTGGAGCGGACGGGCTGAGCATCCTGATGTTGCTGCTCACCGGCATCGTCACGCTCGCCGCGATCTGGGTCACGCCGCCGGTGGCGAAGCGCGAGAATATCTTCTATGCGTGCCTGCTCTTCATCACCGCCGGAGCCGCGGGTGCGTTTGCCTCGGTCGATCTCTTCTTTCTCTACGCATTCCACGAACTCGCGCTGATTCCCACCTTCCTGCTCATCGGTCTGTGGGGCAGCGGCGAGCGTCACGCGGCAGCGTGGAAGATCACGATCTATCTCGGACTTGGCAGCTTCATCCTCCTCATTGGGCTGACCGATCTCTATCTCGCTGTCCCCGAAGCCTCGCGAACTTTCAACCTCATCGAGCTGCAGCGCCTCGCCTCGAGCGGCCTCATCCCGGCCGCCGCGCAGACTCGGCCTTATCTCTTCCTGCTCGTCGGGTTCGGTATTCTCATTTCGCTCTTCCCATTCCACTCGTGGGCGCCGCCCGCTTATGCCTCCGCGCCGGCTCCTGCGGCGATGTTGCACGCGGGTGTATTGAAGAAGTTCGGTCTCTACGGCCTGATCCGTATCGCCCTGCCGCTGCTTCCCGAGGGCGCGAAGCACTGGGCCTGGCTGCTCCTCATTCTGCTCGTCGGCAACATCATCTACATCGGCCTCGTCACCATCGCGCAGCGCAAGCTCGACCTGCTCCTCGGCTACTCCAGCGTGATGCACATGGGCTACATCTTCCTCGGCATCGCGGCGCTGAATGTCATCGGCGTCAGTGGCGCGGCGCTGCTCATGTTTGCGCATGGCCTCTCGATCGCCGCGCTCTTCGCCATGGCGGGTATGCTGCGCGAGAAGAACCCGACGCTCACCCTCGACTCCTTCGGCGGCGTGGCCAAGACCGCGCCGTGGCTCGCCTTCGCCTTCGGCCTCGCCGCGTTTGCCTCGATCGGCCTTCCCGGCTTCGCCAATTTCGCGAGCGAGATGACTGTCTTCTTCGGCGCCTTCAAACCCGCGCCCGGCCTGTCGTCGTCCAACTTCCAACTCGCGACCGTCTTCGGCCTCTGGGGCGTCGTCATCTCCGCCGTCTATATGCTGCGCGCCTATCGCGCGATCTTCATGGGCGAGCCGGGCAAGGACGCCGTCTGGATCGACCCGGTGAAATCGCTGCGCTGGCCCGTCATCCTGCTCCTCGCCGCGCTGCTCATCGCGGGATTCGCGCCGGGCCATTTCTTTAGCTACGTGCAGCCGAGCGTCGAAGCCCTTCTGCCGAAATGATCCCGTCGCTTTCCCTCGAAATCACCGTCCTGCTCCTCGGCATCTTCATGCTGCTCGTCGAGTCGTTCAGCAAGACCGACGACAAACGCGGCCTCGCCAAAACCGCGATCACCATCCTCACCGCGCTCGTCGGCTTTTCCTTCTTTGCCAAAGGCAACGGCGACACCGATCTCGCCACCGTCTTCTACAGCGCCGACGCCTCCGCGATGTTCTTCAAACGCATCGCGCTGATCACCACGATCGTCGTGCTGGTCATGGCGCTGGAATACAAGAGCACGCTGGCCAAGTTCATCCCCGGCGTCACGCCCGGCGCGGGCCTCGGCGAATTCTACAGCCTCCCGGTCTTCACCTGCGCGGGACTGATGTTCATGGCTTCGGCCGTGGACTTTGTCCTCATCTTCGTCTCGCTCGAACTGGTCACGATCAGCTTCTACGTGCTCGTCGCCTATCTCCGCCGCAGCCCCGCTTCGCTGGAAGCCGGCGTGAAGTATCTCATCCTCGGCGCGCTCAGCACCGGGTTCCTCGTTTACGGCATCACCTGGATCTTCGGCCTCACCGGCGAGACCAATCTCTACGCGATCGGCAAAGTGCTGCAGTCCCGCGAAGTCGCCCACACGCCGTTGCTCTTCGGTATTATGCTGCTGCTCGTCGGCCTCGGCTTCAAAGTCGCCGCCGCGCCCTTCCAGATCTGGGTGCCCGATGTCTATCAAGGCGCGCCGACGCCGATCACCGCCTTCCTCAGCGTCGGCTCGAAAGCCGCCGGCTTCATCGTCCTCATCCGCGTCCTCGAGCCGTTCCTCGGCGTTGCCGGAATCGGCGAGCCGGTGATCAAGGTCCTCGCCATCCTCGCCGGGCTAACCCTCCTCTTCGGCAATCTCGCCGCGCTGCCGCAGGATAACTTCAAGCGCTTGCTCGCTTACTCCAGCATCGCCCACGCGGGTTACTTGCTCGTCGCGGTCGCGAGCGTGCAGGAAACCGCGGGCAGCCTTGGTTCCTCCGGCGTCGCCGTCGGCTTCTACCTCGCGGGTTATCTTCTGATGACATTGCTTAGTTTCCTCGTCCTCGTCGTGGTGGCTAATCACTCGCGCGGTGACGATCTCATGCATTTCAACGGCCTCGCCAAACGATCGCCGTTCCTCGCCTTCGGCATGCTCACCGCCATGCTCTCGCTCGCGGGCGTGCCTTTCACCGCCGGGTTCATCGGCAAGTTCCTCGTCTTCGCCACCGCGGTGCAGGCGGGCAAATTCGTCCTCGTCGGCATCGGCATCCTCACCGTCGCCGCCGGCTTCTACTACTACCTTCGCATCGTCGCGGCGATGTATTGGCAGGAACCGAATGACGACACCAAGATCACGCTCAACCCGCTGAGCAAATTCACCATCGGTGCGCTCACCGTGGCCATCTTCTTCTTCGGCATCTTCCCGCAGCCGATTCTCAATTCACTGCACGGCGCGCCAGTCCCAGTCGCCCACGTAGCGCACTGAGCCGCGGACGCGCTTGATTCGCGGAAATGGCACGTTTATCTGGGAGCGCACACCCATGAACAAAACCATCCTCGCCCTTACCGTCGCCCTCACCTTCACCGCCGCCGCGCTGCGCGCTGAAACTCCGAACAGCTATCAAGTCACCGGACCCATCGTCGAACTCACCGACGCCAAGATCGTGGTGATGAAAGGCAAAGATAAGTGGGAACTCGCCCGCACCGCCGACACCAAAGTCACCGGCGAACTCAAGGTCGGCGCCAAAGTCACCATCGAATACTCGATGACCGCCAAGACCATCGAAGCCAAGGCTGAGAAGAAGTAGCCGAACCAGGAAAACGCAAACTATCTGAGCCTCCGTCCGCAAGGGCGGGGGCTCTTCTTTTGTTCGTTTAGCTACGCATCGCGCGTTCGATGAGCAGCGTCGCGAGGCGCTGCGTGGCTTCGTCGAGAGCGGCGTTGGCGCGCTTGAGTTGCTGCGCGGCACCTACGGCGACGGCTTCCTCGACCTCAGCGACCCGTTGCGCCACCAACCGGCGTTCATCGTCGTTCAAGTCGTCGCCCACCTGTGCGAGCGCTTTGCGCACGGCGGGGAGGAGTTCGTCGGCCTTCAGCTTGGCCTCGACGAAGATGCGGTCGCTCACATCCTCGAAGGCGTGTTCGAGCGATTCTTCGAGCATCTTTTCCACGGCCTCGTCGCTGACATCGATGGCGCTCGCCATTTCCACTTTCTTTTCCGCGCCGCCCTTCGTGTCGCGAGCGAGCACGTGGAGAATGCCGTTCGCGTCGATTTCAAACTGCACCCCGACTCGCGCGTGCCCTTTCGGCGCGCGCTCGAACTCCAACTCGAACTTGCCGAGCGGCCAGTTGTCTTTCACCAGTTCGCGCTCTCCTTGCAACACGTTGATGAGCACCGAAGTCTGCCCGGCGACGGCGTTGGTGAACATTTCTCCGGCCTTGATCGGGATGGTGGAGTTCCGCGGGATGATGACGTTCATCAGTCCGCCGAAAGTTTCTATCCCAAGCGAGAGCGGCGTCACGTCGAGCAGGACGACGTTTTGCACCGCGCCGCTGAGGATTCCGGCCTGAATTGTGGCGCCGAGCGCGACGGCTTCGTCGGGGTTTTGCGTGGTGTTGGGATCGCGGCCGAAGATCTCGGCGACGAGGCGGCGCACGAGCGGCATGCGGGTCTGCCCGCCGACGAGGATGACTTCGTCGAGGTCGTTCGGAGCGAGCCGGGCATCGGCGAGGACGCGGAGGCAGTGGGCGCGGGTTTTTTCCAGGACGGGCTGGGCGATGCGCTCGAGATCGGCGCGGGTGAGGGTAAGCGCGAGGCTCTGGGTTCCGTCAAAGAATGGGATCTCGATGGCAGCTTCCGCCTCGGTGGAGAGACGATGCTTCGCCGCAATGGCAAGTTCGCGGAGGCGGATCGGAGGGACACGCCCCGTCGTGTCCCCGGCCTCTTTGATATCGGCGCCGCTGCGTGGGGATTCAGGGACGCGACGGAGCGCGTCCTTCCAGAGGTACTGAAGTAGCGCGGTGTCGATATCGTCGCCGCCAAGGCGGGTGTTGCCGTTGGTGGCGAGGACTTGGAAGACGCCTTGGTTCAGCTCGAGAATCGAGATGTCGAATGTTCCGCCGCCGAGGTCAAAGACGGCGATCTTCGAGCGGTCGCGCAGCTTGTCGAGGCCGTAGGCGAGCGCGGCGGCGGTAGGTTCGTTGACGATGCGCTCGACGCTAAGTCCCGCGAGTTCACCGGCCCGTTTCGTCGCGGAACGCTGGGCGTCGTTGAAGTAGGCGGGGACAGTGATCACCGCGCGCGTTACTTCCGTCCCGAGCGCGCGCTCCGCGTCCGCTTTGAGCTTGCCCAAGACGAGCGCGGAAATTTCCTCGGGCAAATATTCCCGATCGCGCACACGCACCCGTGATGCCGTACCGCGGCCGCCGACGATCGCGAAACTCACGTCGTCGATCTCCTCGCCCACCCGCCGCCCGATGAATCGCTTCACGGAATAGACCGTCGCCGCCGGCTCGATCGCCCGCATGCGCGCGGCGGCGCGACCAACGGAGGGTTCACCCTTCGCCGGAAAATTCACGACCGACGGCGTCAGCCGCTCGCCATCGGCATCGGCGATGAGCACGGGAAATCCCGCATCCATCGCGCCGATGAGCGAGTTGGTGGTGCCGAGGTCGATACCGACGATGAGGGACATGGGGCGCAGAATGTGGACGCGACTAGGCGAGTTGCAAGCAAGCGCGCCGAGCCGCTGCTAGGTGCCGAGGGTGAAGAGCGCCTCGCGGGTCTGCGCCAGCCAGCGGCCGAGGTAGGCGAGGCGGTGAAAGAGGCAGGCGAGTTCATTCGCCGTGGCCGTCGCCGGCTCCGTCCAGGTCGAATCGAGTGCGCGCACCTCCTCCGTCGTCGCCGCCTCCGTCGTCTCCAATCGTTCCCGCACGGCCGCGAGTTCGCGTCGCAGCATCGCTCCTTCGGTCGCCAGCAACGCTCTTGCGAGTGGCGACGAGGCTGCGTTGCGCCGGGCCAAGAAGGCGTCGAGACGGCGACGGAACTCGGCGATCGTCATGAAGAGGTCGCCAAGTTCGAGCGGTGGGGATGAAGTCGCCGCCAACGCTTCCGGCGCGGTCAGTTCGAGCAGGTGGCGCAAACGCGCGGCTGGATCGCGAAGGATGGAATAGGCGGCGTTCAGCGCAGCGAACTGCGCGGCGTCGCCGGTTCCCGGCACGTCCGGGTGCAGCGACGCGCTGCGCCGATGAAACGCCTCTTTGATCGCCTCCCCTTCCAGCCAGGGCCGGCGGGATTGTCCGAGCGTGGCGAAGTGATCGATCATGGCGGCTCCATGCGCGCAGCAGCCCGCGCCGGGCGCAAGCGATTTTTCGAAAACAACGGCTGCAGCCCGGACTCGCGGTGGCCGTCCACGCCCCTGAAACGTGAAACCAGGCTAAAAAAGCCCGTTGCCGTGGCCCGGCATTTGCAGTACTGCCAGCGAAAATCCTATGGCCACGCTCCGCTCGCTCTTCTGGTTCACGCTGTTTCTGGCGGCCACCTTTGCGTTCACCGTTCTCTTCGAGCACGGCACTTCCGACTTTCAAAACAACGCCAAAAAGGAATTCGACTACTTGAGCCAGATGTTCGGCGCCAAGCCGCAGAAAAAAAAGGACGAGAGCGAAAAAATTGGCGGCGGAGTGAAGTAAGCAGCGCCCGGTGTCCAAGCGGTAGGTCGCCGCGGGCAAGGTGCCGCGAAATCTAGGCGCAGGCTGTGATTGTCAAAGTTCGACGGCGGGTGTTACTTTCCCCGCCCCTCTAAAACTATGGCCATTCAAACTGAAAAGGACCTTTCCGAAAACGCCCGCGCCCTGTGGCTGAAGGGGCGCAGCGCCATCGAGTTGCGGAACTACGGATACGCCATTTCGCTGATGCAGGCGGTGCTGAAGGAAGCGCCTGGTTTTCTCGACGCCCGCAAGCAACTCCGCGCCGTCGAAATCGCGGCGACGAAAGGAAAGAAGAGTTTTCTCTCGGGCCTGTCCACTTCCTCGCTCAAGGGTGGCAGTGTGATGAAAAAGGATCCGCTCGCCGCGATGGAACTCGCAGAGAAGACCCTGGAGAGCGACCCAACCAACGCCCAGGCCAATCATCTCCTCAAGGACGCCGCCAAAGCCGCCGGCTATCCGGAAGTCGCCGCGTTCGCGCTGGAGACGATCATCCAGGCGAATCCGAACGACACCAAGGTGATGCACGAGCTCGGCGAACACTACCTTTCCATGGGCTCGGCGGACAAGGCGGTGGAG
>JBAVML010000087.1:0-1980 GCA_049690035.1 Chthoniobacteraceae bacterium
GAGCGGGATGGCCCAGACGCTGGAAGTGCGCTTGCAGGAAGCGATGGCCAACCGCCTGGACCACGCCGAGTTCCTGGAACTCGTGCTGGCCGACGAAATGGCGGTTCGCCAGGAGCGGCTCATTGCCCGAGGGCTGAAAGCCGCCGCATTCCGCGAGCAGAAGACCCTGGAAGACTTCCTGTGGGACTTCAACCGGTCCATCAAGAAGAAGCTGATCTACGACCTGGCGGCGGGCGGTTTCGTCCGTCAACACCGCGACGTGCTGTTGGCCGGACCGCCGGGGGTGGGCAAGAGTCATCTCGTCCAAGCCATTGGCCGCCAACTCGTCCATGCCGGATTCACCGTGCTCTACCGCTCGATCTTCGACGCCGTACGCGACTTCCTCCACGACGAAGCCTTCGAGGGCCACGATCGGATCATGACCCGCTACCTCAAGCCGGACTTGTTGATCCTGGATGACATGGGACTGAAGCAATTGCCCAAGCGGTCTGGGGAGTACCTGTTCGAGATCATCATGCGGCGTCATCAGCTCCATTCGACCATGATGACCAGCAACCGCCCCCTGGAGGACTGGGGCAAGCTGATGAACGACGTTCCGGCGGCCACGGCAATCCTGGACCGGCTGTTGGCCAACGCGGAGATCCTTCAGATTACCGGCAAGAGTTATCGGCTGGGCGGCGGAGAGGCCGACGGCAAGTGAGCACGGCAACGGAAAGGTTTTTTGAGGCATGGCAAGGCAAAAGAATGCTTGCTGGATACGAAAGAGGCCCAGAGTGAAGTCACCCTGGGCCTGCGGGTTCATTCTCCCGCCTTGGCCTGGTTATCCCTTGTTGGGTTGCTCCTCAGCAGAGCCCAACTCCGTTTCGCCAGGCAGAGGAAGCATAACATGCGACACGGCCAGGCGGGCTCGATACCAGCCAAACGCGCCCACCGGGAAACGGCTCGATCGTGACGATCGGATACCAGCCAAACGCGCCCACCGGCTCCCGATGAGCGCGAAACCCGCAAAACCCTTCCCGCCACCCCTTGCCAACGTGTAACTTCAAGGCAATAACAGGTAGAAATCCACCACAACCCTGGCTGGTATAACGCGCCCATCAGTGGCCGGATTCAACGCGCCCCGTGACATGCCAGATCAAATGCCTGAGCCTGGGGATCCTGTGCCTTCCTGGGGCGTCCTGGCGTGGTCTTGGGCGTGGTTGGGGTCTTGGGCGGGAAAACGTACCCGCAAGTCTCACACGTCCCTGCCCTCACGCCCAGGAGCGTGGTTGTCCCGGATTTCTCCCAGCATTTGGGGCAAACCTTCTTGCCTGCCGTGCCCTTGGGCATTGTCTCGCCAACCACGGGAATGTCGGCTGCCGTTCGTGATTTGGACTTCTTAGCCATCGCTTTTCCTCCTGTGTTATCTGCCCCACAGTCCAGATCTTAGCGAAACTTTGTGGCACAAAGAAGGGGAATGCCGGGGGAATGCCGGGGAAATTCCCCCGAAATCCCTATAACCTACCTAATGTACACACCCCGCAGGGGCTCTCCCCCCTATCTCATTCCACGCCGAATAGCCGTTGCCATCTTAGGGTATTGGCGGATCGGGCATAGTTAATCGGCAACCCGTGGTGTCGGGCGTGGCACACCTCGCATAACACCTGTAGATACTCTGCCTCAGGAGCCAGACCCTCCCTAAGCCAATCAGGGGCATCGTGGCGATTCATTTGGTGGTAATCGGTGTGGTGAATCACCAGAGGGGCAATTAGCCCGAAAATCCCGCATCGCTCACACTGCCTGCCTCGCTGCTGGTACGTGTCCCGACACACTTCTCTCCAGTACGCCGACCTTAAAAAATCGTGATAGTCCATCCCTTCTCCGTGGGGGTTCGATTTTGCCCACGGAAGTATCTAGACAACTATTTGTATTTTTTTGGCGGATTGTCTACAAATATTTATCCAGCCACACTAGATAAGAGTGTGGCAACCTAACCAAAGG
>JBAVML010000088.1:0-9254 GCA_049690035.1 Chthoniobacteraceae bacterium
GCTGCTGCCCACCGACCGGCTCCAGCGCTTGATCGCGCGGCTGTCCGCGGATTTTCCCAAGGCCGAATTCCTCACCGTCTCCGTCCGCGAAAACCGCGGCCTCGATCCGTGGTTCACCCGCCTCACCGACACCGAGCAGCACGCGCGCGCGACGATGGAAGTGGACTACGAACTTTACGCCGAAGGCGAAGCCCTCCTCGGCTGGCTGAACGCCACCGTGCATCTCGACAGCACCTCGGGCTTCGACTCCGACGCCGTCCTCACCGCGCTCGCCCGCGGCATCCAGGCGCGCCTCGACGGCAGCGAGATCGCGCATCTCAAAATGACCCTCAGCCCCGACGGCGGCCTCGGCGACATCGCCGCGATCAACCTCGTTCGCAGCGACTTCGTCCCCGAGCTCTCGCTGCGCCTCGAAGCCCCCGTCACCGCCGGCCAGCTCATCATCAACTGCCGCGCCGAAGCCGCGCCCGAGACCCTCGCCGAGGCAATCCGCACCGCCGTCACCGAACTGCCACGGCAGTTCCCCGAGCTCACCGCCCAGCTCGAACACCTCGAATATTTCCGCCCCGGAAAACCGCAGCCGACACACCGCGACGTGACTGAGCCGGTCATCCGCTGAGCGGAAACCCCCGGAGATCATTGCAAAGCGGTCTTTGCTCCTTGTGGGAACGAGCGAACCCGCCGACGTTGCGCGCCCGCTTTTCCTTCCCGTGGCCGAACTAACCCAAGAGCAACTCGCCGCTCTCCAACGATATCTCGACTCGCTCGACAAAGGCGCGCGCCATCGCGGCCTCGCCTATTTCGAAAAGGGGCGCGTGCTCGGCGTGGAAGACTACAAGCGCGGCGTCGGCTTCCGCGCCGAGGTCATGGGCACCGGTCGCTACGCGGTGAAGTTGCGCTTCGCCGAGGGCGATTGGGACGCCGAGTGTTCGTGCCCCGTCGCCTTCGACTGCAAGCACTGCTGCGCCGTCGCCCTTCACGTCCTCGCGGATGCTCAGGAAAATGCCGAGCCGCCGGCGAGTCCGGCGTCAACCGAAGTCCTGGGCACCGAAGGCGCGCGCCCGCCGGGGACGAAGGTCGCCATCTTGTTTGCCGATCGTCTCGGCCGCGCGCTCACCAGCGAGGAGCGGCGCGCGGCCACCGCGGTCGATCATCTTTTTCTCACCCACCCCGACGGCCAAATCACCGAGTCGCAGCTTGAGCCAGTCGCGCGTTCCGGCACCGCGTGGCGCGATGAGTCGATCGACCTCTGGCCAACCGAGCCGCAGACGCCGTGGGAAGCCTGGCTCTACATCGCCACCTACCTTCGCCGACACAAAAAGACCTGCCCACCCGCGCTATTCGAGGCGACCGATTGGGCCGAAGTCGATGTGCTCACCGCCGATTGGCAGCGCGACGAGGAAGTGCGCGAATGGCAGGCGTGGCTGAAGAACGTCGCCGAGCGGACCGAGGTCGCGCGCGAACCGGGACAACTGCGGGTCATGCTCGTGGAAAACGGCGCGCAGCTCGAGTGGCGCAAGGCCGGCGCCGCGCGCTTCGCCCCGATCCTGCCGAGCACCTTCGGCCAGTTACTCAGCGCAGCAAACAACGGCCAACTCGCGCTCGACGAGCCGTCGCTCGCGGTCTGGCGGGTCTATTTCACCGGCTTCGATTCGCATCCCTTCCGCGACTACGCGGAACCGGACACCACCCGCGTCCTGAACCAACTGCTACGCCTCCCCGGCTTTGAAGAAAGCGTGGTCGGCGACGACGGCCTGCCGCTCGCCCGCGCCACCGAGCCGCTCGCTTGGCGCATCGACACGAGCGACGGAGAAAAGACCGACTACCGCCTCGCGCTCGTCCTGCCTGACGGCAGCGCACCGCCGCCCGCGCGCACCGTCATCGACGGCACACCCTCGCTCTACGTCACGCGCCGCACCATCTACGAAGGTCCGCCGCTCGGCCGGCTCACGCCGAAGCAAGGCGCCATCACGGTTCCCGCGGAAGCCCTGGAAACGAGCGACGGACTCACCCTTCTCGAAAAAATCGGCGTGCCGCCGCCACCGCGCATCGCCGGCCGCGTGCGGAGCGTGCGCGTGCGGCCGGTCTTCCGCTGCGAGGTGAAGAAACTTCTTCTCGGCAGCGAAGAGCGATTGCTCGTCGAGGTGAACGCCGAGGACGCCAGCGGCGAGATCTTCGCGAGATACCAGCGCGACGAATGGACTACGCCGAAGCTCGCCGAGGAAACGCCCGACATAGTGACGCGCTACGATCGGCGCGACCTGCATCTCGTGCCGGACTTGGTGGATGCGTTGCGCGTCAACTGGGACGGCCTCGACCAGCGCTGGGGCCGGCAGATGAAGAAGAACTTCGCGGTGCAATTCACCGAGTGGCTCGCGAGCGTGCCGGACAGCATGACCGCCGTGCTCGATCCGCTGCTCGAATCGCTGCGCGCGTCGCCCGTCGAGGCGGAGGTGAAGCTGGAAGTCGAGGAGGCCGGCATCGATTGGTTCGACCTTCGCGTGGCGCTCGCCGTGGTCGATACCACGCTGACTCAGGAGGAAATCAAGGTATTGCTCGACGCGCGCGGCGGCTTCGTGCGGCTCGGCGAGAAAGGTTGGCGCCGACTGCATTTCCAGCTCAACGAGGATGACGAAAAGCAGCTCGCCGATCTCGGTCTGAACGCGCGCGATTTCTCCAGCGAACCACAGCGCCTCCACGCCCTGCAACTCGCCGGAAAAAAGGCCGCGCGCCGGCTGCTGCCCGAGCCGCAGGCCCTCGCCATCGAGCGGCGGGTCAGCGAAATCCAGACGCGCGTCGCGCCCGAAGTGCCTGCCGGATTGATCGCCGATCTGCGCCCGTATCAGCGCGACGGATTTCACTTCCTCGCCTACCTCTCGACGAACCGCTTCGGCGGCATCCTCGCTGACGACATGGGTCTCGGCAAAACCGTGCAGGCGCTCGCGTGGCTGCTCTGGCTTCGCGCGCAGCCGGACTTTGCGGGCCGCGCGAGTCTTGTCGTCTGCCCGAAGAGCGTGACCGACAACTGGCTCGCGGAAGGCGCGAAATTCGCCCCCGGCCTGCGCGTGCAAATCCTCGCGAAAGGCCCATCCGCCGCCGACGCGCTAAAAGCCGCGCGCACCGGCGCCGACCTCGTGGTCATCAACTACGCCCAACTCCGCAGCCTCGAAAAAACGCTCACCACCGCGCCCTGGCACGCCGTCATCCTCGACGAAGCGCAATACATCAAGAACCCCGATTCGCAGACCGCCAAGGCCGCGTGGGCGCTGCGCACCGAGCACCGCCTCGCGCTCAGCGGCACGCCGATCGAAAACCGCCTGCTCGATCTCTGGAGCATCATGGGCTTTGCTATGCCCGGCGTGCTCGGCAAACGCTCCGCCTTCGCCAAATCGTTCGACCAACGCAGCGACCCCTTCGCCCGCACCCGGCTCGCCGCGCGCGTGCGTCCCTTCGTCCTGCGCCGGACCAAAGGCGAAGTCGCCAAAGACCTGCCCGAGCGCACCGAGGAGGACGTCCTTTGCGAACTGGAAGGCGAACAGGCCACGCTCTACCGGGCCGAATTGAAACGCGCGCGCGCCGCCTTGCTCAACATCAACTCGAGCAAGGAACTCGACAAAAAGCGCTTCAACATTCTCACCTCACTGCTCCGGCTCCGGCAGATTTGCTGCCACCCCGCGCTGGTCAGCGCCAAGGCCGCCGATGCTGAAAGCGCCAAGCTCACCGCGCTCTTCGACCTCCTCGAACCGCTCATGGAGGAAGGCCACAAGGTGCTGGTTTTTTCGCAGTTCATCCAAATGCTCGACCTCATCCGCGCCGAGATCGAGCGCCGGCAGTGGCAGCATTTCCTCCTCACCGGCGACACCGAAGACCGCGGCCCACTCGTCGCGAATTTCCAGCAAAGCGAAGGCGCCGCCGTCTTCCTCATTTCCCTGCGCGCCGGCGGCTTCGGCCTGAACCTCACCGCCGCGAGCTACGTCGTGCTCTACGATCCATGGTGGAATCCCGCCGTCGAAAACCAGGCCATCGACCGCACCCACCGCATCGGCCAGACCAGCCACGTCATCGCCTACCGCCTCTTGGTGAAAGAGAGCATCGAGGAGAAAATCCGGAAGCTCCAGCGGAGCAAAAGCGCCCTCGCCGCCGACATCCTCGGCGAAGAAAGCTTCACCCGCGCACTGACGCTGGATGACTTCCGGTTTTTGCTGGGGGAGTAATTGCGGTCAATCTCACGAGCCCCATCCTTCCTCGATAATCAGCGCGACTTCCTCGACCGTCGGCGGGACGTGACCCGAAGCCATAAGCCGCCATGAATCTCCGCCAACACCTCGGTATGTGAGCGCCGTATCTTCGGCTCCTCGATCTGCTGCAATGTCACCCGCACCTTCCCCGCCGCGATCGCCACTGCTTCATCAAGCACTATCGAACGCCCGTCGCGAAGTTCACCGGTGAGGACGTAGGCTTGTTCCATACCTGCAGACTGCCACGGGAGCGGTGCCGGGGCAAACCTTGGCAAGCACTTCCGCAGTGCGTTCCTTCAGGAGGCGCACGGGCTTGTTCATCGCCGAATCTCGTCGATGTAAAAGCCGTGCTGGCATCTCGCGACACCCAGCCGTTCCGCTCCCGAGTATTTTGCTTTGTCCAAGTAAAGGCATTGACCAGCAACGGTGATCTCAATCACGGCATCGTCAGCGCCTGGGTGCAGGATTGGGAAGACGAAGACTCTCTCAGTCAGGCGGATAACTCCACTCGGCAGGCGAAATGCGCTCGTCACTGGCGTATGCAGTGGTGCGATCAAATCGCCCGAATATTTGCGTTCCTCCGGATAGAAGCAGACCCGAATGTCCACCGGTTCTGCTCCTGCTGGCCGTCTGTTACGCTTCCGTAGGATTCGATAGGCCAACCCCTCTGTCTTTCCCCCGACACGAAGTGTGAACCCCATCTTCTGCCAGAATGGAATCGACGAGGAGGGCTTACATTGAATCACGAGCAAACACTCATTCCGTCTCCGCGCCTGTGCGATGCGCCGCATCACTAGCTTGCGGCCAATCCCTCGTCCTCTCATGTCCGGTCGAACTTCAAGTATGCCGGGACAGATCAAGCCACCCCACTGATAGCCAACTGGAAGCTCGCTCGCTCCATCGATATAGACGATTAATTCTCCCCGCTGGTGGCGCTCTTCGGTAAGGCTCCAATTGACCAAAAAATTCGTCTGCCCCTGTTGGCACTCTTGCTCCAGCCAAGATCGAATCGCCTGCATATCCTGATCTGTGGAGCGTCGGATCATATCGGGGTGCATGGTCCGATAACCTATTCGGATTTCCGCTCGCTCCCAAGCTCAGCTTGGGACGAGCGAGCTAACGTAGATGACGCGCACCGGCTGTAACTTGCCACCGCCCCCCGTCGGATGATACTTTCCACTCATGAGCAGCATCGCGCAGGAACTCGACCGTCGTCTCCAGACGCTTGATCCGGAGAGGGCTGCTCACTGCGAACGACTCGTTCGCGAAGTGCTCGCGCTGCTGGACGACGGGACACCATCCACCCAGCCTGCCGGCGAGGTGCGGCTGCTGTCGCATCATTTTGGGGTCAATCCCGCGATCGATTTGAATAAGCTCGGTCAGTTGGCTGAAGACTACTAAGCCGCCGCTGCGGAAATGGTGCTGGTCGATGTTAATTTGCTGGTGCATGCGACGAACGCGGATTCGCCCGACTACGCTGGTGCGCGGGTCTGGCTATCGCAGCTTTTGCAAAGCAAAGAGACCGTGGGTCTGCCTTGGGCGGTTCTCGTTGGATTCGTCCGCATCACGACCAACCCGCGCATCCTGCCAAACCCACTCGCGCTCGATCAGGCGCTCACCCAAGTGAACGATTGGCTCGCGCTGCCGAACGTCCAGATCATCCATCCGACCCATGAACACGCTCGCGTATTCTCCGATCTCTGCCGTGCGGCGAACGCCACCGGAAACCTCGTGACCGATGCCCATCTCGCAGCCCTAGCGACGGAGCACGGCGGCGAGCTCGCTTCGTGCGACGATGATTTCAGAAAGTTCGCCGGCCTCCGCTGGTTCAACCCGTTGGACACTCCGACAAGCTAGGGACTTAAATCGCCAGCCTTCCACCGCGCTCGAGGTCGAGGAGGAAGCGCTTTCGTTCCATGCCGCCGCCGTAGCCTGTGAGGGTGCCGTTGGCGCCGATCACGCGGTGGCAGGGGACGATGATCGAGATGGGGTTGCGGCCATTGGCGAGGCCGACGGCGCGGATGGCGCGGGGGCGCCCGATGGCTTGCGCGAGCTGGCCGTAGCTCAGCGTCACGCCGTAGGGAATCGCGGCGAGGCCGCTCCACACTCCGCGCTGAAAATCGGTGCCTTCAGCGGCGAGCGGCAGGGAGAATTCGCGGCGCTCGCCGGCGAAGTATTCCTCGAGCTGCGCGATCGCGGCGCGGAAAGGCGCGGCGTCGGATTTCGCATCGGCGGGACGCTCGAGTTCGTGCCGATGGTTTTCCATGTAGAGAGCAGTGAGCGCGTCGCCAGTGCTGCGGAGTTGCAGGCGACCGAGCGGCGAGGGGATTTCGGTGAAGTAGCGCGTTGAATTCATAGGAGCGAAAGGGAGTGCCAGAGATAGACGGCGGCGTAGGCGCGCCAGGGGCGCCAGGCTTCGGCGCGGGCGAGCAGCGCGGCTTCGCTGATCGGCGTGCCGCGACCGCCGGCCTTGCGCAGGCCGAGATCGCCGGCGGGGAAAGCGTCGGGACTGCGCAGCAGGCGCATGGCGAGATACTGCGCGGTCCACTCGCCGATGCCGGGCAGCGACTTCAAGCGCGCGACCGCGTCTTCGCTACTGGTGCCGGGGAGAAAGTCGAGCGCCCCGGCAATCACGGCGCGGGCCATTTCGCGGATCGTCTCCGCGCGGCGCGCGGGAAGGCCCAGGCTGGCGATCGAGGAAAGATCGGCCTCGGCGAGAATTTCCGGCTTTGGGAAAATGTGGGTGAGCCCGGCATGCGGCGTGGCGAAGGCAGTGCCAAAGCGCGAGACCAACCGGCCGCAAATCGTCGAGGCGCCGGCGACGCTGATCTGCTGGCCGAGGATGGTGCGCACCGCGATCTCGAAGGCATCCCACGCGCCGGCGACGCGCAGTCCGGGCGTGTGGGCAAACGCGGCGCTCAGCAATGGATCGTCCGCGAGCTTTTCCGCGATGCGTTCCGGATTGGCGTCGAGATCGAAAACGGCGCGGAGCCGGTGCAGCGCGGGATACAGGTGCGACGCGGCTTCCGGGGAAAACTCCACCATGAGACAACGCCGCTCCGGATCGTGGCCGACGCGCAGCCACGCGGGTTTCCCACCGAGTGCGATCGTGCGCAGGTAGAAACTCTCAACGACGGCTTCGACACCGGGAATCGCTCGCGCCGCGAGGTAGCGGAGCATTTGTTCCCATGCCAGCGGCGGCCGATATGCGAGCCGCAAGCGAAGCGAGTCCGCCACATCAACTCGTGCCTCCCGGCGAAGGCGACTGGGCGGAAATCCGTAGCGCGCGGCGAAGAGCGCGTGAAAGCGGCGCAGGCTGCGAAAGCCTGCCTGCAGAGCGACTTCGCTGATCGGTAGCGCGGTTTCTTGCAGCAGCTTCTTGGCGAAGAGAAGCCGATGCGTCTGCGCCAATTCGACCGGAGTGACACCAAAGGCCATGCGCACGAGCCGCCGCAAGTGCCGCGTGCTGAAGCCCGACGTCCGCGCCAGCTCTTCCACCGAACCGGCCTCGACCGCCGTGGCCTGCAAGCGCGCTCCGATCGCGTGCGCGAGCGAGCGTTCCGGCGCGATGTGAGCGGGCGCCAGCTCAGGCCGGCAGAGCAGGCACGCGCGAAAGCCGGCCTTCTCCGCGGCTGCCGCCGTTTCGAAAAAGCAGCAGGAACTCGGCTTCGGCGTGCGAGCCGTGCAGACGCTGCGGCAATAAACGCCCGTCGATTTCACTCCGACGAAGAACAGCCCATCGAACCGCGCGTCGCGGGCGCGGAGCGCTTCGTAGCAAGTTTCGGCGGCAATCATGTCACGAAGACTAGTCGAAGCGGCGCGGTCACGCTCGCCGTTTTCGGCCAATAAGATCGCGCGACGCCCTTCGCCGTGACAAAGGACTTTTGCCTGCGTGGGTTGAGCGTAGAGTCATCCGCCCGTCCGATGAACGAACCCACGACTCGCATTCTCTACTGCCACTGCCAGTACGCCCAAGTCGTGCCGAAGGAGGTGAAGGACGCGGTGCTGCGGAAGCTGTGCGAGGCGGGCGTGGAATTCGAGGCGGTGGCGGATCTTTGCGAGATGTCGGCGCGGCGCGATCCGGCGCTGAAGCGGCTGGCGGATGGAGGCGAGGTGAAGATCGCGGCATGTTTTCCGCGCGCGGTGAAGTGGCTCTTTCATCAAGCCGGAGCGCCGCTGGCGATGACCGCGACGGAGGTGCTGAACATGCGCGTTCAAAGCGCGGAGGAAGTGTGCGACGCGCTGCTCGCGGCGGAGTTGAAGCCCAACCTGCCGAGCAAGAACGAGGCGTTGCCAATCCCGGGCGCGGCTTCCTAGACTTTCCTTTCTTCTCCCAAACAAAAACCAACTCCCATGAACCCGACCTCCCAACTCACCCGTCGTTCCTTCCTCCAAAAATCCGCGCTCGCTGGCGCTGCGCTCGGCGCGTTACCGATTGAGCGTTATGCGCATGGTGCGAGCGGCGGCGGTCCGCTGAAACTCGCGATGGTCGGCTGCGGTGGTCGCGCGACCGGCGCCGCGAATCAGGCGCTGCACGCTTCGGAGAACATCAAGCTCGTCGCGGTGGCCGAGCTTTTCCGCGATCAGGTGGATAAGGCGCTCGCTTCACTCAAGGCAACCAACGGCGACAAGGTCGATGTCTCGGAAGGCGCTATTTTCCTTGGCTTTGACGCCTACAAGGCGGCGATCGCTGCGTGCGATGTCGTGATCCTCGCGACGCCGTGCATGTTCCGTCCGCAGATGTTTGAAGAGGCGGTGCGGCAGGGAAAACATATCTTCATGGAGAAGCCAGTGGCGCTCGATGCGCCGGGCGTGCGCCGCGTGCTCGCGGCGGCGGAGGAAGCGAAGAAGAAGAACCTCAAAGTCGGCGTCGGGCTCCAGCGCCGGCACAAGCCGGGCTACCTCGAAGGCATCAAGCGTATCCAGGACGGCGCGCTCGGGCAGATCATGTATCAGCGCACGTTCTGGGACATGGGCGCGGCGCGCGCGCTCTTGCCGAAGAAGCCAGAGTGGAGC
>JBAVML010000089.1:0-4546 GCA_049690035.1 Chthoniobacteraceae bacterium
CAGCGTGCCCTTGGCCGTCTCGAGCACGCCGGAGTCGCGGTCGTCCATCGGGCTGTCGAGCAGCGTCTGCGGCCATTGCCAGGTCGCGCCTTGGTCGTGCGAGACCATCGCGTCCACGCGACCGAACCGGCAGATGTGGCCGTCGCGACCGCCGGACCACGAGACGATGAGGTCGCCGTTCTTGCGCAACGCGACCGTCGGCCAGCCGTGGTAGTACTGGGGATCGAGGCTGATCACGCGCGTGTCTTCGATCGTGATCGCCGGCGCGCTTTGGCCACGCGCGCGAAGGCCTACAGTGGCGGCGACGGCAGCGACGCCGGCTTGTCGGAGGAAGGTGCGACGGGAATGGCTCATGGGAGGGCGTGTTGGATGACTTCGCTGAGATTAACCGGCAGACCGCCGCGACGTTTGCTTTCATCGGCGGCTTCCAGGAAGGCAAAGAGTTCGATCGTCTCCTCGGGACTGACGGGCGGCTCGCCGGTTTGGAAAAAGTTCACGATCTCACGCAGCAGCGAGGCGTAGCTATCGCCGCCGTGCGTGTCGTTGAGCGCACCAAATTTGTTGAAGCGAGTTCCGGTCGGCTGCTGCTCGGCGAATCCCGTCGCGCCGAAAACCGTGACTTTGTGCGGGATGGCCTTCGTCCGCAGCCCGTGAAGCACGCCGAGCCGCCCGCCGAGCCAGATGCCGGTCACGACATCGCTGTCCGCCGTGTGCGAACGGACCACCGATTCGCAGCCCTGCCCCATCACCGCGACGAGCGCTTCCGCCGGGTGAATGCCGTAGAAAAAAAGATCCGGGTGACGTTCGTCGAGATACGCTGGCCCGTAGGAAATCGCGGCGCGCACCTCGCCCACATCCACGCGGCGTAAGGCGGCCATGCTTTCGTAAAAACGGTAGGCGGATGAACTGAACACTGGCACGCCTGCTTCCTTCGCCAGCCGGAAAATCTCGATCACGTCGCGCAGCGAAGCAGCGAGCGGTTTGTCGATGAAGACGGGCTTCTGCGCGGCAAAAGCGGCGCGCGCCTGCTCAAGGTGGGCGCGTCCATCGAGGCTGGTGATCATCACGGCATCGACTTCGCGGCAGAGCTGCTCGATCGATGGCACGAGCCGGACGCCAAGTTCATCGACCATCGTGGCGGCGAAATCTTCGACGCGATCCACGCTCGCCGGCATGTCGGGGCTGAAGGTTTTCACGGCAGCGACGATCCGTGCGCCGGCGACGTGCGTGGGCGAACTCGCATCATTCAACGCCCGCGTGAAGGCGAGACAATGCGAGGTGTCGAGACCGATGAGGCCGAGGTTCATATGGGAATCGTGAGCGGCGCATCTTTCTTTTTCCGCGGCGATTTAGCAAAGCTTCCGCATGCACGTTCCCCCGCGCGTTTCCCGCCGTCATTTCCTGCTCACCACCGGACTCGCCGCGATGGCCGCACCCTTGCGGGCGGCAGAGCCCGAGCCGGTCATCGACATTCACCAGCACACCAACTACCTCGCGCGCAGCGACGAAGACCTGATCGCGCACCAGCGCACCATGGGCGTGACGATGACAGTGCTGCTGCCCGCCGGTTCGCTGGTGGTGCGGCCTTCCACACATCAGGGGAAATCGAACGGTCTCGCGGCGCGCGCGGGTGGAAACGAATCGGTAATGAAAGTGGCGAAAGAAAATCCACAATTCGTCTTCGGCGCAAATGAAGTGACGGATCTCGAGGGCGCGCCCGTGGAGATTGAGCGCTACCTCAAGCTCGGCGCGAAGGTGATCGGCGAACAAAAGTTCGGCGTGGAATGCGACTCGCCGGAGAGTGAGCGGATCTATGCGCTCGCGGAAAAGTACGGCGTGCCCGTGCTGCTCCATTTTCAACACGGCACCTACAACCTCGGCATCGAGCGCTTTCACAATGTCCTCGCGAAATTCCCGCGGGTGAACTTCATCGGCCACGCGCAAACCTTCTGGGCGAATATCGACGCGGCTTACACGGACCAGAGTGTCCTTTATCCGAAAGGTCCGGTCACGCCCGGCGGCATCACCGATCGGCTGCTCACCGACTTCCCCAATATGTACGGCGACCTCTCCGCCGGCTCCGGCCTCGGCTCGCTGACCCGCGACGAAGAGCACACGCGCGGCTTCCTCGACCGGCATCAGGACAAGCTGATGTTTGGCAGCGATTGCCCCGACCCGACCGGCAGTGGCAAGGAATGCACTGGCGCCGCGATCCTCGAGGCCGTGCGTCGTCTCGCCGGATCGAGGCAGACCGAGCGGAAGATTCTTTTTGAAAACGCGAAGCGCGTCTTCCGGCTGTGACTACACGCCGTCCGGCACGCCTTGTCCCGCGCGCCCTTTCCACACGACACGGCCGTCGCGGATGAGATAGGCGTCGCGCGCCGTCATCCCGAGAAAGGAGGGCACGCGGAAGCCGCGAGCGATTGCGCCGTCGGTGTCGGCGAGCAGCCGAAAAGGAATCTGTTTTCGGGTCTGAAATTGCGCGAGGCGTTCCGGCGGATCGGCGCTCACGCCGAGAATCTCGATGCCGCGAGCGCGCAGCTCTGCGAAGCGATCCCGCAACCGGCAGGCGTGCGCGGTGCAGAGGGGCGTGCCGGCGCGGACGTAGAAATAGATGAAGACGGCTGAACGCCGGTAGAGCTCTCCGAGTTCCACGATCTGTCCCTGCTGATCCTTCGCGGTGAGCGATGGCGCCGCTTCACCGACGGCGAGCCCGTGCTGCTTAAAAAAATCGAGGAACGAATTCACGGCGTCGCTCGTCGTCAGGCGGCGCGCTGGCGCGACTCGAAATGCGTATATTCCATCGCGTTGTTTCGGCTGCGCCCGATCAGCGGATGCATGCATCTGGCGCGCGCGGCGGGGCGTTACATCCACAGCAAAGCCACCATGCCACCGCCCAAAAAGCCTTCTGTCATCGTCATCGGAGCCGGTCCTGGAGGGCTCGCCACGGCCATCCTTCTCGCCAGCGCGGGGGTGAAAGTAAAGATCGTCGAGCGACTGCCGGGCGTCGGTGGTCGCACTTCCTCGATCGAGGAGGATGGCTTTCGCTTCGATCTCGGGCCCACCTTTTTCCTCTACCCGCGCGTCCTCGAGGAGATCTTCGCCGCCGCCGGCACCTCGCTCCGCGCGGAGGTGGAAATGGTGCGCCTTGATCCGCAGTACCGCATCATTTTCGGTGCGGGCGGGCACATCGACGCCACGCCGGACATCCCGCGGATGGAACAGCAGATCGCCTCGATCGCGCCCGGCGATGCGCCCGGCTTCCGCCGCTTTCTCGAGGAGAATCGCACTAAGCTCCAGCGTATGGAGCCGTGCCTCGAGACGCCGTTCATGAGCTGGCAGGATCTCGTGAATGTCCGCCTGCTCAAGATGCTGCCCATGCTCCGGCCGCATCAATCGGTGGACACTTACCTCGGCCGTTTCTTTCGCGATCCGCGCGTCCGCCTCGCGTTTTCTTTTCAGTCGAAATACCTGGGCATGTCGCCCTTTCGCTGCCCGAGCCTCTTCTCGATTCTTTCGTTTCTCGAATACGAGTACGGCGTCTTCCATCCGATCGGCGGCTGTGCGGCGGTGACCGCGGCGATGGCCCGCGTCGCCGAGCGGCTCGGGGTGGAAATCTGCGTCGAAACTCCGGTCGAGGAAGTGCTCTTCGAAGGCCGCCGCGCGGTCGGCGTGCGCACTGCGGCGGGCGAGGAAAGGGCGGACGCCATCGTGATGAATGCCGACTTCGCCCGCGCCATGCAGCGGCTCGTGCCGGACCGCCTGCGCCGCCGGTGGACGAACCAGAAAATCGCCGGCAAGAAATTCTCCTGCTCGACCTTCATGATGTATCTCGGCGTGGAGGGTGAATTCGATCTGCCGCATCACAGCATCCACATCGCGAGCGACTACGTGCGCAACCTGGACGAGATCGAGAATCAGCACGTTCTTTCCGCGGACCCTTCCTTCTACGTGCAAAACGCCTGCGTCACCGATCGTACTCTCGCTCCACGCGGCATGAGCACGCTCTACGTGCTGGCGCCGGTGACCCATCTGCATCCGAATGTGGACTGGTCGAGGGAGCGCGAGCGTTTTCGCGCGCTGATGTTGCGGCAGATCGAGAAGGCGGGCTACGCCGGCGTCGAGGAGCGGATTCGCTTCGAGCGCATCGTCACGCCAGTCGAGTGGGATGTGAAATACGAGATCCACCAAGGCGCGACCTTCAATCTCGCGCACAGCCTGGATCAGATGCTGCACCTGCGTCCGCACAATCGCTTCGAGGATGTCGATGGAATGTATCTGGTCGGCGGCGGCACCCATCCGGGCAGCGGGCTGCCGGTGATTTTTGAATCGGCGCGCATCAGCTCGCGGCTCGTGCTCGCCGATCTCGGCATCGCGCCCGCGGTGCCGATCGATGCCGCGCCGGAATTCGCGCCGCTGGATCTGGAGCCTGCGTGATGAATGCTACGATCGCATCGCCTCGTGAGTCCGCGCCAGGCGCGGGCGAGCGCCTCCGGGCCGCGCAGCGCCAGTGGGCCGCGACGCCGATCGCGCAGCGCCTGCGTGT
>JBAVML010000090.1:0-14473 GCA_049690035.1 Chthoniobacteraceae bacterium
GCCCGGCACTTTGCGGACGTGGTTCGGCTTTTCGTTGCCATTGCGGTATTCGGCAATGGTGATTTCGTTGCTCAGCCCCGAGACGTCGGAGAAGCCGCCGAGCGGCTGCTCTTCGCCGATGGGGCCGTTGAGGTTGACGCCGAAATTGAAGGCGCCGTAGGGAGTCGTGCGATCTGGCATGGGATGTCTCCTCGTGGTGGTGGGTGGTGGTTAGGTGCGCTCGTCAGCCGTCTTCTGGCCGATGCGGAAGATGACGAACTCTGCGGGCTTCAGCGCGGCAACGCCGATCAGGCAGATGAGCCTCCCGTTATCGAGGTCGTTCTGAGTCATCGTGCTGCGGTCGCAGCGCACGAAGAACGCCTCCTTGGGCGTCGCGCCGAGTAGGTTGCCGGAGATCCATTCGTTGTAGAGAAACGCCTCGACGGTCTCGCGAACGTTCGTCCAAAGGCGCGGCCCGTTATTTTCAAAAACCGCCCACTGCGTGCCCCGGTCGATCGACGCTTCGAGGTAGAGGAAAAAGCGGCGCACGTTCACATATTTCCACTCCGGATCGGACGACGCCGTGCGCGCGCCCCACACGCGGTATCCGCGGCCCGAGAGGTAACGCAGGCAGTTCACGCCGAGCGGATTGAGGAGCTGCTGCTGCGCGAAGTTCACGTCGCTCTCGAAACGCAAGGCGCCGCGCACGATCTCGTTGGCAGGCGCTTTCGACACGCTTTGCACGGTGTCGTTGCGCGCGTAGATGCCGCAGATGAAGCCAGACGGCGGCAGATTGATCTCGGCGTCCACTTCGTCGCGGCCCGGGCGGGCGAGAGGGTTGGGCACGGTGACCCACGGATAGTAGAGGGCCGCCCGGTGCGAATCGAACGCGGCCCGGTAGATCCGCACGTCGCCCGGCAACAGACGCGGCGGAGAATCGAGCACTGCGATGCGGTATGCGCGCGGGCGTTCAGCATGGGCGATCAGCGCGTTGCGGATCGCCACAGCTACAGCTTCCGGGTAAGCGGAGTGCCCAGGCGCAGCAACGATGGAGATGTCTTCGAGGCTTCGCAGCATCTCGAACGCAGCAGCGTAGCTCCCCGCGTCGGTGGGTGTGCCGACCACCGGGAGCTGGCCGTCATTTCCGCCGGTCAACTGATGGACGGCCACGAGCCGGCCTTCTTCGAACCGTCGGCTCGCTGCGGGAAATAGCGCCTGATAGAACGCCGCAGCGCTGTCGGTATTGGGCAGATCGAACCAGATCGGCTGGAAGAGCGCATCAGCGCGCGCCGTGGGATGCTCGGGCAAAAACGTGCTCGCAAGGCGTGGGTGGTCGCGACCGAAGGCGAGATCGTCATAGACCGCGCTGTCCCCGTCGGGACCATCGAACACGAGGCTGAAGGAGAGCGCGTGCAAGTCGCGGTTCGCGGGAATCGGCACAGCGGCGGACGGGAGGCCCGGCGTGTGCCAGACCTGCGCGTTGTTGAACGTGCTGCGTTGGAGCAAGAACGGAGCGGCACCGGCACCGATGGCCGTCCCCGCCCCAGCGCCTGGCGCGGGAAGTCCGAGGGCGGAGTGCGCGGACGTTTCCCCCGCTCCGGCAGCGCGGATTGCGACGGTAGCGGTCGAGGTCGCCACGAGCGTGCGCAGCGCGAAACGGTTGCCGGACAACTCGATCGCTTCGAGGGCGGACGCCACCCCAGGCGTGGCAGCGATCCGAGCTTTAATATCGGCGATCGTCACGGCGGCGAGGTCGGCGACGTTGTTGGTGGCAGGATTTGCTACGGCGGACGCCGCTGCGCCGGCCTGAAATCCGAGATGGGCGCTCACCACTTGGATGCTCGCGGTGGTGCCGCGACGCTGCGTGGCCAGAGTCAGAATGCCGGCGGCCTCGGTGACGTCCACGCCAGTGAGCGCGGCTTGCAAGGCCGGGGCGAACGTCGCTGGCGTAAGCGGTGGCGCGGCTGGCGCTGGAATCGGTAATTGCACGACTTGGAGTTCGCCATTCACCCGAAGGCGAAACTCCCGGTTGGCGGGTGCGATGACGACTGGGTTGGGCAGCGCGGAGGTGGCAGTGAGGGTCGCCGCCACGCCCAAAAAGGTGAGGGCAGGCGTGGCCGCGCCGATGGTCAGGTTCAAAACCATGTTGCTGCCAGGTGGGGGCGTGAGGTTCGCGGGCAGCGGGCCGCCTTCCAGCGAAGCGGGAGCCGCCGCCGGATCGCTGACCCGCAGAAGCGAGCCGTTCACAAAGCTTTCCAACTGGTCCCGCGTCACCGGCCTGGCGATCTCTCCCACGGTTAACCGGCCGTTGGCCGCCGCTCCGCCAAAACGTGAGCGGATGATCACGGAAGCGCCAGCCGCGCCGAGGTCGGAGGTCGCCGCGGGCGCTGGCTGGTTCGCCACCCGAGCGACGTAGAGGCGCGAACCACCTTCATTAAAAAACTGGAGCACAGAGTGCGCGAGGTAATTTGTGACGGTGGTATTTCCGAATACGAGATCCTCGACTCCGCCGAACATGCGCTCGAAATCGCCAAAGCTGGTCAACAGTTCCGGCTGGGCTGGCGGATTGCCGGCTGCGTCGCTCTCGGTCGAGACGATCGGACCTCTGCGAGTCGGCCCGACGAAAGCGGTCGTGCTCGTGCCGACGCCTTCGATGGATTTTGCTCGGAAGCTGGTTTCTTCCACATAGACACCGGGTGCTAAATATTCAGGCATAAGTTCAATCGGTTTGGCTGCTGGTTTGGTTCGGGTGAAGGAAGCGGCGCAGGCTACGGCATCGTGAGGTCAATCGCAGTCTCGCGGCCGGGGCGGATGTCGAGCGGCGCCGGCGGATTGACAGCCAGCGCCGGAGGCGGCGGGCCAGCGGGAAGATCGGATCGGCGGCGAATGATTCCCGGTGCAGTGCCGGAGATGATTTTCGTCATATCAGGAAACTGCTCCCGCGCGCCGGAGAATGCCGTGTCGCGCGTCGCCTCGAGGTGGACGGACTGCGAGGTCTCGAAGACATTTGCTCCGCCACCCGGCCGGAAGCGCGGGAGATCGGCAACAGCCACGAGCGCTTCTCCGCGCAGATCGCCGCGCCATTCACTCATGCCTTGACCGATCGGGGCATCCGTAGCACGCGGACCGCGATACACGCGCACGAGCACTCCCGGCAACGGCTTGGCCGTACCCTCCTGTGTGACGCGCACGCGCAACACGGACCAACCGCCAAGCACCGGCGCGCCGGGAGCGCGGAAGAGTTCTACCACCCTGGGTTGGAACACGTTCTCCGCGACCGTACGGTCCAGCGGACGCGGCAACTCGAAGTCGAACTCTTGCGGGAGGTAACTCGGCCCCGCATCGATCACGGCCAACCGAAGGCGCAGCCGTGTGCCGGCCGGCGTCTCCGGCGGATTCGGTGGATCGTCGAACGAATCCGAGTAGTCATCGAAAAAGGGCGCGCGCAGTATCACGAGAAGACCCGAGCGATTCTGCACGACTTGAACGCGGCGCGCGGAAAGCGGGACCGCAACCGGCGCTCCCACTCCGGCCAAAGCCGCGTGCCTCACTTCCACCTTGGCGCCGGCTGCGACGGGCAGCCGCGTCACCGCATCCACCAACTGCACAGCGCCGAGCGCCCGGCGATCGACATGCTCCACGACACGGTAAAATGGCGGCGCGAAGTTCATCGGGCATCCGCCGGCACGGCGTAGTTGAATCTGGTGGCGACTGCCGGCGCCCGCTCGGGGACCGCGCCCCCCTCGATGCGCACGACCCGCGCAACATAGCCAAGGCTCAATCGGTAGTCCGGTCGCATCGTGTCCCAGATGCGCATCATGTCTTCATTGCTCAGTTCCTCCGGAATGAGCTGAACCATGTCCTCGGCGGACCATTGCGCCTCCCCACTCAGGATCGTCGCGTCCAGCAACGAGGTCGCCTGCAGTTCCAGCATCGTCCACGCAAGAACCAAGTGCTCGCTCTCCGCGCTGTCCGACCAGAACGTGAATAGATAGTGCAATGCGACCGAGAGCGGAGGCGACGGCATGTCCGGCTTTGCCACCCGACCCGAGTTTCGCAGGTGGGGATCGACGCTGACATGGTAGAGGAAGATCAGGACCCTGGCCGCGTTCTGGACGGGATCGTCCTGCGTCTGAATTTGTCCGCTGCTCACTACAGCGAAGTCACAGGTGGGTTTGTTGACATTCGCAGGAAACGCCGCCGCCCGGTAGGAACGGGTAAGATAGTCAGCGAGCGACGAGCCGACGGAACGTATGGCAGCGATGTTAGCCATACATCTAAGACAGCGCCACCTTGGCAGGCTCGTTCACTAGCTTCCGCTGCGCCAATATTGGAGGGTTGGTGGCCACAGCCCGACGCTTAGCATCGGAAATGCCGCGTCGCAGATAGATTCTGGCCTCATTCGAGCACGGGTGTGGCGCTTCCGTATAACTTCCAATTTACCAATTGCTTGCAACTTACGAATGCTGCTCTTTAGGTTTGCTATATTGATATTTTCACGCTCATCGCGTCGCCCATCGGATGGGTCGGAAGGATATATTCATCCTTGCAAGCAATCGACTCACAGCCGTTCCCTGTAGCCGCCAGAAAGATTCCGCACCACCCCGCCACCACCTCTGGCGGCGGGACATTAATGTCCTCGCGCTCGCCATGACTTGTCATTGCAGCGGTGACGTCGTCGACCTGCGACGATACACACCAGCCTCTCGCCACGACGAGGTGGCTCCTATCGTGCAAAGCGTCGGTCGAAAAGTCGCTCTTGCTGCAGGTTCTCCGCGTCGTAGTTCACGGGCAGGACGAGTGCCAACCGAAGCATCCCGCGTGTCGAGGATCCCACCCAGATTGATCTCCGTGAATCAGTTGCGGGACCGTCCCGTTCTCTTGCTCGGCGCGAACAAACGGTCAATCCGCGAGGCCTCTGGATGTTCACTCGCTCAGTGCTTTTGGGTGATTTCCACTCATCGCTTTCAGCATTGGAGCGGGCGTGTTTGATTTACTGGCGAGGAACGTGAGCGCGTCGGACCGGAACAGCATCGGCGGTTGCGTTTGCTCGAGGTGGCCTGCGCGAACTGTCTGCTGAAGAGTAAGAACTCGTGGCGGGTCGCGATGCGTTGCGGCAGAGTGTCGCGGAAATTCACGCCGTGCACGTATGCGAAAAACCCGAATGAAAACGCGTCATCTTTTCCTGCCGTGGTCATTGATGCTCGTTTCGTCGGCCTGCGCTCAGGACGCCGAACAGCTCTTCGTGCGTCGCATCGCGCCGTTGTTTTCGGAGAAGTGCCTCGCGTGTCACGGTAATGAGCCGAAGAAACTCAAAGGTGACTTCGACATGCGCTCGCTCGCTTCGCTGGTGAAAGGCGGCGAGAGCGCGAAGCCGGGACTCATCGCGGGGAAGCCGGACGAGAGCCCGCTGTATCTCGCGGTCACGCGACAGCACGCGGACGACTGGGAGCCGATGCCGCCGAAGGACGCTGACAAGCTCTACGCGGAGCAGATCGCGTGGATGAAGGATTGGATCGCCGGCGGCGCACCATGGCCGGATGGCTCACGGGCAAAGGAGATCGCGCGGGCAAATGAAGCGCGGTGGGCGGCCGAAGACGGCGCACCGGTAAAGACCAGTGGCGGGCTGTCGGCGGAATGGACGAATCGGAAATACAAACCTGAGGGATTGTGGGCATATCAGCCGGTGAAGAAAGCGGCTTTGGCTTCAGCCAAACCGGATCAACACCCGATTGACGCATTCCTTGACGCAAAAATGCCGCCCGGGCTAGAGCCCGCGCCGGCGGCTGACGCCCGCACTTTCGTCCGGCGCGCGACCTTCGATCTCACTGGCCTGCCACCGACGCCGGAGGAGATCACCGCTTTTGAAACCGCGTTTGCCAACGACGCTGACCCAGCAGTGATGGTTCTCATCGACCGCTTGCTCGCGTCGCCGCACTACGGGGAGCGCATGGCGCAGCATTGGCTCGATGTGGCGCGCTACGCCGACAGCAGCGGCTTCGCCAACGACTACGAACGCGGCAATGCGTGGCGCTATCGCGACTACGTGGTGCGGGCGTTCAACAGCGACAAGCCCTACGATCAGTTCGTGAAGGAGCAGCTCGCGGGCGATGAGATCGATCCAAACGATCCGGAGAAAATCGTCGCCGCCGGCTTTCTGCGCATGGGGCCGTGGGAACTCACAGGCATGGAGGTGGCGAAAGTGGCGCGCCAGCGGTTCCTCGATGATGTCACGAATGCCGTCGGTGAAACCTTCCTCGCCCACTCGCTGCAATGCGCGCGCTGCCACGACCACAAGTTCGATCCCGTGCCCACGCGCGACTACTACTCGCTGCAGGCGGTGTTTGCGACCACGCAGCTCAGCGAGCGCGCGGCTCCGTTTCTGCCGTTGGAAAACACGCGTGGATTTGAGGAGCGAGCCTATTTGGAAATGACCAGCTTGGAGCATCGGGCGACGCTGGCGGAACTCGATGCGGTGATGCTGGAGAACGCGCAACGTTGGTTCGCGCAAAATGGCAAGGATCCCGCGAAATGGAACGCCACCGTCGAAGCTACGCGCAGCAAGACGAGCGCAAACAGCGGGAAGCCCGGCCAGAACAAGCGCCGCGAATTCTCCGATGTCTTCGGCGCCGCCCGCAAAATGCTGACGGATGAGGGCGTGCCGGAGGACGACTTCCCGCCGAAGCTCGTCGGCTTCACGCCGGAGCAGTTTGGCCGAGAGCGCGTGGCCCGAAAGGGCTTGGAGCGCTTGAAATGGGAGCTCGATCGCTTTGAGCCGTTCGCGCTCGCCGTTTATGATGGGCGCACCCCGAAACTCACCAGCGTGTATCAGCCGATGCGCATGCCCGCGAATCGCATGAACGAAGGTGAACTGGAGGACTCGTGCATCCACACCGGCGGCGACCCGTTTGCGGAAGGTCCGAAGGTAACGCCCGGCGCGCTGAGCGTGCTCGATGCTTTCAATCCGAAGTCCGAAGTCCGCATTCCGACATCCGTCGAGGGCCGCCGCAGAGCCTTCGCCGAATGGGTGGCGAGCAAGGACAACCCGCTCACCACTCGCGCCATCGTGAACCGCATTTGGATGTGGCACTTCGGCGAGCCCATCGCGGGCAATCCAAACAACTTCGGCAGCACCGGCAAAAAGCCGACGCATCCAGAAGTGCTCGACTGGCTCGCGGCGACGTTTGTCGAGCAGGGATGGAGTTTTAAGGAGCTGCATCGCGCCATCATGACGAGCGCCGCGTATCGTCGCAGCACCACGCATCCCGATCTGAAACTGCTGCGCGAAAAAGATCCGCTCGGCACCAGTTGCGCCGTCTTCAGACCACGCCGCCTCAGCGCCGAGGAACTGCGCGACTCCATGCTGGCCGCGAGCGGCGAATTGAATCCCACGCTCGGCGGCATCCCGAATCGTCCGGAGATCAACCTTGAAGCCGCGCTGCAACCGCGCCAGGTCATGGGCACCTTTGCCTCCGCCTGGGTGCCGAATCCCAAGCCCGAGCAGCGCAACCGCCGCTCGCTCTACGCACTCAAGCTGCGCGGCTTGAGCGATCCCGCGATGGAGGTCTTCAACGCACCCGCGCCCGACTTCTCCTGTGAGCGTCGCGAAGCCAGCACCGTCACGCCGCAGGTCTTCGCGATGTTCAACAGCAAAGCCAGCCAGTCTCGCGCCCTCGCCCTCGCCGCTCGTGCGATGAAGGAAACGGAGACCGATGAAGCCGCGCTCGCGCGTTGTTTCGAACTGGCCTACGGCCGCTCGCCCACGCCGGCCGAACTCAACGCCTGCCTCGCCCACTGGCGCGAGATCGAATTGATGATCGGCGACGCCGCACCCGTCGCCACCAAGCCGCCGCTCGAAGTACGCCGGGATGCGGTCGAGGAAAACACGGGAGAAAAATTCTCCTTCAACGAAAAGCTCCACGCCTACGCCGACTACATCGCCGACCTCCAGCCCACAGATGTCGATGCTCACAGTCGCGCGCTCGCGGATGTCTGTCTTGCGCTGCTGAACTCGAACGAATTCGCTTATGTTTACTAAACCTCTTTTTCCCTGCGCGGGAGCGCGCGCACTACACGCGCCGACGCGGCGCGAATTCATCTACAGCCTCGGCGCTTCGCTCGGCAGCGTCGCCTTCAGCGCATTGATGGCTGACGAGGCGAAGATCAATCCGCTCGCGCCGAAGCAGGGTCACTTCCCCGATGCGAAGGCGAAGAACGTCATCTTTCTCATGATGGAAGGCGGGCCGTCGCACATCGACACCTTCGATCCGAAGCCCATGCTGGAGAAGATGCACCTGAAGGAATTCGTGCGGGAGGGCAAACAGAAGTCCGCCATGGAGAGCGGCAAGCGCTACTACGTGCGCAGTCCGTTCAAGTTCGTCAAGGCGGGCAAGTCCGGAGCGGACATGGCGGAGAACTGGACGAACCTCGGAAAGGTCGCCGATGACATTTGTTTCTTCCGCGGCTGCAACGTGGACAGCGTGAATCACCCCACCGCGATGTATCAAATGAACTGCGGCAACCGCTTCGGCGGCGATCCCGGCATCGGCGCGTGGGTGAACTACGGGCTCGGCTCGCTCAATCAAGATCTGCCGGGATTCATCGTGCTGCCGGAGGTGAGCTATCCGCAAGGCGGCGCGGCGAACTGGAGCAACGGCTACCTGCCCGCGAGCTTTCAGGGCACGCCGCTGCGCGCGAAAGGCTCGCCCATTCTCGATCTCACGCCGTCCAATGGTGTGACCGAGGCTCGCCAACGCAAGAATCTCGACCTCATTGCGAAGCTCAATCGCGAACACGCCGCGCAGCATCCCGGCCACGACGAACTCTCCGCGCGCATGGACAGTTATGAGCTGGCCTTTCGCATGCAGATGCAAGTGCCCGAGACGCTCGACCTCTCCAAGGAAGATGCGAAGACGAAGGAACTCTACGGCATCGGGCACGACGCGACGGATGCGTTTGGCCGGAAATGCCTGCTCGCCCGCAAGCTCGTGGAGAAAGGCGTGCGCTTCGTACAACTCTACAACGGCTCCTGGGACAGCCACGACTACATCGAGCGCGCGCATGGCAATCTCGTGCGCGGAGTGGACCAGCCCATCGCCGCGCTCATCTCTGACCTGAAGCAACGCGGCCTGCTGGAGAGCACCCTCATCGTGTGGTGTGGCGAATTCGGGCGCACCCCCGACAACGGCGTGCGCGGCGGCACCCAGTACGGTCGTGACCACAACCCGAACGCCATGACCATCTGGCTCGCCGGCGGCGGCTGCAAGGCCGGCCACACCATCGGCGCGACAGACGAACTCGGCATGACCGCCGTCGAAGGCAAAGCGCACGTCCGCGACTTCCACGTCACGCTCCTGCGCCTCCTCGGCCTCGACGACAACAAGCTTACCTTCTACCACGCGGGCCGATTCAAGCAGTTAAGCCAGTTTGGCGGCAAGGTGATCAAGGAATTGACCGCGTGAGAGCCCGTGCGTTAGTCGGCCGCTAAATTTCGCTGCCGATCGAATCGGCAGAGACCTCCAATCCAAGCGCGGCGAATATAACGATGTCTTTCACCGTGATGACGCGGTGACATGCAACCAGCCATCGGTGCCAATGTTTGTGTGCAGACGGATGAGCAGTCGGGTGAGACCCGGATTTGCTGAGTCAAATTTGTTTCGAGGTGCGGAGGCGTCCTCGGTTTCAAACGTGAGTTTCGAGGAAGCTGCCGCGACGAGGTCCAGCGATTCGCCGGATTGTTCGAGCCGAAATCCGTGATCTGTCTTCATTGCTTTGGCGTGGGTGAGCCATTGCCACGTGACTTCGACGGCCTCGGCGGTCTGCCACGTGTCACGGATGGTGAGGCTGCGATCAGGATTGAGTGCAAAATGACGCTGCGCACTGCGAACCTGGTCGCGGACGACAGGCGTGAGATTGATGTTGAAGCCACCGTGAGCGGGAGTGACGTCCGCCCTGGCATCGACGAGCTGCGGGGCATTGTTGAAGCGGAGGAGGTTGTGGCTTTCCGGGCCGCAGCGAAAGATGCTCCAGCGTTTGCTGTCCTGCTTGGTGTTGAAAAGTTCGGTGTTCGCGATGCCGTTCGCGCGGGCGTGGGGATAGCTTTCGCGACCGAGGTCCACGGCCCATCGCACGCCGCTGGCCTCGAGGATGAAGGAGCCGACGTCCATGTGCGCGTGCGAGTCCTCAGCACAGCCTGCTTTGATGCCGATGAATGTAGCGTGCGGATCATTCCAGGCCGAACGCAACACGGCCTGCGGCTGTGAGCCGCCCCGGCTCCACCAAGTCAGCGATCGTGATTTGGTTTCGATGGGCGCAAGCGAGGGGTCACGCCAAATCAGCGCCAAAGGTAGCATGCGGCTGGCATCATCGCGCTCGCCGCCGGAGGCGATGCTCTCGGCAATTTTCGCGAGCGTGGCGCGGTCGCGCTGGATCAGATCATCACGGCGCAACTCGCGCGCGAACCAAAACATGATCGGCTCGACGCCGAGTTCAGAGCCGTTGTCGGCGAAGTTATAGAGCAGGCCGCTCGGCGCGGTCATTTGCAGTGTGTAGTCGGCAGTTTGGAGAAAGCCGGGAGCCTTTTCGAGACCACAAGTATTGCCGAAACTCATGCGCAGTGCCTCGGCAGTGAGCGCATAAAACGTGGTGCCGTAAGCCCAGTAATCCGGCCCCTCTGAGTAGGCACCCGCGGGCGCATACAACTTTGCATAACGCGGCAAATGCTGCAGCGCGCGCGCGACAATTTGCTTCGCCAGCGCCGGCTCACGCTCCGCCACTGCCAGCGCCGCAATGACGAGCCCACCGTGGCAGACAGCCGTCCAGTTGTTGTTCCCGCTGATCCAGGTCTTACCCGCCTCGTCCTCCAACGAAGAGCGCAGCGCCTTCCCGATGATTGCATCCTCGAAACGCGTGCGCTCTGCCGATGTGAGGTCATCGTGGAGCCAGTCGAGGCCGATAGCCATCGCGAGCGAGCCCTCCGCCGTGTCGAGGAAATGTTGAGGATACCACATCGGCAAATCAGCCAGCGTCTGCATCTCCAGTTTCGCACGTCGCAAAAATCGTAATTCGCCGCTGAGCCGATAGGTCATCGCCAGCGCCAGAATGCGCCCCTGCGCCTCTCGCATCGGCCCATGCCAGAACGCACCCTTGTCCACGTACTCGACCGGGGGCAAATCGAGGAGTCGTTCCGCCGTGTTTTTCACCACCGCATAAATCTCCCGCGACACCCCATCCGCTGTGATTTGCCCACGCAGCCCATCCCAACGCCCGGCATCAGCAAACAAGCGCGGATGCAGTGGGAGCGATGTCCACGATTTCTCCGGCGGCGTCTCTGCGCGACAGATCGTGAGTGCGACTAGCGAAAGCAGCAGCGAAGCGATCTTCAAGGTTTTGCTCCTTCGGGCTTGGGCAAGTCAGCGGGCGGCGCTTCCAGCCGCTCGCTCGCCTTCAACTCCATCCTCATGCGTAATGACGAAGATACAGCGGCGAATTTGAGGGCTGGAATCATCTTGAGTCGGTGCACTTCGGGAAATGATGGCAGAGGATGACGACTCATTGCTCCAGCGAATACGGCCCCGTGCGCACGGCTTTGTTATCCTTCTGCTCGATCTCCTCGCCGGCATACACGGCCACGGGGACGCCATACTTTTCGGCCTGACGGCCGAGGCCGTGCCACGGGAGATTGCCGCATTCTACGAAGGTATTGCCGGTGATGCGCACGCGGCGCGCGCCGTGGATGGCGATGGCGCTGCCGCCGGGGCGCACGATCGTGTTGCCTTCGATGCGCACATCTTCGATCCAATCGGTGCCGGATAGTTCGCCTTCGACACTCAGCTCGATGGTGGCGCTGTATCGGTGTGAAATGGCGCGCAGGTTTGTGTCCTCAATATGGTTTCCGCGCAGCACGATTCCCTTCGCATTCACCGCACCGGCCCACAACGCCGCTTCGGTGCCGAGGATCAAGGTGGACTCCAGCAGGTTGGCGAAACGGTTGTCCTCGACGACGGCGTTATGGCTTTGCAGCAACATGCCGCGCGCGACGCCGGTGGTGAACTGATTGCGGCGAAATTGCGCGCCTTCACAGATGCCATTGAGCGGCGCAAAGAACACGCCTTCCGCGGGCATCGTCAACGCGGCGTCGATCACCACGCGGAGGGCGCGCACTTTCTTGCCGCCGGCCGCGGCGTCGCTGCGCAGCGGCTTCCACGGACGCGGAATCTCCAGACCCTTCGCCCACTCCGCGGGCACCGTGTAGTCCGGGATCGGCGTCATCGAGACGGCCGTGCGGTCGCCGAGCATCTTCAATGTGCCGAGTGTTTGAAAGCGAAGCGCGGGCTGCGCGACACCGTTGGTCGTGAAGTCGCCGACGATGAGTTCATTCGGCGTGGGCTGCGCGAAGACCGGGAACATCAAGCCGAAGATGTTCACGAAATCATCGCACACCGCCTCGAACTCACCGTCCTCGACGATAGGACCATGCAGCATCTTGCCGACGTTGACGCAATCAGCATTGAGCGTGATGAGCCGATCCGTGCCCGCTGGCCGCACCACTTTGCAATGCCGGAATGCGAGCGGCCCTTCTCCGAAACGACCGAGCGCGAAGCCCATCGGCCCCGAGTGTGCCGTGACGTTTTCGATGTTCACGGGTCCGCAATTTTCCAGCCAGAACGAAACCGGCCCCGAGCGATGTACGAGCACCACGCTCGATCCGGCGGGCACGCCTTGCTGAGCGGGTGAATAGACGTGCTCCGCGTTGTTCGGTCCTTCGGTCAGCTTCATGCGATAGGTCCCATCGGCTTCGGCTTGCTCCATCACGCCGCGCCCAGCCAACAAAGGCCGCACACCCGTTCGCATCTGATACGGCGCAAGCTTTCGCGTGGCTTTGTCGAAGACGAAAATGCGGACGAGCTTGCCGTCGTCTTTCCGCATCGCGGGAAAGATGAAATCGTAGCCCGCGTCCGGCTTGAACACGATCTCGCGCGTCGCTTCGTCAGCGGCCGTCACCGTTCCCTGCGTGAACGGCAGCGGGTCCCAGTCGAGCGTGAGGTTCCGAATCGTGACGTCGCGACAGCCGGCGAGCACGAAGCCGCCGGTGACGGGTCCGTCGGTAGGCGATTCGAAGAAGAAGCGCGCTCCGTGCCCATCCAGCGTGAAGCCGCTCACGTTCGCAAAACGAAACGTCGAGAAGCTGCTGCCCGGCCACGGCTTGGCAAAGCGATAGTCGCCCGGCGCAATCGCGAAGGTCTTGTCGCCGCGCTCCAGCGCCGCCACGAGATCAGCCTGCACCTTGTCTCCCGCGGCCCGCTGCGCCTGCTTCTGTTCGCTGGTGAAACTAGCGTTAGGCGCATCGGGGCCGGCGGTGGTGTTCTCGAACCCGGCTAACAATGCAATTAGTAGCGCGATAATGAAGGGAAGCTTGGATATCATGCCAGGAATGGCGCGACGGGATGCGCCCGGGTCCTTCCGGTCAAGCAGATAGTGTGAGCGGAATGACAAGGAATCCTTGGCCAGCTGACGCAAGAGTTGACTTCTAACTATTTCCAAACGGAATTTACGGAATTAACAACGAGAGATATTATCTGCGCTTCCCCGCCTTCCGCGGCCACGCTAAAGCCGTGCTTTGCCGGCTCAAAGAAGACAACTCGTGATGCGGAGACCTGTCCTTCGTCCGCAAAGACTTCGATGGATGAACGATCGACAAGGATTCGGATTCGCAGGCGCTCTCCGGAAAGGTGAAGCGGCGCTTTAATTCCGGCGATCTCGAGCTTCTTTTCCGTCATGGTGTAGCGGACCGTCTCGCCTCGGATGCCAAACTCGACGGCTCGCGCGTCGCGGAGATTGAGGTCCGCCTGCAGATCAAAAGCGTCATCGGTCACTCCCTCCAATGGATTTTGCCCCGGCTTGATTGAAAGGTTCCGCCACGAATTGCTCTCCCCATAGAGTGACTCGATCGCCTTGATTGGTTCGCGGCAAAGGCGGAGCCCGTCGGCAATCTGCTTCAGGTGCAGTTCACAGGGGAAACTCATTTGTCCGTGCCACGTCGATTCGGCGGGATTGCCTTTTGGGAAGGTCAGGAAGCCCATTTGGATCGGGAAGGTCCCACTGCCCGGGACTGGCTTCCATGACTGCGGCGCATAGGCGTATTTCGAAGCGCCGAAATCGGCCCGCAGCTTTTGCGTTTCCGGGTCAAATCGCTGGCCGTCAAACGAACCGACCCGATAGCTAAAGCTCGCGTCCACCAAGACCCACTTCTTTTCACCGGATCTCCCTCCCTCGACTGGCAACTCAAAAAGGTCGGGGCACTCGTTGAAGTCGCCGATCCTGCTCTGAAAGGTCCAGTCCAGGAGATTAGGCGACGTGAAAAACGCAAAACCCGTTTTCCCGCTTCCATTGTCGAAAGGTTCCTCGTGCCGGACCATGACAAAGTGCCGGCCCGGCTCATACCAGAACACGGTTGGGTCGCGGTCGCTCTTCGCGATAGCCGGCAGGACAGGAT
>JBAVML010000091.1:0-3135 GCA_049690035.1 Chthoniobacteraceae bacterium
GTGTAGAGCGCTTTGACGTTGCAGGGGTCGTGCGCGAGGACGCAGTCGAGTGTCTCGGCGGCGGCCTGAGCCTGGCCGCTGTTCAGCGCGCGAATGGATGAGCGGAGGAGCGCGCTGACCGTCTCGCGATACAGCGCTGAGTCGGGCTGAGCATTCGCGAGAATGGCGTCGAATTCGTCACGCGCTCTTGCGGAGAAGCTCTGGCGATCCAGTTGTCTGGCGCGGTAGAGAGCGGCGGCGCGTGTGGTCATGCCGAGTTTGCTTTCGAGCAGGCCTTGCTGCGCGAGGAAAGCGGAGTCCTGCCGGATCGCTGGAAGCACGCGCGCGGCAAGGTGGAGCCAGCGCAAGGATTCCGCATGATCGCCGCGCTGGGCGGCCTCGCGAGAAAGCGTGACGAGAGATCCCGTGGCGAAGAGCGGCGTGAGCGCGACGAGCATCCCCACCGACAGACTGGCGAATGCGGTCATTGCAATCGTCTCGAAGACGTGAAACCGAAATCCGCGTGCGCCGCGGCAAAGCGGCACCAGGGCGAAGGCCGCGCCGGCGAGCGCGATGAACCATCCCTTGTTCACGAACTGGCAGAAGCGATTCGAAAAGCCGAGCCACTCGACGAGTTCCGGCAGACGATTCCATTGCATCGTGGATGGTGCCCAGTTCGGGAGGTGAAACGCGGCGACCGGCATTTCCGCATCGGCGACTTCGACCTGGTTTTTGAAATCGACATCCTTGATCTCCTGCTCGCCGTAGATGTCGCCCCCCAGCCACGACATGCTCTCGTGCTGGGTTTGCAGCCAGCTCGCTTGTGCGGCCACGTTCGGAGACCAGACCATGACGAAGTAGGGAAAGAAGAACAACGTGACGATGAGCAGGGTGAGCAGCCCGGCGATGTGGCCACACTTGCGCGTCACGCGCCACGTGAGCCCCGCTCCGAGGATGGCGAGGACACCCAAGGTCTTGAAGACGACGGTGACGAATGGTCCGACGCCGACGATGCTGGCGACCCCGTCGGCCAACCGGGATTCCGGCACGCTGAACCAGGGGAAAATGATCGCAGCGAGCAGCAATGCGTAGCCGAGCACTCCGGTCACGAAGGCGAGGAACGCGGGCATGGGCTAGCGCTGGATATTCGCGAGATGCGCGGGCGTCGGCGCGATCCGATCCTGCGATTCGAGGAACTGATGACCTTCGACAATGACCTGCTCGCCGAGGGCGAGGCCGTCGAGGACCTCCGTCCAGCCTGCGGAGGTCGCGCCATAGCGGACCTGCCGTGCTGCGTGGCCTCCGGCTTCGACCACATGCACGACTCCGCTGCCGGCCGAGAGCGAGGTGACGGCGGCTTCCGGCACGGCGATGCTCTCGCGCCCGAGGGCCAGCTTCGCATAGCCGGTCATGCCGGGCGCGAAGGCGAATTTCTCCAGAGGATTCAGTTCCACGCGGATGCGGAAGGTGGATGGCCATTCCGGGGTGCTCGTCGTGGCCGCGCGCGTGGCGGGTGTCCCTGCGACGCTGTAGTTCACGATTGGAATGATGCTTTTCACGTGACCGCCGACGACCTGGCCGGGAAGCGCCTCGAGCCGCACCTCGGCGCGGTCACCGATCTGGACGCGGTTCAAGGCGGCTTGATCGACGTGCGCTTCAAACCATCCTCCGGCGGCGAGGACGATCGAGGGTTTGCCGGGCTCCGGGTTGAACTCGCCGGCGTGGACGAGAACGCGTTCGACGACGCCATCGATGGGCGCGCGGACCTGATAATCGCTCAGGTCCTTCATGCGCTGGCGAAGTTTATTCTCGGCTTCTGCGACCACGTTTTGCGCGATCACTTCGCTTTGCAGCGCGCCTTTCTCCGCCATGCCGAGCTCGATCTGCGCCATCTTCAACTGCCGCTCCGACTCGGTGAGCGTGAGCTTCGCGTCGATGAGGTCTTTCTTCGAGATCACGCCGCGCTTGGCGAGGTCTTCGGTCATGCGAATTTTCTCTGAATGCAGGGCCATGTCACTCGCCGCGGCGCTGGCGTTGATTTCGTTTTTCTGCGGACGCTCCTGCGCGAGGGCGTAAGCCGAGCCGATGCGCACGCGTTCGAGTTCCGCTTTCGCGGTGGCGACGCTGATTCGCGCGGAATCGATTTTGATCTGCACCGCGGCTGGATCGAGTTCGATGAGGAGATCGCCTTTTTTCACGCGCTGCCCCTCCTCGACATGGACGGCGATGATGCGCTCCATCGGAATGATGGGCACGAGTACCGGCTCGCTGGCCATCATGCCTTCGCCCATGACGAATTCCGTCATCGTGCGCATCTCGGCGGCGACGGTGGTGACGGGCAGGGGATGGCCGGTTTTTCGCAGGAGCGCCGGGTAGCCGAATTTCGAAGGATAGGTGCGGGTGCTGGGCTCGCGATAGGCGGAGATGATGACTGCGGCGGTGAAGTACAGGCCGAGTGCGGCGGTGGCCGCCCAAAGCAGCAAGCTCCCGCGGAACTCGCGGAGGACTCCGCGGGTCGCTGCAGGTTTGGCGTTGGGTGCGCTGTTGTCTTCAGTCCGGACAGCCGTGGCGCGGTCGAGGCACGGGCGCACGCGCCGGCCCGCTCCTTTCAGAAGCGCTTTACGCAGTTTCGTCAGCATGATGGGGCGGCTCAAAATTCGCGATGGGCGCAAGTGGCCGAAGCCAGCTCCGCGCGATTCGCACTCCCTCCGGGAGCAAGCACGCTGCCAAACACGCAACTTCCACCGCGATCTGCATCAGACGCCAGACGAGCACGCTGCCGACCGCGACCTCCAGAGGCACGAGCGGGATGAGCAGCGCGGTCATGCCACCCTCGCGCACGCCCAGTCCACCGGGGGCGCAGACGGCGAAGAAACCGACGAGCCAGCCGATGGAGTTGATGCCGACGATCGTCGCCACCGTTGGCGCGGAGTCGGTGAACGCCCGGATCAGCGCGTAGAAGGCCAGGCCATTGGCCACGCAAAGGAGCAGGTAGAGCGCAAAGGTGGCGAGCACGAGGGAGACGCGTGGCCCTTCGATCAGCACGGCGCGAAGATCGACCCCGAACCCGCGAGCCTTTTTCGCGTAGCGATTCGCGGGGAAGTGTCGGGCGAGGCCGATCGCCAGAGCAATGACGATCAGCGTGATTCCTGCGCC
>JBAVML010000092.1:0-4976 GCA_049690035.1 Chthoniobacteraceae bacterium
GTGTTGACACTAGCGCAGGAGCAAAACGCCATGTCCACACCGACCAACAAACCCGCCTACGTCACGCTCCATCGCCTCGGCGAACTCTCGGGCCGCTCCCGCAACACGTTGCTCCTGAGAATGCGCGACGCCGAACTCTTGGCCGACGCCACGCTCGACGTGGGCGGCACGCCACAGCCGCTCTTCCTTGCGCAACGAGTGGCTGAACTCAAACGCCTGCCGTCGCGCAAAGCCGCGCCCGCTGTGAACCCGATGCTCTGAACCCCGAACCCGACACCGCCATGCACAACGAATTCCTGTCCCTGACCAAAGCCCTGAACGTCCCGCTGCTGAGCGAGGACGAAATCGCCGACCTCCATCGCCTGCAAAAGCAATGGGAGCACTGGGCGCATCGTGAACGGCAGCATGCCGCCGCGCGTGTCGTCGAAGAGCAGCAAGCTGCGTTCACCGCATTCATCGACAACCCGACTGCCGAGACTGAGCAGAAGCTACTCGTGACGGCCGATGCGGATCTGACCGGCAGGCGCTACGCCACGTTGCGCCGGGCCTGCGCCGCGCTGCGCGGTCGCATCAGCGCGGAGGCCGCCCGCATCATCCGACCCGCGATAGACCGCACCCTTGAGTCTTTGCGCGCCGAGCACGCCCACCGCCGCGAAGTGGCCGAGCCGGTGATGTCGTCCAAGGATCGCGCCCGTTCGGTCATCGAGGCACGGCTGGCCGTGGAGAGCGCCGAGAGCATCGCGACTCGCCTGCTCTGGGCGAGCGATGGCACGAGCGACAAAACGCCGCTGGAACTGGCGAGCGTGCTGATCGGCGAAGCCAAAGATTTGACAGCGGAGGACGGGCAATGATGTCGCTCGAATCTCGCCTCGCCGCCGTTGTGGCGCTCCTGCCCGCGCAGGAACAGCCGCGTTTCACCGCTCCGCTCACGCTCGGCGAATCCGCCGACAGTCGCCTGGTCGATGCCGTCCGCGTCCTCGCCAAAGCCGAGGGACTCGTTTGCATGACGCCCGGCGAGTTCGCACGCGCCGCCGCGCAGCACGCAAGCGAGCGCTCAATGCCCGTCACAGAGTCGCCGGCCACCGACGCGCCGGCTGATGACGAGTCGCCGGAAGCACTCGCCGCCCGATTCGCCGCGATCACCGACCCGCGCGCGCAAACCGCGTTCTGGCGTTCGCTAACCGCCGAGCAGCGCGCCGCCATCCTCAAAGCTCAGTAACCACACCTCGTCATGCCCAACACGCTCACCAACGTCCAAGATATCAAGGTCGCCCAGCGCGCGCTCCAGCCGTTCACGGCTGCGCTCACGCCGATGCGTGCTTTCTCCACCAACTTTTCGCCCGATCCTGCCGACAAGCTCGACACGGTGCGCGTCCCGTTTGTCGGCACGCCGACGCAATCGAGCGACTTCGCCGGCAACTACACCGCCAACGCGGACTCCACCGTGAGCGTGATCCCGGTGCAACTCACGCGGCACAAGTTCAAGACCGTTCACCTCACGGCGCGCGAGGCCAGCGAAACGGCGTTCAACGTGCTCGACACGCTCGTCTCCGCCGCGGTGAAGCAGCTCGCGCAGGATGTGTTGCAGGACATCTTCAGCGAGATCACGGCAGTGAACTACGGCGCGCCCGTCATCCCTGCGCTGGCAGCCAGTGCATTCGATTACAAAAAGCTCCTCGCGATTCGTGAGGCGTGCAGCGCTGTAAAGATGCCCGTCACCGACCGCGCGCTGATCCTCGACGGCGCCTACTACACGAATCTGCTCGGCGATGATGTCGTTGCCAAAGGCTTCGTCCCACAGGTCGCACAGCCTGGCATCGTGGATGCGATGATCCGCCGACTCGCCGGTTTCGATCTCCACGAGACGGTGATCCTGCCGGAGAATGGCGAGAAACTGATCGGCTTCGCCGCGCACCCGAGCGGCCTCGCGGTCGCCATGCGCTACCTCGTGCCCGCCGCCGAATACGACGAAGCCGGAGCCGTCACCGATCCCGAGACCGGTCTCACGTTTGGCTACCTGCGCTACACCGAGACGCAGAGCAACCGCGTCTTCGTCACGGTCGAGTGCTTGTATGGCTTCAAGGTCGCGCTGGCCGACGGCATCAAGCGGATCGTGAAGCCGTAGGCAACCCGGCGCGGTCGAGCTTTGGGTCATCAGTTGGTCCTGCGCGTGAGCGTCCGACGAATGACCAGAAGCGAGGTTAGGCGCCAGTGAGATTGGTCAGTTCTTGCCTGAAAGCTTCAGCAAGGTTGGTCTCGAAGGTCCTGAATTTTCCGCCTTCACCGGTCTTGTTTGCCGCCAACACGAGGGTCGTGACATCGCGAGGACTCAGGTCGGAAATATCAGTGAGCTTGAAAAGCAGGTAGTGGCCTGAACGGTTGGACGGCTCCATGCCTGTCTCCAATCTGACGACATCTCCACCTACGAGCCGGCACGAGGTTACACGCGCCATCCAATCCGTCGTCATGAATGGACCGGTGTGCGAACCCCACCAGCCGATCAGAACCGACCCTTGGGCGGTAGAGAGATCGAGAGACAAGGGTTGGCCGTCCTCGTCGGTGGCGCGGCAATAGAAACATTTTCCGCTGGCGAATGTTTCGATGTCCGCCTTCTTCATGTAGCCCATGATCACAGTGGCGGCAGGCAGCGATACGGTTTCCTCGGTTGCGCCTGCTCCACGATACTTTACCGGTTCCTCGCGGATGATGCCCTCCGTGGCCGTGGCGATCTGGTAGCTCTGTGTGAATCGGTCGAGTTGGTGCGCGAGAATCTCGCGGATAAAATCGCAGACGTTATCCAGGCCCGCCGGCGGCTGCCCCTCCTTGGCGGGCCGCACAGCAAAAGCCCCAATACCGGGAACGATCTCGTGGTAGCGCTCGTAGCGCGGGGCCTCGTCCGCCTGTGGCACGAGGCCGGGATACAGCACATAAGAGCCGACTGTGCGCCTAATTGCCTCGTTGTAGGTGTGCATCTTGTAAAGATCCACACGCTTGACCGTTCCGGTTGCCCGCGACCGTGAGTCTTCGGGTTCATCGTCTTCTTTCTCCGCGGCCCCAAAGAGGCCGGGCAGATTCTCGCCACGATATTTTGCGTCGAAATGGAGATAGGCGATTCGGCCCGCCTTTTCCGCCGCACGTTCCGCTGCGCTCCAGTCCGTTTGATCAAACTCTTCGGGGATGATCACGAGTGTGTAGTCAGGCCGGAAAGTTTTGCTGTAGCTGCCGCGCTCGCCAATCCCCTTTCGACCAAACGAACGGTTGTAGAAGAAATGCACACGCAGTTCTCGGCCGTCCTTCTGCCAGCGGAATCGGGAAAATGACGCTTCGCGCTGACGGAGATTGATCGCGAGGCGTCCGTTCTCCGCACGGCAGCAGAACGGCAAGGCGCCATCCACTTTTGCGAGCGGGTCCTGCTCGGGACTCATCCCAAGCCTGTCGCGAAAGGCTCGGACGAGAAGGAAGTATAACCAGTATTCGTAAAGCGTCGCGACGTCACGGGTAGTGCCGTCATAGGCGTCCTCACGACCAGGCCAATCTAACTGCGCCGCGGCATCCAGCATCAGCCAGGCAAGGAGGATTTCGCGGTAACCCTCGCGGCGCTGGAGAGTCGTGCTTTCGAACGGAATTCTTCTCAGTTCGCCGACATCATCAAACAGCGGCAGCGCGAGCAGTGCGTCGAGCGACAGCAGCATGGACGTTGCCTCAAGTGCAACAGCGTCATCTGGAGCGAACGCCGGTTTCCCGCTCCGCTTCGCATGCAGCACCGACTCACAGAGTTCGCGAAATTCTTGGAGGGCAAACTTCACAAACCGATTTGGGGGCGTGTCGGCAGAGTCGAATTTCCGCTCCGCTTGCATCTCAGCGGGTAGGATCCGCGCGCCACGGCGTTGCCAGTCGCGACCGCGGCGGATTGGGTCTTGGGAAAGGAAGGTCGGATCAGCGGTGCCGAAAGGCTTCCATTCCAATTCGCGCTCCAATCGCGAGTGGGATCGGCGTGCGATGATCTCGAGATACAGATCGAGCTTGTCAGGCCCAAGCACGTGCCGGAGGAAAAGAAACTGTTCGAGTAGGGTCTGCGTCTGCTTCTCCGGATCAACTGCGAGGTTCAGTGCGGCCGGGGTGCCCCACTCCAATAGGAGTTGTTGGCACTCCGCACCGATGGTCTCGACCATGGACCGGTATTCTTGCTCGTAATCGAGCTTCGGTGAAGCAACCTCAAACGAGATGCGAACCGGCGGTTGGCCCGCAGCAGCGGCTTCGATCCAGGCAGAGCCAAGGTAGTTGACGAACCGGAAGCGGCCGTAATTGCCTCGGACCCTCCACAAGTCGCGGTCGACCGAGTGCTCCAGACTCGACGTCACCGCGACTGATGATCGAGCGCCGTCCGCTCCGCCTATGAGTTCCCACGCGTAATCGCGCAGTTCAAAAATGCGTAGAGCGTGAAGCCCACGCTCGGGTGCGCCAGGATCAAAGAGAATCGGTGGCCGGTCGCCAGGTGCTGCCGCGTCGAGCCGTCGATGACTTTCCCTTGCACGCCAGCCATCCGGCAAACCGGTCATTTGTTCGAGTTCGCCGACATTCGTTGATTTTGGCGGCGACTCCTCCTCCAAGCGGAGTGAAACCCCTCCGCCAAGGCGAATCAGCAGGGACTCGCAGCACAATGGGTTCACGGTTTATTGGATGAAGCTCACGAATTGGTCGCGCCTCACCGCTTCCATCATTTCGCAGAGCTTCTGATAGCTTTCCTTGAACTGAGGCGCCTTCACCCGCTTGTCCTCCGCGGCGAGGTAGGCCTCGGCTTTCGTCTCATCCATGAGCAAAGACTCCGCGTCCGTGCGGTTGCCCTGCTCGCGAGACTGTGTGAAAAGTATTTCGCTCCTCCCATGCTGGTTTGAGTAGCAAAAACGGCCTGGAGCTGGCAATCTCAATTCCCAGCATGAACTACGTTGCTGGAGCCAGTCGTGAGCAGAGCCTGC
>JBAVML010000093.1:0-5294 GCA_049690035.1 Chthoniobacteraceae bacterium
GACGTGGACACCGCAGAACGCAGTCGGCATCGGCGGCGCCTATATGTGCATCTACGGCATGGAAGGACCGGGTGGCTATCAATTCGTGGGCCGCACCGTGCAGGTGTGGAATACCTATCGCGTCACCCGCGACTTCGAGGCCGGCAAGCCGTGGCTGCTGCGTTTCTTTGATCAAGTGCGCTTTTATCCCGTGACCGCGGAGGAGTTGCTGCGGAACCGCGCGGACTTCCTCACGGGACGTTTTCAAATCCGCGTCGAGCACGAGACTTTCCGGCTCAAGGACTACCAGGCCTTTCTCGCGAAAAATGCCGAGTCGATTGCGGCCTTCCGTGTGCAGCAGCGCACGGCCTTTGCCGAGGAGCGCGACCGCTGGGCGGCGGCGGGCCAGCTAGTCGTCGAGGCCGAACCGGAAGTCGCGGTGGCGACGGGCGAAATCGAGTTGCCACCGGGCGGCCGTTTGGTCTGCGCGCACTTGCCCGGCAGCGTGTGGCAGGTGGTGGTGAAGGAAGGCGACGCGGTCGCGGAAGGCGACAAGTTGCTCATCCTCGAGTCGATGAAGATGGAGACGGCGATTATTGCGTCGGCGGCTGGCAAGGTCGTGCGCATCCTCGTTGCGCCGGGGAAGACCGTGGAGGCCGGACAAGCGCTCGTCGTTTTGGCGTCCACGGAGGAAGACCGCTCCTCCTGACGTCGCGCGGCTCCGCCGCAGATGAGGTTCTCCACGTTTTCCGTTCCGCATCGGAGCGCGAGAATGGAGTCCCGGTCAGCCCTCGATCGTATTGATCTCGACCGGTTCGACTTTGACGCCGAGTTCCTCGAGCCACGCGATGGCGCTCTTGATCTGCTCACGTTCGCCTTCCAGCGAAAGTGAGACGATGCCGATCTCGTCTGTGACGCTGGCCTGGCGGACGTTGGTGATGACCTCGAACTTCTTGCCGAGTTCCCAAAGAATTGGGCGCGTGATCAGCTTCGAGGGAACCATCAGCCAGAGGCGGGAGTTTTCGGTAGCCATGGGTGAATCGTGGACTGGAATTTCTAGCCGCCCGCGATGGCGGGGACGATGCTGATCTCGTCGGTGTCTTTGACAGCGGTTGCCTTGTCTTCGAGGAAGCGAATGTCCTCGTCGTTGACGAAGATGTTCACGAAGCGACGGACGTTGCCCTGCTCATCGCAGATGCGTTCGTTGAGGCCCGGAAACGCCTTGTCGAGGTTGTCGAGAATCTCGCCGATGGTGGCGCCCGAAGCCTGGACGACTTCGAGTTCGTTGGTGAGTTTGCGGAGTGGGGTGGGAATGCGGATGGAGGCCATGTATTGAGGGTTAGTGGTTGGCGGAAGCTGCGGCCAGCGCCGCGTCTTTCGCATAAATTTCTTCTTCAAACTCGCGCAGGCTCGGTTTGATCGTCCGGGGCTCGCCGCACTTGCCGATGATCGCTTCCTGCGTCTTGAGGCCGTGGCCGGTGATGCAGAGCACGGCGCTTTCGTCGCGCGGGATTTTCCCGCTCGCGATCAGCTTTCGCGCGCACGCGGTGGTGACGCCGCCGGCGGTCTCGGCAAAGATGCCCTCGCATTCGGCGAGCATCCGGATGCCTTCGACCACTTCCTCGTCGGTCACGTCTTCGGCGGAGCCGCCGGTCTGCTTCATCGCGTGGATCGCGTAATAGCCGTCGGCCGGGGTGCCGATGGCGAGCGACTTCACGATGGTTTCGGGCTTTGGCACCGGCTTCACGATGTCCGTGCCGCGCTTCATGGCGTGGGCGATCGGCGCGCATCCGGTCGCCTGGGCGCCGTGGACGCTGAATCCGGTTTCTTCCACGAGACCGAGCCTGGCAAATTCGCCGTAAGCTTTGTGGATCTTGGTCAGCAGCGAGCCGGAAGCCATTGGCACGACGGTGTGGCGTGGGATGCGCCAGCCGAGTTGCTCGCAGATCTCGAAGCCCATGCTCTTCGAGCCCTCCGCGTAATACGGCCGCAAATTCACGTTTACAAAACCCCAGCCGTACTTGCCCGCGATCTCGGAGCAGAGGCGATTGACCTGATCGTAGGCGCCGTGGATCGCGACGACGTTAGTGCCGTAAACGAGCGAGCCGAGCACCTTGCCCTGTTCGAGATCGGCCGGGATGAGCACGTAGCTTTTCAGCCCGGCGCTTGCGGCGTTTGCGGCGACGGAGTTGGCGAGATTACCCGTGGAGGCGCAGGCCACTACTTTGAATCCAAGCTCGCGGGCGCGACTCAGCGCGACGGAGACCACGCGATCTTTGAAGGAAAGAGTTGGGTAGTTGACCGTGTCGTTCTTCACCCAGAGCTCGCGAATGCCGAGTGCCTTGGCCAACCGGTCGGCTTTGACCAGCGGGGTGAAACCGACCTGCGTCCCGACCGTCGGCTCGCCGTCGATCGGCAACAACTCGCGGTAGCGCCACATGGAATGCGAACGCGACTCGATGGCTTTGCGCGTCAGCACCGGCTTGATCGCGTCGTAGTCGTAGGCCGCTTCGAGCGGGCCGAAATCGAAGTCGCAGACGTGGATCGCCTGCTTCGGATAGAGGCGGCCGCACTCGCGACACTTCAGGTTGGAGAAATAAGGCGTTGGTTTGTCCATGGTCTTGATTCCTTCCACCAAGGATCGAGTGCGAAGAGGGGAAGCCTGCCACTGCGGGGATGCGGACTTCTCTCTCATCGGCCCCCGCTTGCGCGAGGCTGGTTTTGGCACCTGGTCCTTGGAGGAAAGGATGAAGTGTGAAGGATGAGGGATGAAGAAGCTGCGCGCTACGCGCCACTTCACTTCATCCTTCATCCTTCATCCCTCATCCTTTCTTCAAGCGGTTGCCGTGACTTCACAGGGCCAGTCCCTCAGTCACTCTTGATGAAAGTGGCGGGAGACTAGGAACGCAGGCGCACCTCGTCAACGGACTTTTTTGTCATAAGCTCGTCGGTCACCGTGAGCCAGGGGCTGCTACGTTTTCCGCTGGCGAATGAATCCCGCGAGCGCCAGCGCGACGGCGAACAGCGAAGGAGCGGTGGGCTCCGGCACCAGCGTCCAGCCGATGTCCTGCATTCCGGCAAAATCGAGGGTGGTGAAGTATTTCTGGGTGCCGACCGTAATCGACGGATCCATCGCCACCTCCTGTGCGGAGCTAGCGCCGAAGACCGTGCTCATCGTGCCCGCGGCCCAGTGCCCGTCGCCGCTGATTCCCGCCTGGATACCTCCGTTCGCGGCAGTGGCGTGGGTGCCGGTGAATTTCGAACGCACTTCCAAAGCCAGCCACGAGTCGGCCGTTCCGAACCCGAGGAGGTGCCCGAGTTCGTGCGTGGCGACGGAGAGGAAGTCGTCTTTTCCCGCCAGGCTGCCCGTTCCGAAATACCAATTCCCATCGACGTCGAAGGTGATCGCGCCGCCCCAGGGCCCGAAATCGGTCGGGGTCGCCGCGAGCGCGCCGGCCTGACCGCGCGCGACGACCGTGTCGCCCCACGCCATCACCTCCTCGGCAGTGCCGCTGCCACCGACGTGGTATCCGCCCGGTCCGCCGATCCCCAAGGTTCCCGAGCCGAGCTGCATCGCTCCGACGTAAACTTTCAGCACTCCTTGACCAAGCGAGAGATTGTTCACGCTGACCGCGGTTCCGGTGGAGGGATTGTCAAAATCGGCCGACCACGTCAGTGCGCCGCTCGGCGTGATTGCGGCCAGCGTGTCCGTGAAGCGGAGTTCAAAGACCGCCGCTGCCGCGTTGAGCACGCTTTGGCGATCGGCGTGGCCGACGAAGAAGTTTCCTGTGTCGTAGGTGTAATCGAACTGAATATCCAACGCCCGGCTCGGCGAGAGTGCGGCGAGAAAAATGGCGGCGCAGGCCAGCCCGATGCGGAAACGAGACAACATAGTTCGCTCTTTCTAGCATCTCGTATTCCGCTCCGGGATTCGGAACTGGCTCGCGGAGCGCGAAACCTCGCCGCGCCATTGCTCGTTGCGCTATAGTCGCGGCTCAAATCCACTTTGCCCGATGCAGCCGCCCACCGGAGATCTCACTTTCCTCTTCACCGATATCGAAGGCAGCTCGCAGCTCTGGGAAAAGCACCCGCAGGCGATGGCGCAGGCTCTGCGGCAGCACGACACGCTCATGCGCTCGATCTTCGAAGAGCATCGCGGCTATGTGTTCAAGACGATGGGCGACGCGTTCTGCGTGTCGTTTGGCAGTCCGCTCGATGCCGCCGCGGCGGCGCTCGCCGCGCAGCTGCGGCTCGCCTCGGAGACGTGGGGAGAGACCGGTACGCTGCGGGTGCGCATGGCGCTGCACAGCGGCGAGGCGGATGAACGCGACGGCGATTACTTCGGCCGGACGCTCAATCGCGTGGCGCGGCTGCTCGCGGCGGGGCACGGTGGGCAGACGCTCTTTTCCCGCATGACGGCGGAGCGCACCGCCGAGCATCTGCCGGCCGGCGTCTCATTGCGCGATCTTGGCGAGCGGCGGCTGAAGGATCTCAATCGTCCGGAGCGGATCTTCCAGCTCGTCGCGCCCGGTCTGCGGGCGGATTTTCCAGCGCTGCGTTCGCTGGAAGTTCTTCCAAATAATCTGCCCGCGCAGGTGACGAGCTTCATCGGCCGCGCCGACGAAATGGCGGAGGTGAAGCGGCTGCTCGGCACCACGCGACTGCTCACGCTCACCGGACCGGGCGGCACGGGGAAGACGCGCCTTTCCCTCCAGGTCGCCGCCGATGTGCTGGAAAATTATCCGCACGGCGTCTGGCTCGTGGAGCTGGCCACCGTGTCGGATGCGAGCATGATCGGCGAGACGATCGCCTCGGCCATCGACATTCGCGAGGAGGCCGGTCGCCCGCCGCTGGACACGCTGATCAACGCCATCCGCGGCTGGCGCCTGCTGCTCGTGCTCGACAACTGCGAGCACCTGATCGGCGCCGTCGCCGACATCGCGGGAAACCTGCTCCGGCGCTGCCCGGACCTGCGCATCCTCGCCAGCAGCCGCGAGCCGCTGAGCATCGCCGGCGAGTCGATCTGGCCGGTGCCTCCGCTCGACGTGCCGGAATTCGTGCGCGGCGGAGAAACGCCGCCGCTCTCCACATTTGAGGATCTCGAAGCGGTGCAACTCTTCGTCGAGCGCGCGGCGGCGGTGCGTCCGGGTTTCGCGCTCACCCCGGAAAATGCATTGACCGTGGCTCGGCTCTGCTGGCGCCTCGACGGCATCGCGCTCGCCATCGAACTCGCGGCGGCGCGGGTGAAGCTGCTCACGCCGGCGCAAATCCTCGCGCGCCTCGATGACCGCTTCCGCCTGCTCAGCAGCGGCAGT
>JBAVML010000094.1:0-46993 GCA_049690035.1 Chthoniobacteraceae bacterium
GAGACGGCCAAGGGCACGCTGCTGGTCACCACCTTCACCTCGCTCGCCTACGAGTCACAGCTCCAGGTGGCGGAGAAAAAAGCGGGTAGCCAGCCGTTGCCGGATGCGATGCAGAACTGGAAACTCGCGCACGACCGACTCACGCCCGAGCAGCGCGCTGCCGGGCTCGGGGAATGGATGATCCGCTCGACCGACGGCGGCATCACCTGGTCGTCACGGTATCCCACGATCGTGAACAGCCCGCACGGCCCGACCCAGCTCGCGGATGGCCGCCTGCTCTACGCCGGCAAACAACTCTGGACTGCGGAAAAACGCATCGGCGTCAGCGAATCGGTCGACGACGGCGCGACGTGGAAATGGCTCGCTCCCATCCCGACGCGCGCCGGCGACGATGCGCAGCAGTATCACGAACTCCACGCCATCGAGGCGCAACCCGGCCGGCTCATCGCGCAGATCCGCAATCACAATGCGGCGAACAAAGGCGAGACGCTGCAAAGCGAATCGACCGACGGCGGCAAGACCTGGAGCGAGCCGCGCGCGATCGGCGTGTGGGGGCTCCCGTCGTTCCTCACCCGGCTACGCGACGGCCGGCTGCTCATGACTTACGGTTACCGCCGCGCGCCCTTCGGTAATCAAGCGCGCATCAGCACCGACGGCGCGCGGACGTGGTCCGAACCGATGACGATCTCCGCCGACGGCTCCTCCGGTGACCTCGGCTACCCGAGCACCGTCGAACTCGCCGACGGGAGGCTGCTCACCGTCTGGTACGAGAGGATGAAAGATTCACCCAAAGCAGTCCTGCGGCAGGCGCGCTGGCGGCTGGCTTCTTAGAAAAAAAGCAATGTCATCCCGAGCTTGTCGAGGGACCTCATACTTCTAGGGCGGAGAGGTCACGGAGATTGAACGCCGTTGACCCCGCGCCGCGCCGCCGCTGCCCGCGGAAGTAAGAGGTCCCTCGACAAGCTCGGATGACAGGTTGGGCTGGCCCGCCGCTCTCCGCCGTCTCCGGACACGCGCAGCTAGTGCGCCTTGCGGACCGATGCTTTAAGGAACGCGATGAGGTCCGACAATTCCTGACGGCTGAGGATCTGATCGAAGCCCTGCGGCATCAGCGAAGTGGTGCCGGGATGCATCTCCACGATCTCGGCCCGACTCACGCGCTGCTCCGCGCCGGGGCCGATCGCGAGCGTGATTGCGTCGCTGGTTTCGCTGCGCACGATGCCGGTCAACGCAGCGCCGCCCTTCTGCTGCACCACCATCGGCTCGAAGCTGCGCACGAAGCTCGCGCTCGGGAAGACGACCGCCTCGAGCAGGTCGCGCTCGTTCCGCACCTGCCCGATCGAGGTGAGATCCGGTCCGAACTTCCCGCCGAGGTAACCGACCGCATGGCAGACGGTGCAGGTCGCTTTTGCGCTGTTGAAGACAGCCTGCCCGCGGCGGAGGTCGCCGGGCGGCAGTTCCGCAGCGAGGGCGTCGAGCTTCGCGCGTTGCTGCGCGGTATCGAGGTTGAGGCTGGTCAAAAGCATTTCGGCCTCCGGCTGAAGATTCGCGGGGAGCTTGGCGAAGATCGCGCGCAAGGTCTGCGCCTGACCGGCGGCGAGGGCGGGCGTATTTTGCAGCGCAGCGAGGAAGCGGCGGCCGAGCGCTTCCGGCAGGGCGCGGTCGAAGGCGGGAAGGAGGCGCGCAAATTCGAGCGGTCCGAGCTGCGGGAGCAGTTCGACGACGGCGCCGCGTTGCGTGTCGTCGAGCCGGGCGCGCGCGAGGGACGCGGCGGCGGTGGCGCGAGTCATGGCTGGTTTTGCCCGGTCGAGTTGCGCGCGGAGGAGTTCAAAAAGCGCGGCCTCGGCCGGGATCGCGCCGGCCGGGATCGAGCTCAAGGCGGTGAGGCGGAGGGCTTCGGCGTTTTGAGCTTCGCGCGCGACAGCGAGCAGTGGTTCGGTAAGTCGTGCCGCTTCCTTGCGAGCGACGAAACGGCCAGCGGTGGCCACGGCATCGCGGAGCAGCGACGGGTCACCGGCCGCGAGGATGCGGCTCACTTCGTCGATCCACGGCTCGGGGACGGTCTTGAGCTCGGTGCGCGCCATCGCCCGCAGCAGCGTCGCGCGCGCGGCCGCATTTCCATCGCGCAGGATCGCCGCCGTCATCTGCTGCACCATCGGCTCTCGCGCCATGCTGGCGAGCAGCGACTCCACTTCTGCGCGCTCCCCGGCGCCGAGCGCGGGGGCTTCGAGACGCTGGCGGAAATACCCCGTGAGTTCTCCACCCCAGTCGGCGTGCCGACGGGCGATCCAGACCGCAGTCTCTTTGAGCACCGGGTCGGCAGAAGAGAGGAGCGGAATCACGCTCGACGCCGGAAGTGCGCCCTCGCTCATCTCACTGAGCGCGATCAACGCCGCGCGACGCGACGGGATGCCGGTGGCGGCCCGCAAGCCGTCGGTCGTAGCTTTGGTGTCGGCGATTTCGATGAGGGCGAAAATGAGCGCGTGCTCGAGGAAGCGGTCGCTTGGGTTCTCGGCAGCGGCGGCGAGCAACGCAGGGATTGCGCGCCGATCGCCGATGCGACCGAGGGCTTCTGCCGCGACACGCTTCAGATGCGCAGGGCTTTCTTTCGTGGCGAGCAAGGTGGTCAGGCGTTCCTGCGCGTCGGCATCGCGCCAGATCCCGGCGATTTTTGCGGCGGTCTGACGATTCGACGGATCAGCATCGTTCAGCGCGGTGCGCGTGGTTCGGCGCGCGTGGTCGCCGGAAATTCTCGCGAGCGCCCACAGTGCGCGCTGGCGCACGACTGGCGGCGTGCCCTTCGCGAGGAGACGACTCAATTCATCGACCGCGCTCGCGCCCATTTTTCCGAGCTGTGCCGTCGCCCGCTCGACGACCGTCGCCCGTTCATCGGCGAGAAGTGCGGCCAGTTCGGGCGCGCCCATTTTCGACCACGCCAGCTTCAGCCCGCGCGGATCGTCGATGCGCGGCGCACTCTTGCGTTTCATTCGGTAGATCGCGCCGAGCACGTCGGGCTTGGCGAGCTGCGAGGTGGGGCAACACAGCTTGTACCAGCCGCCGGTGTCGATGATGAGCAGGCTGCCGTCGGCATCCTCGATCACGTCGGTGGGGTGAAAGTCGGTGTTGTTCGAGACGAGGAAATCGCTGTCGCGGGAGCGGAAGGTCGCGCCCGCGGGTTCGAGGATGTGGCGGGTGACTTTGTGCAGGTTGAAAAGGCACGCGAAGAAGTTGTCGCGCACGTCTTCACCGAGCGCCGCCGACTCCACGCGCGTGAAGCCGCACGGCGCGCCGGGCCCGAAGTGTGTCATCGCCGGGAGCAGCTCGCCGGTGCGCGTGATCGGCTCGACCACGTCGTTCACCTTCGGGAAGACGCCGCCATAAACGGCGTGGCCGAGGCCGTCGCGTTTTCCGTCGCCGGAGAGGTCGAGGAAGGTGGACGTGAAGATCGGTTCGCCCTCGCGGGTGAAGGCGACATCGACGGGATTGTCCATGCCGCCAGTCATCACCGATTCGAAGTCCGAGCCATCCGCGCGGCAGCGGAAGATGTGCGACGCACGGTCGGTGATCGTGCGGCCATTCGATAACTTGTGCGTCTGTTCGGCGAACGCGCCTTTGCACCAGTAGATGAAGCCGTCGGGGCCGGCGTAGGGACCGTGGATGTCGTTCGCGCAGCCGCCGAGCGTCTCGCCCTGAAACCACTCGCCGCGCTGGTCGGCGAGGCCGTCGCCGTCAGTATCCGTGAGCTTCCAGATGCTCGGCGGCGCGCCGACGTAGAGCGAGCCGTCGCGCCACATCACGCCTTCGGGAAACATCAGTTTGTCCGCGAAGACCGTGCTCTTGTCGAAGCGTCCGTCGCCATCGGAATCCTCGAGCCGCACGACACGATGTGGGCGATCAATCAACTGCTGATCGGTCTTGTCGTTCGAGCCCGACGAGTCGGAAACGTAAAGCCGTCCTTGCTCATCGAACGCCGCCGCGATCGGCCGATCGACCAGCGGCGGACCAGCGATGAGTTCGATCTCAAAGCCGTCTGGCAGCGTAAATTGATGCGCGCCGATCTTCACCTCGGCGCCGACGGAGAAGGGACCGGCGAGCGGTACGAGAAGCAGAACGAGCAGGGGGGAGAGCTTCATGACGGGAAGACCCCCGCCCCGCTTACTTATTGGGCGCTGGCTCGGCGCCGTAATTTTTCGCGAGGTAATCGACGATCGCCTCGACGTCGGTCGGCGCGACGGGTGCGCCGAATTTCTGCTGCATCTTCGTGACCGCGCCCAGCCAGTAGGTGCGCGGCAGCGGCGGCTGCGTGCTGATGTATTCCACCGAATGACAGACGATGCACTGCGCGGTGACGAGCTCGGAGCCGGGCGCTTTTTTGAGCGCGGCGGTCTCGGCGGGCAGCTCGATTTTCACACCGCCCGCCCGGACCTCGGATGAAAGGAGGAGAAGACCGCAGATCACACGGATAGCTCGGATGGATTTCCGCGTGCGCTGACCCATGCGTGAAATCCGTTTCATCCGTGGTTGGAAAAATTCCGGGGTCATATCGTGGATTCTCCGGTGATGGTGACGCGGGTGGTTTCGACGACGTTGAGCATGTATCCGGAGGGATTCCAGAGCGGCTCGAGCGGTTGCGATTCACCGACGCGATTAGTGGCGCGCACCTTCCACTCACTTGGCCCGGGTTTTTCGCCAATTCGGAGCTTCATCGTCCACTCGCGGAACGAGTATTTGCCGAGGTCTTCGCCGAGTTGTGTGTTGAACCAGACCTTTCCCCCGTTCGGGGAAAAGAGCACTTCCGCGATGCCATTGCCGCCGTCGAAGGCGATGCCGCGGATCGTCGTGAGATCGTTTGCTTTCACCACCGCGCCGTCGGTGTGGCTGGTGATGAATGAGCGCACGTTGAAGCGCTTGATCGGCACCGTGGATTTCGGCGTGGTGCCGGGCATCACGCAGGCGCCGTCGGTATCGGGGATGCGATACGCGGTGCCCATCCAGAAGCCGCTGAAGACCTCGTCGAGCACGGTGATCTTGCTCAGGTGCTTCACCCAGTACGTGCCGTAGTAGCCGGGGACGACGAGGCGGAGCGGGTAGCCGTTGAGCATCGGGAGATCCTCGCCGTTCATTTCGTAAGCGAGCAGCACTTCGCCATCGATCGCGTGGTCGATCTCGAGGGCTTTGATGAAGTCGGGTGTCTTGTCGATCACCGGTGTGTCGAGTCCGTCGAAGCTGACCTGCTTCGCGCCCGCGGCGACGCCTGCTTTTTCCAGCACGTCCTTGAGCCGCGCGCCGCGCCAGCGAGCATTGCCCATCGCGCCGTGGCCGAGCTGGCCGCCGGCGACGCGGGGCTGAAAGAAACCGCGGCTGTTGCCGGAGCATTGGTTCACGGCGACGACTTCCACGGCCTCGAAATCTTTCTTCAAGTCCGCGACCGAAAGGCTCAGCGGCGTGTTCACCTTCCCGTCCACCGCGACGCGGAATTTCTCCACGTCGATCTCGAGCGGGATGTTCGAGAGATGGTAGCGGACGAAGAACGCGTCGTTCGGCGTGATCACTCCTTCGTTAAAAACGGAGAACGGCGTCTCGAGCTGCGGCGGCCGTGAGGTGAGGCGAATGAGCGGGCGCTTCTGCGGATATTTGACGAGCGGACGCGTGCCATTGGCGAAAGGCAGCTCCACCATTTCCTCCGCGAAGCCGGAGCGGGAAAAGCCAGCCCACGCGCCGAATCCGAGGAGACTCATTTGTTGCAAAAACGCGCGGCGGGCGAGAGGGGAACTCATGGTGGGCGAAGGATACATGGCGGCGCAACGTGGGCGAGCGGAAGATTTCCCGGCCGCTGCAGGCTTGCGTTGAAGCGCGCCCTGCGCCACCAAAGCGGCGAGCCTACGAAGCAACTCCATGCCATCGACCTTCTCATTTCCTACCACGACGATTTTTGAAGTTGGCGCCCGCCGGGAGTTGCGCGGATGGCTCGCCAAGCTCGGCTGCTCCCGCCCGCTGATCGTGACCGATGCGAGCCTAGTGAAGACGAATGCGTTCGCACTCCTCTCGGCCTGTGTGGAGGGAATGGGTGCGGCTGTTTTCTCCGCCGTGACGCCCAATCCCGAAGAGGCCGATGTGGAGGGCGCGTGGCAGGCTTATCGGGAAAATTCGTGCGACGCGGTGATCGCCTTCGGCGGCGGCAGCGCGCTCGACGTGGGCAAGGTGATCCGCCTCCGCATCAAGCGCCCGGACCAGACGCTCGCACAATTCGACTACGAGGCCGACTGGAGCGGGCTGGCGCCGCTGATCGCGATCCCGACGACGGCGGGCACCGGCAGTGAGGTGGGGCGCAGTTCGGTAATCATCATGGACCACCGGAAGCGCGTGATTTTCCACCCCGCGTTGCTCGCGAGTCTGGTGATCCTCGATCCGGAATTCACCCGCGAGCTGCCGCCGAAGCTGACCGCGGCGACCGGCGCCGATGCGCTCACCCATTGCATCGAGTCGTTCACGTCGCCGGTGTTTCATCCGCTCTGCGAAGGGATCGCACTCGAGGGAATTCACCTGGTCGCCGGCGCGCTGGCCCGTGCGGTGCGCGACGGCGGCGACCTCGAGGCGCGTGGCCTAATGCAGGTGGCCGCGGCGATGGGCGGGATCGCATTTCAGAAAGATCTCGGCGCCACGCACTCGCTCGCGCATCCGCTGTCTTCCTTGTGCGGGCTGCACCACGGGCTCGCGAATGCGCTGTGTCTCCCGTTCGTCATGGACTTCAACGCGGAGCGGAAACCCGGCGTCTATCGCCGCGTCGGCATCGCGCTCGGGCTCAGCGATCCGACGGATGCGGAGACAATCGCCGCCGTGCGTGCGCTGCTCGAAGAGATCGGGATCACGCCGGGCCTGCGGGCGCACGGCGTGGACGAGTCGAAGCTCGACGCGCTCGCGGACCAGGCGTTTGCGGACAGCTGTCACCTCACGAATCCCGTGCCGGTGACGCGCGCGGATCTGCGCAGCCTTTACGAACGCGCCTTGTGAACTTTCCACAGCACCCTTTCATCGACGGCCACTCGTGCCCGCCGCGCGAGGAGCGGCGCATTCAACTGATCGATCCCGCCAGCGGAGAGGCGTTCACCGAGGTGGGCGCGGCCGGGTTCGGTGAAGTCGAAGCCTCGGTGGCGGGTGCGCAGCGAGCCTTCGAAAGCGGCTGGCGCGATCTGGCGCCAGGCAAGCGCGCGGAAATCCTTTTCGCGGTCGCGGCGAAGCTGCGCGCGCATGCGGCGGAGATCGCGGAGCTCGACATGCGCAATGTCGGCAAGCCGATCGGCGACGCGCGGGACGAAGCCGGCCTCGGCGCGCGCGTCTTCGAATATTACGCCGGCGCGATCTCCAAGTTTTGCGGCGAGACGATCCCGGTCGCGCGGGGCGGATTGAATTTCACCCTGCGCCAGCCGATGGGCGTGATCGCGGCGATCGTGCCGTGGAATTTCCCCTTCCCCATCGCCTGCTGGAAAGTGGCGCCCGCGCTCGCGGCGGGCAATTGCGTCGTGCTCAAACCCGCCTCGCTCTCGCCGCTCAGCGCCCTGCGGCTCGGCGAACTCGCGCACGAGGCCGGTCTTCCCGCCGGGGTGCTGCAGGTCGTCCCCGGCAGAGGTGGTGCGATCGGCGACGCGCTCGTCGAGCATCCGCTCGTGCGCAAAGTCTCCTTCACCGGCTCGACCGAAATCGGCGCGCGCATCATGGCGCTCGCAGCGCGCGGCATCAAACGAATCTCCCTCGAGCTGGGCGGCAAATCGCCCAACATCATTTTCGCCGACGCGGACCTCGACAAAGCCGCGAGCAGCTCGCCGATGAGCGTCTTCGCCAATACCGGCCAGGACTGCTGCGCGCGCAGCCGCGTCTTCGTCGAGCGCCCGGTCTTCGATCGCTTCGTGGAAAAGTTTGTGGAGACGATGCGCACGCTAAAAGTCGGTCAGCCGGCTGAAGCGGACACGCAGATCGGGCCGCTCGTTTCGCGGCAGCAGCGCGAGACGGTGGAAGGTTTTCTCGCTTCCGCCAAAGGCCGCCAAATCATCGGCGGCGAGCGGATCGACGGCCCTGGGTTTTTCCTGCGCCCTGCGGTCGTGCTCGGCTGCGAGCCGGGCGACACGGTTTGGCGCGAGGAGATCTTCGGACCTGTCGTGTGCATCCGCCCTTTCGACGACGAAGCAACGATGCTGCGCGAGGTGAACGACTCGCCCTACGGACTCAGCGGCTCGATCTGGACGAATGATCTGAAGCGCGCGCTGCGCGTGGTCCGGCGCGTCGAGAGCGGCGTGCTCAGCGTCAACTCGCATTCGAGCGTGCATGTCGAGGCGCCGTTCGGCGGCTTCAAGCAAAGCGGAATTGGCCGTGACCTCGGCATGAACGCGCTCGAGGGTTATACTGAATTGAAGAACGTTTACGTTTCGGAGGACTGAAATCGATGAATCTCAAACAGCTCACGGAGCAGGTTAAACGCGGGGAGATCGACACCGTCGTCGTCGCTTTCCCCGATGTTTTCGGGCGGCTCATCGGCAAGCGATTCACCGGGGATTTTTTCGTGAAGAGCGTCGCGAAACACGGCACGCATGGCTGCAACTACCTGCTCACAGTGAACATCGAGATGGACCCGATGGATGGGTTCAAGCTCGCGAACTGGGAGAAGGGTTTCGGTGATTTCGAGTGGCGGCCGGATTTCTCCACGCTGCGACTCGTGCCGTGGCTTCCCGCGACCGCGCTGATCCTGTGCAGCCTGCATCACCACGATGGCCGCACGGTGGACGAAGCGCCGCGGGCCGTATTGGCCAAACAGGTCGAGCGGCTCGCGGGCAAGAAGCTGATCTGCAACGTCGCGAGCGAGCTGGAATTTTTCCTCTTCAACACGAGCTATCAGGACGCCTTCGCCGCCGACTACCGAAACCTCCCGCCCTCGAGCGACTACCGGATCGATTACCACACGATGCAGCCGGCGCGTGACGAGGAGGTCTTCCGCCGCGTGCGGAATCAAATGAGCGCGGCGGGCATCGACATCGAATCGAGCAAAGGCGAATGGGGCCGCGGGCAGCACGAGATCAACTTTGCCTACGGGCAGCCGGTGGCGATGGGCGACATGCACGTCGTCTTCAAGCAAGGTGTGAAAGAGATCTTCGCGCAGGAAGGCCGCGCCGTGTCGTTCATGCCGAAGTATTCGGTCACCGAGCCGGGCAGCAGTTGCCACATTCACGCGAGCATCTGGCGCGACGGCGCGAATCTTTTCTGGGACGCGAAGGGCGCGTGCGGCTCGAAATTCTTCCGGCAGTTCCTCGGCGGCCTGATCAAGTATTCGCGCGAGCTCTGCTACTTTTTTGCGCCGACGATCAACGCCTACAAGCGCTTCCAGGCCGCAAGCTGGGCGCCGACGAAACTGGCGTGGGCGACGGACAATCGCACCACGGGTTTCCGGGTCGTGGGTCACGGCAATTCTTTGCGCATCGAAAACCGCATGCCGGGTGGCGACGCAAATCCATACCTCGCCTTCGCCGCGACGATCGCTGCAGGCATGGCCGGGGTGGAGGAAAAGCTCGACTGCGGCGAGGCGTATGCGGGCAATGCCTACGTCGATCCGGCGTTGCCCTCACTTCCTCGGACGCTGCACGAAGCGGTCGGTCTGCTCGACGGCAGCACTCTCGCGCGAAACGTCTTCGGCGAGGCGGTCGTGGATTTTTACGTTCACACCGCGCGGCTGGAAGTGGAGGCCTTCGACAACGTGGTCACGGACTGGGAGCGGCAGCGTTACTTCGAGCGGATCTGAGGCGCGGTGCCTTGACGGGCGCCGGCGCGGACGGAGACATTGCAGGCATGTCGATCGTCGTTCAGAAGTACGGGGGCTCGAGCGTCGCCGATCCCGCGAAAATCCGCGCGGTGGCTGAACGTGTGATGCGGACCAAAGCGCAGGGGCACGATGTGTGTGTGGTCGTTTCCGCCATGGGCGATACGACCGACGATCTGTTGGCGATGGCGAAGAAAATTTCCGCCAATCCGGATCGGCGCGAACTCGACATGCTGCTCACCACCGGTGAACGCATCTCGATGGCGCTGCTCTCTATTGCCATCCGCGAACTGGGGGGAGACGCGATCAGCTTCACCGGCAGCCAGTCCGGGATCATCACCAATGATCGCCACGCCGACGCGCGGATCATCGAAGTGCGCCCCTTTCGCGTGCAGGATGAACTGGCGCGCGGGCGCATCGTGGTCATCGCCGGCTATCAAGGAATGAGTTACCTGCGGAATATCACGACACTCGGCCGTGGTGGGAGCGACACCACCGCGGTCGCGATGGCCGCGGCGCTGGGGGCGGAATGGTGCGAGATCTGTTCCGATGTGGATGGCGTTTACACCACCGACCCGCGCGTCGCCCCGGCGGCGCAGCGGATCAGCGTCCTGAATTACGAAGAAACGCAGGAGATGGCCGAGGCTGGCGCGAAAGTGCTCAACGCGCAGGCGGTGGAATTTGCCAAGCAGCACGGGATCGCGATCTACGCCCGCGCCACGGCGGGGCCGCTGCCCGGCGAAGACCCGTCGTCCGACGGCAGCGTGATCCGCAAGGACGCGCCGCGCCCGCCGGGCACGGTCGTGGGCGTGGCCAGCGAGCGCGACGTGCTCGTGCTCCAGGCACGCGCTTCCTTCGATGAATTGCTCGCCTTTCTCGACGAGCTCGGCGTGTGCGGCAAGCAACTGCACGTGGCCCGCTCGGGCGCGCTCGCCGATGAATTGAATATGGTCCTTTCGCGCGAGAATCTGCACGAGGAAGACCGCTTCCGGCGCGGGCTGGGCGAGCGGTTCGGCGACGCGGTGCGGCTGCTCGATGGTATCGGCGCGGTGAGCGTGATTGGCGCGGGGATTAATACAAGCTACCAGAACGTGCGCTGCGGCAGCGCCGCGCTGGCCGCCGCGGGGATCGAGCCCAGCGGCCTGTCCACGTCCTCCTTCCGCGTCACCTGGCTGGCGCCGGATGGCGCAGTCAATGACGCCGTCCGCTCCCTGCACCGCGTCTTCATCGAAGAAGCCGGGCACCCGGTGCCGTGAACGTCTGGCCTACGTGCCCGGGATTTCGTTTAGCGTGTAGTAGCCGATCGGGTGCAGCACGGGCTTGCCTTCGGCGGAACGGACGCCGTCGAAATGCAGCTCGTGGATGTCGCCCTGCGTGAGTTTGTCGAAGGTGAGACGCACGGATTTCTTGTCGGTGCTCACAGTGGCTTTGGTGATGGCGGCGATCTTCGAGTCCACTTCGTCGCCACCGTAGGCTTCGCGATAGGCGTAGGTGAATTCGCGCGCGGAGTAGCTCGCGACGTCGCCGGCGGTTTTCTCATCCACGGGCTGTGTGAAGGTCAGCTCGAAGCCGTCGGGCTTGGCGCGCATCTCGTGGACCTCAAACGGGACCTTGCCGGTCCAGTCGAGACGCTCGAATGAAAACGGCGCACCGCCTTTCGCACCCCAGCCGCGGTCGCTGCCGCCGGCGAAGAGTTGGCCGCGGTCGTTCATGCGTCCGCCGATCAGGCCGGATTTGAATCCTTTGCGGAACGGGAAGACGACGCCCTGCTTGATGCCGTTCACTTCCTCAATAAAGACGCGCGAGATGTTCGAGTGGCTCTGGTCGGCGATGAAGAGCTGCTTTTCAAACGGGCCGAATTTTCCGCCGCTGATGTCGGGCACGATGAAGGACGACGAGTTGCCGATTTTTCCGTGCACCATGTAGACGACGGGCGGCACGAGTTCCTTGATGCGCTTGCGCTCAAGCACCATGCGGTCGGGGTCGGGCACGGAGTTATCGCCGCGCTTTTTGTCCCCCTGAAAGGCCTCGGGAATCGGATCGATCGGGCGCGGGCCCATGTTTGGCGCGAGCGAGTACCATTCGTTGCCGCCGGGGTGGCCCTGGAAGCTGCCGGGGATGAGATGCTGCAGCGTACACGCGCCATGCCACGGGCCCTGGTTGTCGGTGTAATAGACCTCGTTGTCGTAATTCACCACGATGCCTCCGGGCGAGCGGATGCCGCTGCACGTCGGCACCATTGTGCCATCGGGCCTCACGCGCACGCACCAGCCGCGGAAGGGCACCTTGCTGCTGAACGATCCCGTGAGGCAAAGCACCACCCATATGTCGCCGTCCTTGTCGAAGCGCGAGCCGAAGGAATACTCGTGGTAGTCGCCGCTCACGCCCCATTTGTCGCACACGGTCTCGAATTTATCCGCGCGACCGTCGCCGTTCGTGTCTTTGAGCCGTGCGACCTCGTAACGGTTCGTGATGGTGAGTGCGCCGTCCTTTTTATTATAGGCGAGGCCCATGACCTCGTGCTGACCGGACGCGAAGAGCTGATACTTCACATTCGCGGGCTCGCTGTCCGCGTTGCTTGCGGTCCAGATTTCGCCGCGACGAGTGCCGAGGGCGAGCTTGCCATCGGGCAGCAGCTCGATGGAGCTGACTTCGAGTGCGGTGCCGGGCGGTGTGTCGAACGTGGTGATCTTGTAGTAGTCGGATTCCTGCGGGTCTTCGGCGTGAAGAGCAGCGGTCGCGAGGATGAGGCCGGTGAGGATGCGGAGAGATTTCATGTACGGGAAAAGTGGAGTGCTCAGTGTTTGGTGCTCAGTTCGCGTGGGCATGTGCGCCGTGCATGGTCGGCCACCAGTAGGTGACCTCGATCTCAGCGCGCGCGGGCAGTGTGAGGTCCTTGCCGCTCAGCTTCGCGCCATCGGCGGAGACGATGAACTTCCCCTCAGTGCTGATCTCCGCCATGAAGCGTCCGCCCTCGACGAGGAAGCCGCCATCCTGCGGTGTGATCTTCGGCGCGCTCGCGACGCGGAAAAGGGCGCCGTCGGGAATTTTTCCATCGAGCTTCAGGGTGCGGACGAGCTTGCCCGCACCGGCGAGCGCGTCGCCGATGACCTCGTAGCTCTCGGTCACTTTCACGCCCTGCCACTCGTAGTGGAAAATCGGGTAGCGCTTCGCATCCAGCTCGTAGCCGTGCCACGTGTAGCCCTCGGCGCGTCCATTGCTGTCCAGCGTCGGCCAAGTCGCACCGGTGGCGATCACGGCGAAGGGCGGAGACAGCTCCGCAGGGCGAAACGTGTCGAACCCGAGCGGCGGCTGCGCGCCCCCACCGCGGCCATTCCAGTGCCGCGCTGCGTCGATGAACGCACCGCGCCAGGCAAGCGCAAGACTCATCGTCTCGGTGCTCCACGCGATGCTCGCATTGCCGGGGAAGCCCACGCCGATCGCGCGATTGCCCGCGCCGGTGATGAAATTGCGATAGATGACCGGCTCCTGCGCGACGACGAGCGGCATGCCCGTGGTCTCGTCCTTTTTCTTCGTTTTCGACTTCACCTTGAACTCCGCAGGCACCCACTTCGAGAGCGGAGTGCTCGTGAAACCGGGTCCATTCCACGCGGCGAAAAGTTCCGCCTGTCCCGCGGCTTGAAAGTATTCGAGTCGGAATTCATGCACGCCCTTTGTGAGCTTAACCTTGCCCTCGCGGATCGTGCCCGCCGGATGGATGCCGTCATTCTCCACGACCGGCTTGCCATCCATCGAGATGCGTCCGCCATCATCGGACGCGAGCTGCAAAAAATACATGCCGTCCTTTGGCGCATCGAGCTTGCCGGTGAAGACGAGGCCGAACTCGTTTTTGTAATCGTCCACCTTGATCTGCACGAGGTTGTCCTTCACGTCGCCCTCGCGATGCGCCTTCAGCTTGGAAAAATCCGGCAGCATTTTCCAACTGCCGAGGAAAAGCTGGAACTTCAGGTCCGTCAGCGTCGGCCCCGGCTTGGCCGGCTCCGCCACCGTCATCTTGCCATTCATGATCGCCGCATGGCCGGGGAAGGTGCAGACGAACGGATACACGCCCGTCTTTTCCGGCGCGGTGAAAGTGAGCGTGTCGGTCTCCTTCGGGTTCAGCGGCTTCGAGTGCAGCCACATCCGCGGGTCGTCGGGGATCCAATTGCGCTTCAGCGCCTCCTCGGGCTTTTCCATCTGTTGGTTCGCCGCCGCGATCACGTCCGTGCCCGGCTGGAAAAAACACAGGTTGTGCGGCATGTCGTCCTCGTTTTGGAAAACGAGCTTCACCTTCTGCCCCGGCTTCACGTCGAACTCCGTCGTGTCATAACGCATCTGCGCGCGCAGGGTCTTGATGGTGATGTTCACTTCGTCCGCCGCGAATGCAGCGGACGCGAGCAGCGCCGTGACGAGCGCGGGGAGTGAGCGTGGGATCATTTTCATGGAACGATGGAGCGTTGGATGGCTGGAGGAAAGGGAAGGCGCGCCGGGAGGTTGCCCACGAAGATCGGATTTCGGCATCACGATTAGGGCAATTCAGAGGCTTGCGTGCTTCAAGCCCGGGGCCGGATCGACGCGATCTCCGGCGCGTCCCGACTCCCGGGCGCAGGACAGTCGGGAAAGCCGTGCTTGCCGAAGCCGCCTCGCGCCTGTATCGTCCGCGCCTCTTTTCCCATGAAAACGACCACGGCCAGCACGACCTCCGAAGCCACCTCCACCCCCGCGCCGCAGAGCGAGCGCGGACCGAAAATGAACGGGGCCTCGATCCTCGTCGAAGCGCTCGAGCGCGAGGGCGTCGATACGATTTTCGCCTATCCCGGCGGGGCCTCGATGGTGATGCACCAGGCGCTCACGAAGTCGAAGAAGATCCGCACCATCCTGCCGCGCCATGAGCAGGGTGGCGTGTTTGCGGCTGAGGGTTACGCGCGGGCCACGGGCAAGGCGGGCGTGGTGATGGCGACGAGCGGTCCGGGGGCGACGAATCTGGTGACCGGCATCGCCGACGCGTATCTCGACTCGACGCCGCTGGTGGCGATCACCGGACAGGTGCCGCAGGCGATGATCGGCAAGGGCGCGTTCCAGGAAACCGACGTGTTCTCCGTGACTGCGCAGATCGTGAAGCACAACTATCTGGTGACGGACATCAACGACCTCGCGCGAATCGTGAAGGAGGCGTTTTACATCGCGCAGAGCGGGCGTCCGGGGCCGGTGCTCATCGACATTCCGAAGAACATCCAGATGGGCGAGACGCAGCCCATTTTCCCCGCCGAGGTCAACCTGCGCGGCTACAACCCGGTGGTGCACTGCAGCGACGCGGAGCTGAACGAACTCGTAGGCCTCATCCGTCAGGCGAAGAAGCCGATGCTCTACGTCGGCGGCGGTGTGCTCTCGGGCAACGCGAGCGCGGAGTTGAAGGAATTCGCGGAGCGCACGCAAATCCACGTGGCGACCACGCTGATGGGCATCGGCTGCTTCCCCGAGTCGCATGAGCTTTCCCTGAAATGGCTGGGCATGCACGGCACCGTGTATGCGAACAACGCGGTGAACGAAGCCGACCTCCTGCTCGCGATCGGCGTGCGCTTCGATGATCGCGTGACGGGTAAGATCAGCGAGTTCGCCAAGCACGGCACGATCGTCCACATCGACATCGACAACTCGGAGATCAACAAGAACAAGGTCGTGAAGCTGCCGATCTTGAGCGACGTGAAATACGCGCTGAAACGGACCAACGAACTGCTCGCCAACGCGGGCTTTGAGCGCAAGGCGAGCGGCTTCAACCGCTACCCGGAATGGAGCGCGCAGATCGCCGAGTGGAAGGCGAAGTATCCCTTCACCTATCAGGACACCGAAGACGCGATTCAGCCTCAGTACGCGATCGAGCAGCTCTACAAGATGACCAAGGGCGAGGCGATCATCACCACTGGCGTGGGGCAGCATCAGATGTGGGCGGCGCAGTTCTACGACTTCGATCACCCGCGCACGCTGATTACCAGCGCCGGCCTCGGCTCGATGGGCTACGGCTATCCCTCCGCGATCGGCGCGGCGGTGGCGTTCCCGGACAAGCAGGTGATCGACATCGACGGCGACGGTTCCTTCGTGATGAACATCCAGGAACTCGCCTGCGCCCGCGTGGAAGGCATCAATGCCAAGGCGATGGTGCTGAACAATCTTCACCTCGGCATGGTGGTGCAATGGGAAGACCGCTTCTTTGCCTCCAATCGCGGCCACACCTTCCTCGGTCTCTTCGAAGACGAAGCCCGAGTGGTCGCCGACATGAACACGATCTACCCCGATTTCATGAAGATCTGCGAGGGCTTCGGCGTGCCTTCCCGCCGCGTGATTCACAAGAAGGATCTCGCCGCCGCGCTGGATTGGTTCCTCGCGGAGAAGAGCGCGTGCGTGCTCGAGGTTATGGTGCCTTTCACCGAGCACGTGCTCCCGATGATCCCCGCCGGTGCGACCTACAAGGACGTCATCTACGAGGGCCGTCAGACGCTGCAGGCCGGCTCGGGGCTGTAAGGGAGCCGACGCCGCTTCTTATTCCAGTTCGTTGCGCGGATCGCGGCCGAGGAGATTGGCCAGCGTTTCTCGCGGTGAATGAACGCCGTCGAGCAGGGCGCGCATTTCGTCGATGATCGGCGTGACGATGCCGAGGCGGCGGGCGCATTCGTGCGCGCTGTAGGTGGTGGGAACGCCTTCGGCGACCATGTTCATCGAGGAGACAATGGCGGCGAGCGTTTCGCCGCGGCCGAGCCGTTCGCCGACGGCGCGATTGCGGCTGTGGCGGGAAAAGCAGGTGACCATCAGGTCGCCGATGCCGCTCAAGCCCATGAAAGTCTCGCGCCGGCCGCCGAGCGCGGTGCCGAGGCGGACGAGTTCGGCGAGCGCGCGGGTGACGAGCGCGGCCTTGGAATTGTCGCCGAGGCCGAGGCCATCGCTCACACCGGCGGCGAGGGCGAAGATATTTTTCAGCGCACCGCCGAGTTCGATGCCGGCGACGTCGTCATTCGTGTAGGCGCGAAAGAACGAGGTGGAAAACGCCTGCTGGAGCCGCTGCCCGACGGCAGGGTCACCGCAGCCAAGCACGATCGCGGTGGGCATGCGGCGCGCGACTTCCTCCGCATGGCTCGGGCCGGAGAGCACGGCGACGGAATTGCGCGGAAAGGACTCGGCGATGATCTCGCTCATGCGCAGGCCACTGCCGCGCTCGACGCCCTTGGTGCAGGAAAGCAGCACGGCGTCCTCGCGCAGGGCGACGGTCGAGAGGCGCGAGGTCACTTCGCGCAGCGCCTTTGAGGGCGTCACGAGGAGCACGAGATCGCAGCCGGCGAGGGCGTCGAGTTCGGCGGTGAAGCGGATGCGCTCCGGCACGGCGATGCCGGGAAGGTAGGCGGTGTTGGCGTGTTCGCTGGCGACCTGCGTGATGTGCGTTTCGTCGTGGCCCCAGACGGTGACGGGCAGCTTGTTTTCATCTAGGAGCAGCGCGAGCGCAGTGCCCCAGCTGCCGGCGCCGATGATGCCCGCGTGCGTGAAACTCATGGCTGCGTCGGCTCCGCCTTTTCGTCTTCTTTTTTTGCTCCGAACCGCAACTCGGTGCCCGCGACGAGTCGCTTGATGTTCGGTTGATGCCGCCTCACGACCATCAGCGCGGCGGCGACGGAAAAGTAGAAATACGCCCAGCTATTCACCGCCGCCCAGCCGTCCCGCGGCCCGACGATCATCAGTGCGATGACCGTGAGCGGCAACGACACTGCGCCGATGAGCGAGGCGAGGGACACGTAGCGCGAGGTCTTGAAGACGAGCGCCCAGATGCCGAAGACGATGAGCGCGGGGATCGGCATCATTCCGAAGATCACGCCGAGCGAAGTGGCCACACCCTTGCCCCCCTTGAACTTCAGCCACACCGGAAAATTGTGACCGAGGATGCACGCGATCGCCGCGGCGATGCCAGCGAAGCCGCGATCAAAAAACTCGATGCGTTCGTGACCGTGCGGCAGCGGCACGTGGATCGGCCAGTGCCCAGCCATCCACATTGCGAGCTTCACGGCGATCACGCCCTTAATCAGGTCGGCGAAGAAGGTGATCAGGCCCCACTTTTTCCCCATCACTCGCCAGACATTGGTCGCGCCGATATTGCCGCTGCCGTGTGCGCGCAGGTCCACGCCCTGCGAATTCGCCACGATCAAGCCAAACGGGATCGATCCCAGCAAATACGCGAGGACGACGATGGTGGCGATGAGGAGCACGGGCACCGCGCCAGTCGAGGCGACCGCACCGCCCGGCGTCAAGCGTCCTGACGTGCGGCGCGCTGCACATTCTGCAGCACGATCAGGATCACGGCGGCGATGATCAAGGCGCCGGCGGCGAGCACGCTGCCGGGCAGAGGCTCGGCGAGGAAGAAATAGCCAAGCAACACCGCGATAAAGGGATTCACAAACGCGTAGGTCGAGACGCGCGCGGGCGTGCTCACCTGCAGGAGCCAGACGTAAGCGGTGAAGCCCACGAGCGAGCCGAAGAACGTGAGATAAATGAACGCGATCACCGAGGCCTGCGAGAAGGCGGCTGGGTGAACGCGCGTCAATTCACCGCCTGCCGCACCGGCGAGGAGCAGCGTCGCACCGCCGGTGATCATCTGCATGCTGATCGCGAGCAGGGGCGAGGCCGGTTGCCGCGCATGGCGGGAAAAGACGGAGCCAAACGCCCAGCACAGCGTGGCGAGGAGAAGCACAGCCGCCCCGATCGGGCTGACGATGCGCTGGCCGACGTGATCGCGGCTGAAACCAATCAGGACCACCCCCGCAAAGCCGAGGGCCAGCCCCGCGAAGACTGCGGCGCCCGGCCGCTTGCCCGCGGGACGCAGCCAGTCGATGAGGTTCATCCAGAGCGGGGTCGCGGCGACGACCAGTGCGGAGATGCCCGATGGCACGGTCTGCTGCGCCCAGCTCACGCCGCCATTTCCCGCGAGCAGGAGCAGCGCGCCGATGATCCAGGCATCCCGCCAGTGGATCGGCTCCGGGCGCGCATCGCCGCGCCGCCGCATGATCGCGTAAAGGACGACCCCGGCGATGAGGAAACGTGCGCCCGCCATGAGCAGCGGCGGCATCGTCTGCACGGCGAGGTGAATCGCAAAATAGGTCGAGCCCCAGATCACGTACACAGCGGCGAAGGCAGACAGGACCAGCCAAGTCGGCGGCGCGACCTTGCGCAGGGTGGAAGCGCTCAGCGCGGACATGGCTCGCTCCTTTCCACGATGCACTCGTAGTCGGCGAGCGCGGAACGGAAGGCGTCCTCGGGGGCGAGTCCGAGATCGAGATAGAGCAGTCCCAGCAGGAAGACATCATCGTCCACGAAGTCGGGACTGCCCCGGGGTCTGGTGCGGGCCGCGGGAGACGCGGCGGGTCGGAGGTTCATATGGCTCGGTTTGTGGGAGCCAGCCGATGACGGGAACAAAAAGCCCACCGCCATTGGCCGGCGGTGGGTTTGTTGGAAAAAGTTGCTTAAGAGATCGGCACTAATTCTTCCCACCGCTTTGGGCCGCGGCCCAAATGACAAAACGGACGCACATCGAGCGGGAGCTCGCGAGCGGTCGTTTTGCTTTGGCGGTGGAGACGTGGTGCATGAAAGAGTGGTCTTAGTATCGCGACCATCCCGCGCGGTCAAGGAATGGATCGGATGCGGCGCAGCGCGTGCGTGCAAACTCGTGACACGACTCGCTTTCGCGCCGTAGATTTCCGCTCCGCGCATGGCTCAAATTACCAAAGACCAGATCGCCGACATCTTCGAGTCGATCGCCCAGCTCCTCGAGTTGAAGGGCGAGAACCCGTTCAAAATCCGTGCCTACACGAACGCAGCGCGGGCGCTCGAGACCTTCGCCGGACGGCTCGACGACTTCGCCGATGCGAGTAGCCACCCGGACGTCCCCGGCATCGGCAAAGCCATCGCGGACAAGATCGCGGAACTCGTGAACACGGGTGAGTTGCACTATTTCGAGGAGTTGAAGAAGGAGTTTCCCGCGACGCTGTTTGAGCTGTTCGATCTGCAGGGACTCGGACCGAAAAAGATCAAGGCGCTGTGGGAAAAGCTCGGCGTCACCTCGATCGCGGAGCTCACCGCGGCAGTGAACGACGGTCGAGTCGCCACGCTCGCGGGCTTTGGGAAGAAGACCGCGGACAACATCCTCGCGGCGATCGCGGCCCGGGCGAAACACGCGGGGCGCTTCCGGCTCGGTGACATCGCGTCCGACGCCGAGAGCATGCTCGACGATCTGCGCCAACATCCGGCAGTGACGCGGGTGAGCGTCTGCGGCAGCTACCGCCGACGCAAGGAAGTGGTCGGCGACCTCGATTTCCTCGTCTCGACGAAAGAACCGGCGGAGGTCTCCGACTTCTTCGTTCACCACGAGAACGTCGAGAGCGTGATGGCGCATGGTGCGACGAAATCGAGCGTGCGGCTGAAGTCCGGCATCCAGGCCGATCTCCGGGTGGTGAAGGACACGGAATATCCCTTCGCGCTGAACTACTTCACCGGCTCGAAGGAGCACAACATCATCATGCGTCAGCGCGCGCTCGCCCGCGGCTGGACGCTCAATGAATACCGGCTCGGGCCGGTCGAAAAAATTAAGACTGAGCCACTGCCGATCCCGGTAATCCGCGAGGAGGCCGAGCTGTATCGTGCGCTCGGCCTCGACTACGTGGAGCCGGAGCTGCGCGAGGATCGCGGGGAATTTGCCGCGGCGGAGAATCACACGCTCCCCGACCTGATCGAGCCAGAGAACCTGCGCGGGACTTTTCACAATCACACCACGGCCAGCGACGGCCGGAGCACGCTCGCCGAGATGGCGGACGCCGCGCAGGAGCTCGGGTTGCAATACCTCGGCATCGCGGATCACTCGAAGTCGTCCTTTCAAGCGCACGGGCTCGACGCGGAGCGATTGCTGACGCAGGTCGCGGAGATCCGCGCGTTGAACGAAACCTACGGCGGCACGTTCAAGCTCTTCGCCGGCAGTGAGGTCGATATTTTGAAAGACGGCTCGCTCGACTTCCCGGATGAAGTGCTCGCGCAGCTCGATTACGCCGTGGCCTCGGTGCACAACGTCTTCAATTTGCCCGAGGCGGAAATGACGAAGCGCATCATCCGCGCGATGGAGAATCCGCACGTCACCATGCTCGGCCACCTCACCGGCCGGCTGCTCCTTTCCCGCGATGGCTACCAGGTGGGCGCCCCCGCGATCATCGAAGCCGCCGCCGCAACCGGCACGATCATCGAACTGAATGCGAACCCGCGCCGCCTCGACATGGACTGGCGCTGGTGGCCGCTCGCCAAGGAAAAGGGCGTGAAATGCGCGATCAACCCCGACGCGCACCACACCGCGCAGTTGCAATTCCTGTGGTTCGGCATCGGCACCGCGCGCAAAGGCTGGCTCACGCGGCAGGACGTGGTGAACACGCTGCCGCTGGGCAAAATCGAAGCAGTGCTCGCGGCGAAGCGGCAGCGCCAAAGTCTGGGCAAGCTGAGTGCTGATGTGGTTTAGCGACGAACAAAAGCAATTAAAACGCTTGCCCAGCCCGGATCCAATCTCGTAACCGATGCGCTGGTTTTTGGCGTCCGCCCCTGAATATGAAAACACTCTTCGTCGCTACAATCCTTGGCCTCGCAGCTATTCAAGCCCAAGCCACGATTATTCAGTTCGATCTCCAAGGATTGGCGGGCTTTGGTCTGCGCAGTGGGAATGAGACGACGGCGGTATCGACCACGCCGAACCCGGTCGGATCTGGCGGTGAAATCAATTTGGGAATCTCGTATGACGACGTTTCGAATCTCCTGACGTTGAATACAGGCTGGGGGACAGCGAATGGTTTCTTCAATCTCAGTGGCAACGCGTCGGCCGGGCATCTTCACGGACCGACCACTGGCTCCGGCGTGGCTGCCTTCAACCAAACCGCTAGTGTGAAGTATGGCTTGGATACTCTCACTGGTTGGTCCGCATCCGCGAGTTCCGGCGGGTTCAATGGTACGGTGACAATACTGGAAGCGGACGAGCCAGCCCTGCTCGCTGGCCGCTTCTACATGAATGTCCATACATCACAGAACGGGGGAGGTGAGATTAGGGGTAATCTGGTTCAGTCGGTTCCCGAGCCCGGAACTGTATGCTTGCTTGGCGTCGGTACGCTCGCCCTCGCAGTTCGTCGCCGCCGCGGGTAATTCTAAAGCCCCGCCGCGGGCGTTCAAACGCAAGAGAAGCCCGCAACAACGGTTCGCCCCTCGGCCCCGCTTCCGGCGGTTAGCCGCGTAGGAGTTCCATCGCCGCCTCATACTGCTCGTCATCGACGATGCAGAGGGTGGGGAAAAAATCGGGTAAGGGAAAGAAGGCCACCATCAGGCCGCCGACGATGGCGCTGTGGGTGGCCTCGTTGCGGACGAAGCAGCGGACGCCGGCGGATTCGAGGACGGATCGGCGGAGGTCCACGCGCGTCTGATCGCAGTCGCGCAAGACATCCTTCACCATCTACATCAAATTCGCCGCCACTTCAGCCATCTCGCTGCGCTCGCCTTTGAAGAGGTTCACATGCGCCATGAAGGGCTGGCCTTGCAGGCGGTTGCGGGTGAAGACGAGGCCGTTGGTGTGCGCATCGACGTAAGGATTGTCGATCTGCGCGAGGTCGCCGATGAGGATGATCTTCGAGCCTTTTCCCATGCGGGTGACGAGCGTTTTGGCCTCGTGCGGCGTGAGCTGCTGCGCTTCATCGACGATGAAGATGGCGCGCGGAATGGACCGGCCGCGGATGTGCGCGATGGCTTCGATTTCAAGCACGCCGCTTTGCATCAGGCTTTCGTACGGGCGCGCGACTTTGCCCTGGCCGTTGCCGTTTGCCGATGATGGGAACGCGGTGTCAGACTTGCGGTTGCTCTGCTTTTTCTTCTCGAATTTCTCGGGTTTGCGCGGGCGCGCGAGGAGCTGCTCCAGCGCATCGTAGGCGGGCTGCAACCACGGCTGCATCTTCTCCTCCATGCGGCCGGGGAGGAAACCGATGTCGCGGCCGGTGGGCATGATCACGCGGGTGATGAGCATCTTCTCGTAATCGCCCTCCTGCACCTGCTCGAGCGCCGCACCGACGCTGAGCAGCGTCTTGCCGGTGCCGGCTTTTCCATAAACGGTGATGAGCGTGATGCTCGGATCGTAGAGCGCATCGAGGAAGAAGCGCTGGCCGAGATTCGCCGCCTGGAGGCTGCGGCCGCCGCGGATGTTGATGTGATCGTTTTGCAGCTTCACGAATTCGCCCGCGCCGATGTGCCGCGCGGGAATGGCGTGCGTGGGCTCTTCCTCGTTGCGGAGCAGCACGTATTCATTCGGGAGAAAGTCGCGCTCGCTCTCGATGATGATCTCCTGCTGGCTGGCGAAGGCCTGGAGCTTGTGGCCGGGAATGTCGATGGACTCGTATTCGTCCTTTTCACTGCGGCGCTGAGTACGGCGGATGTCGTTGTCCTCGACGCGATCGGTGCGGTAGTCCTGCGCCTCAATGCCGAGGGCGCGGGCCTTGAGCTGCATGTTCAGATCCTTGGTGACGAGGATCCCGTGCTGCTGCGTATCCGCGACGTAGGCGGCGCTGGCGAGGATGCGGTTGTCGGTGGATTCGAGGTCGGGGAAAAGCCGGCTGACGATCTCGAAGCGCGGCGATTCGCTGAGCAGTTTCGCGTCGTTCCGTTCGCTGTTGAAGGCGGGGTGAATGCAGACCTGCAAGCGACCGCCATTCTCCAGGGCGACGCCTTCCTTCATCTGCGTCTTGTTGCGGAAACGTTCGCCGAGCCGGCGGTGGACCTCACGGGCATTGGCGCCGCGGGTGGTGCTTTCGCTTTTGAAACGATCGAGTTCTTCGAGGACTTCGATGGGTATCCAGACCGTGTTCTCTTCAAACTGAAACATCGACTGCGGGTCGTGGATCAGGACGTTGGTATCGAGCACGAAGTTCTTAACGGGAGCGAGGTCGCTCTTTTTGATCGCCATGGCGGGAGGTTTTTTCAACTGGGGTTGGTTGCTGCGGTTGCGGGACCGAGCCAGCGCACGGCCATCACAGAGATATCGTCGGATTGCTCACGTTCGGCGCTGAATGTTTGCACATCCTGGACCACGCCGCGTGTGATTTTATCCGCCGGCAGCCGGGCGAGATCCTTGAGGGCGATCTGGAGCCGGGCCGGGGTGTAGAATTGTTGGGACGAATTCAGCGCCTCGGTGACGCCGTCGGTGTAGAGGAAGAGCGCATCGCCCGGCGCGAGCTGCGCGTGGGTGATCTGGTAGTCGAGCTCGCGGATCGCGCCGAGCGCCACGTTACGGCGCGTGTCCATGGGCGTGACGACACCGTCGCCGCCGAGGATGAAGGGTGAAGGGTGCCCGGCGCTGCCAAGTTCGAGAGCGCCGGTGCGCAGGTCGAGCATCGCGTAGATCAGCGAGACGAACATGCCGCTGTCCGTCTGATCACAGAGTTCATTATTCACCTTCGCGAGCATCTCAGCCGCTGCGCCGGGTTTTGACGAGCTTGCTTTAAGCAACGTTTTGGTGACAGCCATGAAGAGCGCGGCCGGCACTCCTTTGCCCGAGACATCGCCGATGAAGAAGCAGAGCCAGTCATCCTCGATAAGGTGAAAGTCGTAGAAGTCGCCGCCGACCTCGCGCGCGGGCTTCACTAGCGCGTGCAGGTCGATCTCGCGCCGCTCGGGAAAAGCGGGGAATTTTTTCGGGATGAGGCTCATCTGGATGCTGCGCGCGGCGCTGAGCTCGCCCTCGATGCGCTCCTTCACCGTGGTGGTGTAGCGCAGCTCCTGCATGCGCATCTGCAGGTCGCGGGTCATCTTGTTGAACGCTTGAGTAAGGTGCCGCACCTCCTCGAAGGGCGCATCGACTTGCAGCCGTTGATCGAGATTTCCCTCCGCGACTTCCTGCGCGGCGAGAGCGAGTTCGCTGATCGGCCGACTCACTGACTTCGCCACAAAAAAGAGCGCGCCAAAGAGCGCGGCGAGGCCGATCAACCCAAGGGCGAGTTGCTCCTGCTGAAGGTCGAACGCTCCGGCGAGCACCTCATTTTCCGGATACACGATCGCCAGCGAAAAGCCGCCCGCCTGGATCGGCGCGAAGGCGACCCAGGCGTTCCGGCCGCGCAGGGGTTCGCGGGTGTTTTGGAAGCCCTCCTCGCCGCCCCTCATCCGGCGCGCGAGCGTGGGGTTCGAGTCCTGGAGCGCGGCTTTCATGATCACGGTGGAGTCCGGGTAAGCGAGGAAGCGTCCGGTGTGCGTGATGATCATCGCGTAGCCGGAGCGGCCGGCGACGATGGACTGCGTTTCCGCGAGGAGTTGGGTCAGCGCGATGTCGATGGTGGCGATGCCCCAGAACAAGTCGTCCTTGCGGAAAGGAACCGAGTAAGTGGTCATCAGCGTGTTGCCGCCGCCCTCGTCGAAGTAGGGTTCGGTCCAGATCGGGTGGCCGACATCGCGCGGCTCGCGATACCAGTCCCACTGGAAGTAGTTGTAGTCCGGCGTGCCGAGCTCGACGAACTCGGCGCCGCGCGCCGAGCGGTAGTAGTAAGGCGCATAGGCGCTCTGCTCGGGGTCGAAGCCATAAGGCTTGAACGCGAGGCAGCTCCCGTAAATCTCGGGGTTCATCTCGACTGTGACGCGGAGGTAATTTTCCAGTTCCGCGCGCGTATGAAAAATTCCCGACTCGAGCGTCCGGCCGTGCATCGTGGCGATCTTCCCAGCTTCGCGCAGCTGGCCATCCAGACGCGCCGCCTGGAAGCGGGCGGTGGCGCGGGCCGTGGCCTCGGTGGCGGCGACCACGCGACGCACGCTGCGGAGCGTGGAAAACCAGAGGATCGCGGCGAAGAGCAGCGCGGCCGGCACGCCGACCCAGATCACGAGGCGTCTGGCCAGCGTCGCTTTCATCCGGAGCGACGGCGCCGATCAACCGCGTGCCGCGGGCGGGACGCCTGTGTCAACTCGCGGCGTGCCTCCCGCCGTTCACGCCGGCGTTGCTTCACCACGCAGGATCCGCAAGGCCTCTTCGCGCGTGGGCACGATCTTCATGATGCGGGTGAAACCGATCATTTCAAAAATCATCAGGACGCTCGGCGCGAGCGCGCAGAGCACCAGCTTGCCGCCGACCGCCTCCAGCTTTTTCGCCGCGAGCAGGAAGACCTTGAGCCCGGCGCTGTTCACGTAATCGAGCGGTGCGCAATCGACGAGGATGCGCCGCTCGCCGTGATCGATGCTGCCGAGCAACCGCTTCTCGAACGTCGTGGACGAGGACGTGTCCAGATGCTCGGAGATGGTCAGCGCGAGGATGTCACCCAGTTTTTCTTCCTGAATTTGCATGGCGGTGGGAGCGGGACGCAGACTACCGGATTCGCTTCATGAGGGTGAGCACATTCTTTGTTTCCTCGCGGCGATAATCCAGCCGGTCCATGAGGCTGCGGACGAGATGGATGCCGAGGCCGCCCACTTCGCGCTCGCGGAGGGGCGCATCGAGATCGGGCGCGGGCGCTTCGAGCGGATTGAAGTGCCGGCCTTCATCCACGAGTTCGCCGTGCAGCTCGGTGCCGCGGACTTCCACCCGGACGCGGAACCACTCCCCCGCGGTGTCCTCGAATCCATAGAGGATGGTATTCGTCACGAGCTCGTCGAGCGCGAGATTCACCGCATACAGCGCGCGCGACGGAACCTCGTGGAGTTCGCCGAAGCGGCGCACCAGGGTGTTGAGCCGCTCGATCTCGCGGACGTCCACGGGGAGGCGGATGAGGATGCTGCCTTCGTGCATGCGCGTCTTTTCTTTCAGCATCCCGCGCTTCGCGCAAGCCGCTTCATCGGCCCGGTCCCGGCCGGTCCTGCTCGGGATGGGAGCCGGGGGAATTCAAGGTGACACTTTCCGCGTTTGCAGCGTCCGACAGCGTCCGCTTTACTCCTGCCTCCCATGGAAAAAGTCATCATCGTTGGAACCGGTTGCGCCGGCCTCACCGCGGCCATCTACGCCGCTCGCGCCAATCTTTCCCCCCTCGTCCTCGAAGGCCACGAACCCGGCGGCCAGCTCTCGACGACGACGCTGGTCGAAAATTTTCCCGGCTTCCCCGAGGGCATCAATGGACCCGAGCTGATCATGAACATGAAGTCGCAGGCCGAGCGGTTCGGCGCGCGCTTCAGCTACGCGACGGTGGAGGCGTTCGAGCCGGGCGACAGTTTCGTGCGGGTGAAGCTCGATGGTGAATGGCAGGAGACGCGCACGCTCATCATCGCGAGCGGCGCGAGCGCAAGATGGCTCGGCTTGCCAAACGAAAAACAACTCGTCGGACACGGCCTGACTTCGTGCGCGACGTGCGACGGCGCGTTCTATCGCAACGTGCCGGTGGCCGTGATTGGTGGTGGCGACTCCGCGGCGGAGGAGGCGACCTTCCTCACGCGGTTTGCTTCCAAGGTGTATCTCATCCACCGGCGCGACGCGCTGCGCGCGTCGAAGATCATGGCCGAACGCGCACTCGCAAACCCGAAGATCGAGCCGGTCTGGAATACCGTGCCGGTGGAATATCTCGCCGACGAAACCGGCGAAATGCGCGCGCTGAAAGTCCGCGCCACCGATGGCGGCGACGAGCGCGAGCTCGAAGTGAAATGCGTCTTCGTCGCCATCGGCCACACGCCGAATACGGCGCCATTCAAGGGCCAACTCGACATGGACGAGAACGGTTACCTCCTCCAAAAAGGCGGCACGCGGACGAATGTCCCCGGCGTCTTCGCGGCGGGCGACGTGGCCGATCACGTCTATCGCCAGGCGATCACCGCCGCCGGTCAAGGCTGCGCGGCCGCGCTCGAAGCGGAAAAGTACCTGGCGCAGTTCGAGCACTGATTTTGCATACTCGAGCGTGAAGATCTGCGATCTCACGCAGTTTTATTCGCCGCTGAGCGGCGGGGTGAAGCGCTACGTTTCGGAGAAAGTGCGCTACATTCGTGAGCACACGGAGCGTGACGAACATGTGCTCATCATCCCCGGCGAGCGCGATGAGCGGATCGAGACGGATCGGGCGCGGACTTACATCCTGAAGTCGCCGCTGGTCTCACGCACTTCCCGCTACCGTGTGCTGCTGCGGCTCGAGGCGGTCGAACGGATCATCGAGCGCGAGCGGCCGGACCTGATCGAGAGCAGCGATCCGTATCAGGTCGCCTGGAAGGCGGTGCATACGGGCGCGGCGCTCGGGATCCCCGTGGTTGGGTTTTACCACTCGCATTTTCCCGAAGCCTACGTGCGCACGGCGGAAAAATTCTGCGGCCGCGCCGTCACGGAGTTCTTCCTCGATTTCTCCCAGCGCTACATCCGCAATCTCTACAACCGCTTCGAGCGGACACTGGTGCCTTCGCCTGCGCTCGGCGCGCTGCTCACCGAGTGGGGCGTGAAAAATGTGACGGACACCGATCTCGGCGTGGATACCGGCGTCTTTCATCCCACCGAGGAACCCGGCGAAGACATCCGCGGTGAGTACCACATTCCACGCGAAAGCACGCTGCTGCTCTACGTCGGCCGACTGGCGCAGGAAAAAAATACGCACACGCTCTTCGCCGCCTTTCGCGAACTGTCCGAGCGCTTCCCCGACCGGTTCCACCTGTTCGTCGTGGGAGACGGCTTGCAACGCACGGACTTGGATGCGCTTCGATCCTCGCTCCGCGATCCGCAACACGCCGTCACGCATCTTTCCTACAGCGCCGACCCTCGACAGCTCGCCGCTCTTTACCGTGCGGCCGATCTTTTCGTCCACCCCGGGGTCCAGGAAACATTCGGTCTCGTCACGCTCGAGGCCCAGGCGTGCGGGACGCCGGTCATCGGGATTCGAGGAAGCTACATGGATCGCATCATCCACAGCGACCAGACGCTGTGGGCGCGGGAAAACTCGGCGGGCGCACTGGCCACAGCCATCGAGGAAACGAGCCGCCAGCCGGATGGCTCCAGTGGGGACCGCATCAGTCGACTGGTTTCCGCGCAATACTCCTGGACGCACATCTTCGGCCGACTCTTCGCTCTCTACCGTGAGGTCATCCGGGCACACGACCGGGCTCGGTAGGCCGCTACCGGGAGACGGAAACGGGGTCGTTCTCGGCAGATTTTTTCAACCAGACCGTGCCGATCGTCTGGAACGACGCCACGCCGACGGATCTTTTTTTCGCCAATGGCGCGTATGCGCGGAATTTCTAGCGGCTTAAACACATCGTCGGAGGGTCGGGGAACGACTCCTTCACTTCGGCGGCGGGCCGATTCGACAACAACTTCCACGGCAGCGTCGGCGACGGTCGAGCAACTCACGCTCGGCTACGCCAGCCCGGTGCTGGCGACGGGCGTGCGCGAGACAAACGGCAACGGCTTCGTCACTCGCATCGATCTGCTGGACACCGACAACCAATTCCACACCGTCTTCTCCGGCGTCGATCCGAGTCCGAAGGGCACGGTCGTCGATTTACTCGGTGGTGCTCTTCGCATACGTTCCCGAGCCGGGCGCGGGTTTGCTGACCTTGCTCTGCTTCACGCTCGCTGGAGCGCTTCGTCGGCGGAGAGCGGGAGTTCGTTGAAGATTCGCCGCTGGATTGCCTCCACCACGAGTGCAGGTGCCTGCGCCAATTGACCTTTGCTGCGGAGTCGTCGAACGCTACGAACCTTTCCGATGGCTAACGAAAAGCGCTTCACCCTCCGCCCATTCCAGGCCGCAGATCGTGCCCGCGTCCGCGAGCTGTGCTGCGAAACCGGCTTCCTCGGCAACCCGATAGACCCGATCTTCGAGGACCGCGAGATCTTCGCCGACTACCTCACCGCGTATTACACCGATTGGGAGCCGGAGAGTTCTTTCGTGCTGTTGGTGAATGATGAAATCCGCGGCTACCTGCTCGGCTCGCGCCATCCGTGGAAACAGCAGCTCTACAACGCCTGGAACAACATCGCGCTCTTCCTCCGCGGCATCGCGCGCTACCCGCGCTACAACGCAGCGTCGAAGAAGTTCGTGCAGTGGATCCTGCGCCAGGCGTGGCGCGAAGTGCCGGCGGCGCCACGCCGCACGGCTCATTTTCACATCAATCTGCTCGCCGATGCGCGCAGCGTGGCGCACACCCGCGCGCTCATGGATTCGTATTTGAAATATCTGCACGACCGCGGCGAGAAGCGCGTCTTTGGCCAGATGGTCGTGTTTGAAGATCGCCGCAGCACGAAAATGTTCGAGCGCTACGGCTTCCGCGTGCTGAACAAAGTCGAGATCACCAAATACCGTGATCTTCACCCCGAGCCGGTCTATCTCTGCACCGTCATCAAGGACCTCGACGAGAACAACCAGCTCTACGCCAAGGCGGGCTGACGCCGCTACCGCTTCGCGCTCTGCTGCAGCACCAGCGAGATCATGCGCACGAGGTCGTCTGTCATCACCGGCTTGAAGATGACCTGCGCATCGATGCTCTGCAGGAAGTCATCGACCTTGGGATTGCCCCGATGGCCGGTGATGAAAAGGAAACGATCGGCCATCGCAGGCTTCACCGTTTTCGCCGCGAGGTAAAACATGTCGCCAGGCATCCCGGGCATCAGCATGTCGCAGATGATCACATCGAAATCCATGCCCATGACCTCGCGCAGCCCGGCCACACCGTCGTTCGCCGTGGTGACGACAAAATTGCGAGACTCGAGCAGCGCTTTGAGCGTGTCGGCGAGTTCGGTGTCGTCGTCGAGCAGAAGAATATTCTTAATCTCCAACTCGGAGGTGTCGGAGGAGCGGTCGGTTGTGGCAGGCGCGGACATGGCGTGATCAAATAGCAGCAATCGTGCTGACACGGGTAAGCCACGCAGAATTGAGATGAAGAAAATCTGCTGACGACGCGCTCGCCCACGGCTACTGGCACTGCATGCGCCCTGAACCAAAAAGCCGCATCGACACCAACGCCGCGAGCCAGCGTGGAGGGCTCAACTCCGCCTTCGCGGGACTCGACCTGCCGAATCTGCCCGCGGGGCCCGAGCCCGCGGTGGCAGCCACGACGCCGCTGCCCGTCTGGAAGCCCGGGCGGGTCGTCCTCCGCCGCGAACTGGCCCGGCGCGGCGGGAAGACAGTGATCGTCGTGCACGACTTCGCCACACACCTGCCGCTTTCGTTCATCGAAACGACGGCGAAAAAGCTGCGCCAGGCCTGCGGCTGCGGCGGGACGGTGCGCGACCGCACAATCGAAGTGCAGGGCGATCAGGCGGCGCGAATTCGCGCGTTTCTCGAGGCGGAAGGTTTCCAAGTCGCAGGAGTGAAATAGCCGAGGCAGCCGGGGCCGGTTTCTCGCCGGAAAGTTCCTGCGCCTTCGCGCAAGATTTCCCTCGGCGCGGCCCCACGTGGGCATTGGCCGTGCTTTAAGAATGATGCCCGGCTCAGGTCCTGCCGCCCCGGGCCAGCCCGATGCGACCCGCAAAACTATCCGATCTCTACTCAAATGCGCCCCGCTCTGAGCACCGGCCGCCTGCGCCGATCACGAACCTCCCCGTGAACGCGATCACCTCGGAATCTGATCCCACACTGGAGATCCGCACCTTGATCGAGCAGCTCCAGCATGCCGCGCGCGAAGCGCGCACCAAGACGCGCGAGGCTGAACAGGAGCGGGACGATCTCTGTTCGCAACTCGAGAGGGCGCTCATCCAGATCGATGAACTGCGCTCCAACGAGCGCGAACTGCGTTCTCATTTCACAGAAATCACCACGATTCTGCGAGAGCGCGATGAAGCGATGAACGCCGCGGAGCGCCACGCCCGGACGGCCTCGCGCGCGCAGGAAGAGCTCGCCGCCATCCTCCGGCAGAGGGACGAGACCCAGCGCCAGCGCGATGAAGCTTTCCGGCAACGCGATGAGACCCTCCAGCGGCTCGAGGGCTTGACGCGCGCATATTCCGAGACCGGAATGCGCAGCACGGAGGTGCAAAAGCAGATCGCCGCCATCCGCCAGGCGCGGGACAGCGCCCATGCGCAGATCGTCGAACTCTCCAGCCGCACCTCCGGGCTCGAAGATCAGATCGCGGAACTCGAGTATCAACGGGAGGCGGCCAGGAAGGCGCAGAAACAGGTCGAAGCCGAAGCCTCGGAATACCGCCGCCAACTCGACATCATGGCGCACCAGTACGAGACGGCGGCGCGCCAGGTCGAACAGCTCACCTCGGAGCTGGATGAGCAGCGCAAAAAATTTCTCGATCTTGCGGAGACAAAAGCCGCCGCGCTCCAGGTCGGCAACGAACACGCCGCGGCGCTGGCCGAGGTGCGTGCGCAGGTCGCGAGCCTCGCTCAGGAGCGGGACGCCGCGCGTCTCCTCGAACAGGCGCAGGCCCGCGAGCTGGAAAAAATTCGCTCTCAGTTTCACACGTTCCGCGAACAGGAGACGGAGTCCACCAGCGGAGAGCTGGCCGCCGCCCGGGAAAAGCTGGCGTCCTTCGAGTCGGAAGTCCGCGAGGCGCGCAACGAAGGGCAAACGCTCCGGCAGCAACTCGTGGCCATGCAGGAGAAGATCACGACCCTCGAAGTGCTCGTCGAGGATGCGACCGCCCACCAGGAGGAGGCCGAGGTGCAGCTGATCGGGACCACCCAGCAGTTTGAGGCCGATCGCATCGCGCTGCACCATGCCCGCCAGCAGATCGAAGAAGTTACCCGCGAGCGGAACTCCATTCGCGCCAAGGCCGAGGAAACGCGGCTCGAGCTCGAAGCGCAACTGGCCGCCGCGCGGACCCGGGCCGGTGAAACCGATGACGTGAAGACGCCGGCGGCGGACGGCGAGGTCGACCCGAAGGAGATGCAGAAGCGATTCGAGCGTCAGCGCTTGCAAAGCATCGAACTCGCGGCGCGGCTGGAGGAGGCGCAGCAGCAGATTCGCGAGATGAGCGCGAGCCTTGCCGAAGCGCGGCTGCAAATCAAATTTGCCGGCGCCATTTCCCGCGGAAACCCGGCCTCACCGGCTGCCACCACGACTTCGGCTCGGCCGGCGGGACCGCAGCTCGGCGAACTGCTCCCGGCCATGCGGCAGACCTTTGAGCCATTCTCGAGAAACTCGAATCAGCCGAGCCTGCTCGTCGATCTCCACGGGAGCGTCGTCGCCTACGCCGAGCGCGCCCGGACGGCGAATTGCATCGCGGTGCATCGCCTCGCGCAGGTCTTCGCCAATTTGCTCGAAGCGCTCGCCGCCTCACCCGATCAACTCAACGCCTCGACCGTGCATACCATCGGTCAAACGATCGAGTTTCTCGCCACCTTGAGCGACGATCCCGCGCCCGAACGGTTCAAGGATCCCTCGCAAGCGCGCGTGTATGTGGTGGACGACGACCCCGGCAATTGCCAGTGCGTCCAGCTCGTGATGGAGGAGCAGATGATCCAGGCCACGACTTCGGAGGATCCCTCCGCCGCGCTCCTCGAGCTGGCGAGCGAAACCTACGATCTGGTCTTCCTCGATATCAACATGCCGCACATGGACGGCTTCGAGCTCTGCCAGCGCCTGCGCGGCCTCTCGCACCATGCGAAGACTCCCGTCGTCTTCCTCACCGGGCTGGCCACTGCGGAGAAGCGAACGCAGTCGCTGATGAGCGGAGGCAACGATTTCCTCGCCAAGCCATTCAATCTCCACGAACTGACGGTCAAGGCGATGACCCTGATCATCCGCTCGCAGGTCGAGGCCGCGTAGCGCGTTACTTCGCCGCCGCCGGCGGAGTTCCCGGAGTCGGTGTTCCGAGTTCGAACTTCGGAGCTGGCGCCGCTTCCGGCGTCGCCAGTTCGGGGAGCGTAGCGCTGACCGCCGGCACCGCCTTGAGCCAGCCAATCTCAATGAAGGGTTGGGAAAAATTCGCGGTGACATCGGGTTTGAAAACCCAGTTTCCCCGCATTACCCACTTGTTCGCCTCCGCGTCATTGCCGTGGGCGAATTCCCACGCGGCATTGCCGTAGTAGTAGGCCGGCGTATTGCTCGGGAACGGAATCGCGTCGAGGACGCGGCGCGCTTCCACGTCATTGTTCTCCAGCAGCCAGGTGAGCAGGATCCGGAACTGCGCGAGCTCGTCCTTCGGATTCTCATCGACCAGTTGTTTGAACATCGCACGCGCCTCGGGGTAGCGCTTCTGGACGAGCGGCACCTCGCAGAGATTGAAACGCGCGGGATAGAATTTCGGGTCGATTTCGAGCGCCTTGCGACAAAAGGCCGAGCCTTCGTCGAATTTCTTTTGCTCGATGAGCGCCGCGCCGCGGGTATTGAGCGTCAGCGGGTTCGGCGGATTGATCGCCTCCGCGGCATCGATCGACTTGATCGCTGCTGCAAAGTCGCGCGCATTGAACGCCCGCACGGCCTCGCGCAAAGCCGCGAGGTATTCAGGACTCGGGTTTTTCAGGGGATCGTCCGCCGCTCTCGCATGATCGAAAGTGAAGGCGGTGGCGACGAAAAGAACGCAGAAGATGAGGCGTTGAACCATGACGAGGGAAAGTGGCAGGACCATACGAGAGCAGAACGGGCCAACCAGCGAAATTTTCCACTCGCACACGGCATGGGCCCGGGCCGACCCATGCGCACGGCTCGACGGCGCATGTTGCGCTTGTCCGCTCCTCTTCGGGTGATAGCGTCTCAACTCTTCTCGAATGGTTTCGTCCGGATACCTCGCCCTCATCCTCCATGCGCACCTCCCCTACGTGCGTCATCCGGAGTATGATGAATTTCTCGAGGAGGACTGGCTCTACGAAGCGATCGTCGAGACCTATCTGCCCCTGCTCGAGATGTTGCGCGGGCTGGCCGACGACGGCGTCCCCTTTCAGCTCACGATCTCGCTCACTCCGCCGCTCTGCCACATGCTGCGCGACCCGCTCCTGCAGGAGCGGTTTGAGCGCTACCTGGACCGCGCCATCGGCCTGGCACGCCGGGAGGTGGACCGGACGAGTGAAGATCCGCGGCTCAACGAAATCGCGCGATTCTACCTGGGCCGCTTCACGCATGCCCGCGATGCCTATGTGAACCGGTGGAAGCGCGATATCATCGGCGCCTTTGCTGCGCTGCAGGACCGGGGCGTCATCGAGATCATCACCTCCGCGGCAACGCACGGATTTCTCCCGCTGATGGCCGCGTTTCCCGAATCAGTCCGCGCGCAGATCTTCCTGGCGCGGGATCACTACCGCGAAATCTTCGGCCGCGATCCGCGCGGCATCTGGCTCCCTGAATGCGCGTACACCGCGACGCTCGACAAGGTGCTTCAGGAGGCCAACCTGCGCTGGTTCGTCCTCGATTCGCACGGGATCATGTTTGGCAATCCGCGGCCGCGATATGCGATTTACTCGCCGGTCTTCACCCCCGCGGGGCCGGCCGCCTTCGGGCGCGATCGGGAATCGAGCCGGCAGGTCTGGAGCGCGGAGGAAGGTTATCCCGGCGACCCGGCCTACCGCGATTTCTATCGCGACATCGGCTTCGATCTCCCGGTGGAAAATCTGCGCGAGTTCCTGCCCGCGGATGGGCGGCGGAAATTCACCGGACTCAAATATCACCGCATCACCGGTCGCGGCGCGGAGAAGGAACTCTACAATCGCGAATGGGCGCTCCTCGCGGCGGACTCGCACGCCGGCCACTTCATGGGCGCACGCGCCGCCCAGATTCAGCATCTGCGGGGCAACATGAACGTGCCGCCGATCGTGGTCAGCCCGTTCGATGCGGAGCTGTTCGGGCACTGGTGGTTCGAGGGTCCCGAGTTTCTCAATCTCTTCATCCGCAAGGCCGCCTACGATCAGGACACCTTCAAGTTCACCACCCCGTCCGCCTATCTTGCCGCGCAGGACACGCATCAGCTCCTCGTGCCCTCCGCCTCGAGCTGGGGGCACAAAGGCTACTGGGAAGTGTGGCTCGACGACACGAACTCGTGGATTTACCCGCACCTGCACATGGCGGCGAAACGCATGACGGAACTCGCCCGCGTCTATTGGGCGAAGGATGAGGTCTCACCGCTCATCGACCGCGCCCTGCGGCAGATGGCGCGCGAGCTTCTCCTCGCCCAGTCGAGCGACTGGGCCTTCCTGATGAAGACGGGCACCGCGCGCGCCTACGCCACGAAGCGGACCAAGGATCATCTGCTGCGTTTCACCCGGCTCTACGATCAAGTGCGCGCACAGGACGTGGATGAAACCTTCCTCGCCAACTGCGAATGGCGGGACAACCTCTTCCCCGAACTGGAGTGGCGTTATTATGCGTGAGATGCGGCCACGGAAGCAGTCAGCAATCGTCAGTAAGCAGAAGGTCGCGCGCTGGATCGTCTGCTTACTGACCACTGCTCACTGCTTACTTTCTTCCGCCAACGCGCAGGACGCCGAAACGCCGCCACCGCCGCCGGCCAAAAAGGGCGCCGTCCGCATCACCTTCCTCCCGCCGCCGATGGAGGGCACGCTCTCGCTCGGCATCTACGACAAGGCCGGCAAGCTCGTCCGCGTGCTCGCGCGCGAAGCGTCGGAAAAGGATTTCGCCATCGGCCTCAACGGGCTGATCACGCAATGGGACGGCCGCGACGACGGCGGCCGGGTCTTGCCGGCCGGCCTCTACTCCGCGCGCGGCTACAGCGTCGGCGCCGTCGAGGTGGAAGGAGTCGCCTACCATTGCAATGACTGGATGCTCGACGACGAATCGCCGCGCATCCGCCGCGTGCTCAGCCTCGAACTGCGCAAGAGCGGACGACTCGTGCTCTGGGCGGAAGGCCCCGACGGAAAACCTCATCTCGTGCGCTGCGACCAGGCCGGTGAATTCGCGGGCGAAATCCCGCCTGATCCCCAAGTACCCGCGCTCGCCGTCGGCGATGCTCCGCCGGCTCCCGCGACCGCGCAGAAGCCCGCGTCCTTCGCCGCGATCGTCGAGGGGAAAGTCGTCATCAAGGAAGGTGCGGAAACGCGCCCGCTCAAACTGGCCGAGCTGACCAAGCCGCTCGATGCCAGCCTCGGCCGCGACGGCGTGTGGATCATCGACCAGGTGGCCGACCGGATCGAGGTGAAGGAATACCAGCTCGACGGGGAATTCCGCCGGCGCCTCACGATCGATCCCGCCGAGCCCGCCCCGCGGCGCATCTTTGCCTCGCGCACGAGCGATCTCATCTTCCTCATCGAAGAAAAGCCCGACCTCCAGCGCGTGCGCGGCCTCGCGCTCGAGACGCCCCCCGCCACGGCGGCAGCCGGGGATTCCACGACCTCTACCTGGAAAACCGTGCTCACGAAAACCATCATCGCCAACGAAACCTTCCCGGCCGTGGCCAGCCGCCTCGGGCGCATTCTGCCCTTCATCCCGCGCGATAAGTTCACCGTGAATCTCCTCCCCAATCCGCTCCTGCGCGACGCACTCACCAGCGCCACGGTCACCATCGACTTCGGCCCGACGGGCAGCTTTCTTAAAACCCTGGACGGGCTTCCGCTGCGCCGCATCACCGAGGCGCCGTTCCTCAAATGGGCCGTGATCGGGCAGGAAGGCAGCGGCAAACAGCTCACCATCTTCCAAAGCGACGGCGCCGCCGTGGAGGAATTCAAAGCCCGCAAACTCGCCAACATGATGGCCTTCGATGCCGGCGAGGTGGAGTGGGCGGGGAAGTGACGGGGAAAGGATGAAGGATGAAGAAATTGGAGGGAATGGAGTAGGTGGGATTCATCCAAAAGCTTCTCTCACACCTCTTCATCCCTCATCCTTCCGCCTTCATCCTTTTCTTCTCTCTCCATGAGCCGCGACATCGTTTACTTCGACCTCGAAACCCAGCGCACCGCCAATGACGCTGGCGGCTGGGACAAGAAGCGCGACATGGGCATGTCCATCGGCGTCACCTACAGCACGCGGCTCGGCGAATACCGCATCTTCTCCGAAGCAAAGGTCAACGAACTCGTCGATCAACTCCTCCGCGCCGACCTCGTCGTGGGCTTCAACGTGATCAACTTCGACTACGAAGTGCTCATGGGCTACACCATCCTCGACCTGCCCCACCAGTGCCGCACGCTCGACCTCATGGTGGACATCGAAGCCAAGCTCGGCCACCGCCTCGGCCTCGACGCGGTCGCTACCGCCACGCTCGGCGTGGGCAAGACCGGCGACGGTCTCGACGCCATCCGCTGGTGGCGCGAAGGCCGCCTGCTCGACATCGCCGAATACTGCTGCTTCGACGTGAAATGCACCAAGCTCGTCCACGAATACGGCGCGGCGAACAAACAGCTCTTTTTCAACGACCGCTTCCAGCAGCGAAAGTCGGTCGTGGTGGAGTGGTAAACGAACGGCGCATGCGCGTCTGCGCGAGGTTCCTTCATCAACGCGCTCCATCCGGACCGGTCCGGCGGCCGCGCTCCCCACGAGGCCGAAACGCAGCGCGGCTCAGCCGTCCGCGGGCGGCTCTGCGAGCACGATCCGGCAGGAGCCGAAATCTAGCACGCCTGGCTCCGGGCGGCGCGCGGCCGGGAGGTAAAAGATCTCCGCCCGGCGATCCGACCCCGGGCGCGAGTTTGGGCACGAGGGGGAAAAGGAACTGATTTTCATGACGAAACTCGCACGATAGCCCAGACAACCCTCCCTGTTTCATCAACTGCAACGTCCAATAGCATAGCGTCGAGGGATATCAAACCACGCTCGGGCCCAAGCAGATAAAACAGAAAGTAGGCTGTTTCGCGATCTGGTTTCCCGAGCTTTTCGACAACGCTTTCGCGCGTGAGTCCGTGGAGCAGGCGGTGATCCACAAGGTAGCGCGCCATGTAGTAACGCTGCCTCGGTTTGGCTTGCGCCCACAGCGCCGGCTCGAACCGATAGTAACGATACTTCTCCAGGAAGGTCCATTCGCACAGCAGCCACAGCCCGGCGGCAAGTATTGCAAATGCGCAGACCCGTTTGATCCTATCCATTTCGCTACGATAGGGGGATCTGTCGCGGGCAAAGACGTGCGCGGGTATGTCCGGCCGCGAGGTAGAATTTTCCCCGTTCGATTGAGACGAGGAACTCGGGGGTCATGCTGCGCTCAAGGGCGTGACTTACACCGGAACCGCCGCTGCGGCCTGCGTGCCGACGCTGTGGAAGGTGGCGTCGGGCGGGAGGATGACGCGGTCGCAGAAGTCGCCGAAGCCTTCGCCGGGCTCACGCTCGAGGGCGTAGCGCTGGATGATGGGCGTGAGCATTTCCACGGCGGAGTCGATGGTGACGCTCGGGGCGAAGAGGCGGTTGAGGCGGGTGCCGTTGTAGCGGGCGCCGAGGTAGAGGGCGTATTTGCCGGGGGCGCGTCCGGAGAAGCCGATCTCGGCGAGGTAGGGGCGCGCGCAGCCATTGGGGCAGCCGGTGATGCGGAGGCTGATGGCGTCTTCGGCGAGGCCGGCGGCGGCGAAGATCGGCTCGAATTTTGACAAAATCTCGGGGAGCACGCGCTCGCTCTCAGCGAGGGCGAGGCCGCAGGTGGGCAGGGCGACGCAGGAGAGAGCGTTGAGGCGTAGGCCGCTGCGGTGGTTCTCGCCGGTGAGGCCGTGTTTGGTGAGGATGGCGTCGATGGCGGGCTTAAGCGCGTCGCTGACGCCGGAGATGGTGAGATTCTGCGATGGGGTGAGGCGGAAGTCGCCGGTGTGGATCTCGGCGATCTCGCGCAGGGCGGTTTTCATCGGCCAGCGGGGGAGGTCCTTGATCCGGCCGCTGAGGATGTGCAGGCCGTAGAACCAAGTGCCGTCGGCGCATTGGTGCCAGCCGTGCGGGTCCTGGATGGTGGTGAAGTTGTATTCGCGAGCGGGGGAGAAGGTGATGCCGGCGCGGCGCTCGACTTCGCCTTTGAACCACGCGATACCGCGGTCCTCGATGGTGTATTTGAGGCGAGCGTGCTTGCGATTGGTGCGGTCACCGAAATCGCGCTGGGTGGTGAGGACGGCTTCGCCGATGACGTTCACCTGATCGGGCGCGATGAAGCCGAGGACGTCGGCGAGGCGCGGGAAGGTCTCGGCATTCCCATGGCTCATGCCGAGGCCGCCGCCGACGGTGACGTTGTAGCCGATGAGCTTCCCGCCTTCGACGATGGCGATGAAGCCGAGGTCCTGAGAGAAGATGTCCACGTCATTGGACGGCGGGAGGGCGAAGCCGGTCTTGAATTTCCGCGGCAGGTAGGTCGGGCCGTACATCGGCTCGGCTTCGCCGCCGGCGACGAGTTCTTCATCCAGCCAGATCTCGTGGTAGGCGTGCGTCTTCGGCAGCGCGTAGGCGCTCCAGGCGCAGGCGTGCTCGTACATCTGCTGCATCACGGGATTGTGCTCGGGGTTCGGCGGAGCCATCACATTGCGGTTCACGTCGCCGCAGGCGGCGATGGAATCGAGCAACACCTGGTGCATGCGCTGCACGAGCGGCTTCACATTTCCTTTCAAGATGCCGTGGAACTGAAAGGTCTGGCGGGTGGTGAGCCGCAGGGATGGCCAGGCGATGTCGCCGGCGAGATTGTCGAGTGCGATCCACTGCTGCGCGGTGGCCCGGCCGCCGGGGAGGCGGACGCGGAGCATGAAGGCGAAGGCCTTTTCCTTGCCGGCCTTTTTCAGCGCGTTGCGGACGTCGCGGTCGTCCTGGAGATACAGGCCGTGAAACTTGGTGAGCTGGCCATTCTCATCCGAAATCGCACCGGTCGAGGTGTCGGCCAGATCGGCGACGAGGGTGCCGCGCAGGAGGTTCGACGCGGCCTTGATGCCTTCGTTGGGGTTCAACGGCTTCGGAGTGGGGCTTTCGGAGTTCATGGTTGATTTGGTGATGACTGCGCGGCGCAGCTGGAAGCGGCGGGCGGGTTTTGTGGACTCGGCGGAAGCCGTTGCCAACACAAACCTCCACGCCGGAATCAGATGTCCGCGCCGCTCAAGCCGTCGCGAAATGCCGGGAAGACCTCATCGCAAACTTTTTGCCCAACGCAAGGGCCGAGTCCTCGGCGCCGCGTCATAAGCCCCTGCCCCGGCCAGGGGAAAATGGGGTGGTCGACGGGACTCGAACCCGCAACAGCCAGTACCACAAACTGGAGCTCTACCATTGAGCTACGACCACCATTGGAGGGCGGGAAGGTAGCAAATCCGCGCGGGTTGCCAAACGGAAATTCGCGACGACCGCTCCGAGGCAACCGGAAGGAGCGCGCCGCGCGAATCTCAGCCTGCACCGTCAAGAGACTCGCCTCCGCTCCGGTGGCAGGTTAATCTTTTACCCGATATGCAAGACCCCGAACGCCCCACTGAGTGCTGCCCCGACCTGAAAGCGAAATTTGAAGACTGGAAAGCCTGCGCGGAGCGATCGGTGCGGGAGGAGCCGATCAAGACCGCGGGGCTCGCCTTCGTCGCCGGCATCTTCCTCACGGTGCTGCCGGTCGGGCGCATCCTCGGCGGGCTGGTGCGACTCGCGTTCGCGCTCGCGCGCCCCGCGTTGCTCATCCTCGGCGTGGTGAAAGTGGTCGAGGAATTCGACAAACGAAAGAAACCCTGAAATTCCAAACATCCATGAACACACAAGACCTCAAAGACCAGGGACAGGACATCGTGCGGCAGACGGAAAATTACGTGCGCGCCAATCCGATTCCGGCGCTGATCGGCGCGGTGGCGGTGGGCTTCGCGATCGGGCTGATCAGCCGCTCGCTCGAGCGGGAACGTGAACCGGAGCCGGTTCGCGATGCGTTGAATGAAATCCGCTCGCTGCTCAAGCCGCTGGCTAAAAAATCGCGCAAAGCTTACGCGGAGTCGTCCGACGCTGTGCGCGAGGCGATGGAGCAGGCGATGGAGAAAGCCAAGGATCTGGATGTCGATCGCTACGTCGATCCGCTGACCAGTTGGTGGAAGCGGATTTGGGCTTAGCCCGCGGGGCTACAGCTTTTTCTGGAAGAGCGCGGACTGCACGTCCTTCGCGTCCGTATCGCTGAGGTCGATGCCGGAGCCGGGCGCGCGCTCGGTGGCGACGGCGACGCGCTCGGCGATCGACCGCGCGGCGGGACCGGCGAAATACTTCATCGCCCCCACGGTCAGGTGCGTGGGGAAGATGAGCACGAGGATGGAGTTTTCATCCACGTTCACCATCAGCGTGCTGAAGTTCTCGCCCTGCTGATACATGCTGGTGAAGTTGTGCTCGTTGACGAGCTGCGCCATGAAGTGCACGGCGTTGTAGGCATTCGAGCCGAGCGTGGCAAAGGTGGTGGTATCGACCGTGTTCTGCGAGCCGCACTGGTGGATGAGATAGCCAGCCTTCTCGACGAGGAGCGCGATGTTGGCCTCGCTCTTGCCGAGCAGGTCATTCAGCACCATGTCGAAGTGCGAAAGATCGTCCTGATTGAGTGAAGGGAACTGGCCCATGATCTCAGGTTACTTGCGGACCCCGTCGTTGAGGAATTTGTGCATCAGCATGCGGGTAATCATGTTGAGCGTCTCGAAGACACCATCGCACTTGGCAGCGCTCGCCTCGAAGGTCGGCACCACCACGTCGCGGTTGTTGAGGACGTAGTCGAGATACTCGACCGGCGCAGCGTCCGGGAGGTCTCGCTTGTTGTACTGAAGAACGTAGGGGATGTCGTCGAGCTTGAGGTTCGACGCGCGGAGGTTCTCCTCGAGATGTTTGAAGGTCTCGACGTTCTCCTCCATTTTGTCGTACTGGGAATCCGCCACGAAGACGACGCCATCGACGCCGCGCAGCACGATCTGCCGCGTGGCATTATAGATCACCTGTCCGGGCACGGTGAAGAGCGCGAACTTCGTCTTAAAGCCCTTGATCGCCACCGCCTCGAGCGGGAAGAAATCGAAGAACAGCGTCCGGTCGCTGCTCGTGGCGAGCGAAGTGAGTTTTCCTTTCGTCGAAGTCTCCGGGACCTGCACGTTCTGGTGGACCTGCTCGAGGTTCGTCGTCTTTCCGCTCTTCGCAGGACCGTAATAGACGATCTTCACCTGCAGTTCCTTGGTTGCCTGATTAATGATGGCCATGTGTGCTGGAGCTTAGATTTTCTGGGTCTGGCGGCCGAGTTCGTCGGCGACAAGCCGCAGTTCGATCCACGGCAGTTGTTCGCCTGGCTTGCCGAGCACGGCGAAGTAAACGTATCCGATCCGGTAAATCTGGCAGTGCGCGCCGTGGGTGGTGAAGAGGAGATCGTCCACTTCGCCGAGCTTCATTTCACCGGCGTATTGGTTGAGCCGCGAGAAGAGCTGGGGAAGGAAAGCGGCGATCACCTCGCTCTTCACATCTTCAGGCATCGAGTGCGCCACGAGCAGCCCCTCCTGCAGGGCCACCACCGCGCCCGCCACTCCGGGCAGCGTGGCGATGCGCGAAACGAGTTCGCCGGGCGTCCACTGCGTTTTCTCCGGCACCCCGAAAAGTTCGCCGACGGTTTCCGGCGCTTTGGCCGGGGCCGGCTCTGGCTCAGCGGCAGGCACGGGGGCCGGTGCGGCCTCGACGGCGAGGGCCAGCGGCGTCTCGGCGGCAGGCGCGGGCTCGGGCGCTTTCGCTGCCTCCGGGCTTTCGGGCGCGTCGGATACCTCGGGTGAAGCAGCGTCTTCCGTGGCTGGCGCGACCACCTCTGCTGCGGCCCGCGCGCTGTTGAAGAGCGCCGGAATCTCGTCATCGATCTCGGGCGCGCGCTGCTCGACCCTCGGCTTCTTCGTCGAAGCGAGGAAGGCGGGAGCCACGACTTTCAGCGGCAAGGTCAGTTCGGTCGCTTCATCGACCCCGCTCGCTGCGCCCGGCGCGGGTTCGAGCCAGGTGCGGATTTGCCCCCAGGTGAAAATCACCTTTCCGCGAGCCATTCCCGCACTCACTTCGCCCTTGGGCAGGATCACGCGCGCCGCGCCGTTGAGCGCCGCAAGTTCGTTCCGGATCGGCTCCGGCCAGCCACCACTCAAGGGAGCAAGCGGCAGGGTGATCGAATCCAGATCGCGCACCGGCTCGGCCGCGGCCGCCGGCGGGGCGGCGACGGGAATCGGAACTGCCGGCGGCTCTACCTCCGGCAACTTCTGTAGTTTTGGCTCGAAGAAATCGGGCGGCGGGGTGATGGCCCGCGGCGCAGGCGGTTCGGGCTCGGCTTCGGGCTCAAGTTGGGTTTCCGGCTCGGGTTCGGGATTCCGCGCGAGCTTGAACTGAAGGGGAGCGGTGGGTGCGGCGACGGCCGGCGGCGCCATCCGCGGCGGCACTCTCGCGATCGGCGCAGGGGGAGGCTCGGGTGCGCTTGGTTCGGGTTCGTCATCCGGTACCGTCGGAGCGATTTGATAAGGATTCTGCTCGTCGCCGAAGAGGTTGAACCCGCTGTCAAACGCCGTCGCTGCGCGCTGATCGTGGCGGCGCTTGAAGACGGTCGGTTTGATATGGCGAAAAACTTCCGCGAGCGGCACCTCGACCATCCGTTTGTCCCCAGGCGGCAGTGGTCCGAGCACCCCCGCGGGCGCCTGACGATGCAGGGTGGCCAGCGACACCTTCACCGCCCCGCTCGGCAGTTGCTTGACGATGGTCGCGATCGGCAGGGCGACCGTCACGGTCGGCTCGGGCTTTTTCAGGACCAGCGGTTTCAACTCCTCCGGGAGGCGATCCAAAATCGCGGCGAGCGAGAGGTTGGCCACCTCCACGGCCTGTATCTGTCCATTCGTCTCGAAGTGCTGATTCGTCCGGCTCTGCGGCGCCTTGGTGCGCACCGTCGATTGGCCGAAGAGTTTCTTAATGAGTGATAGCATGACGCCGATGGACTGGTCGCAAGCCAAGCAAACCCGATGCCACTGGCCTCGCCGAAAAAAGCCGCACCGCCGCGATTCGTTGGCCTGTGACGTGCTAAACACAATCTTGCAACCATGCCACCCTGCTCTCCATCCCAGCACGCTCCAGAGCGGGCCGCCTAGCCTTCCGATCATGGCCGCCCGTCAAAAAATTCTCATTCTCGACGACGAGCAGGACATTCTTGAGATCTATCAGGAAATCCTCGCCCGCCTGCCGAGCCAGCCGGAGATTCACACCGCCGACACCGGGATGCGTGCGATCGCCCTGCTCGAAAGCGAAACCTTCACGCTCCTCCTCGTCGATCTGCGCATGCCGACGATGGATGGCTTCCAAGTTCTCGCCATCGTCCGCCGCCGCTTCCCGGCGCTGCGTGTGGTGGTGATGACCGGCGCAGATGACGAGCAATTCCGCGCCCGCGCCTACGCCATGGGCATCGATCTCTATCTGGAGAAACCAAAGACCGGGAAGGAGATCATCAACTTCGTCGATTGCATCGAATCGATGCTCGAGCGCGACGACCGCGGCGGCTTCCGCGGCGTGCAGAGCAAGACGCTCGTCGATATCATCCAGCTCGAGTGCCTCACCCAGAGCTCGATCATTTTGAAAGTGCAGAGCGCGGCAGGCGAGGGACGATTCTGGATTCAAAAAGGCGAGATCATCGACGCCGCGACCGGCGAACTGCTGGGCAAGGAAGCGTTTCTGGAAATGCTCCGCTGGAAGGCGGGCAGCTTCGAGATTCTCCCCTCGGAAGCGCCGCGTCCCCGGACGATCTTCTCTTCCTACGAGAATCTGCTCATGGAATCCGCGCAGACGCTCGACGAGGCAAATGCCAGCCAAACTTCCACGGAAGGCAGCGGCCTCGCCGCTTACTCACGCTACAAGGGCGTGCAGTTTGTCATCAGCGTGGAGCATGACGACCCGACCAGCATCGAGCAGTGGGCCACCGAGTCTCCCGAGGAAATCGCCGGTTGGATCAACACCACCACCCGTGCCCTCAGCGCACTCGGCGAGCGGCTCGAAGCGGGTGACCTGAAGCGCCTCGAGGGACTCGGGGCGCAACGGCATCTCGCGGTGATCTGCGGCCGCGAGCACGATCTCGGCATCGGCTTCACCCGCTCGGCCGGCCTGGCCACCATTCGCGAAAACGTCAAACAGATCGAGGCTCAATGGGTATCCTGAAATCCGGACTACGCGTCCAAAAACCACTCACCCTCGCGCGCCTGCCGAGCGGCAGTTTTTCCCTCCACCGCGGCGGCGGCCTCGCGGCCTCCACGCTGCCTTCCACCTTTTCCCAAAGCCTGATGATGGAGATCGGCACCGCCGTGCTCGATGCCTTCCGGCGCGCCCACGAATCCGGCGTGACGCTCACCGACCTCAATCTCCACTACAGCGGCCTCACCATCGCCGCGCGCGAACTCCGCGGCGGCGCGCTCGTCTTTCTCCACCCTGCCACTCTGCAACTCCCGCCTCCAGTCCACACGCCGGCCATGCACTACAAGAACCTCGACGAATTCATCATCCATCTCGAAAACTACATCGAGGTCTGGAAGCAATTTAACCACTACGTGGGCCTCGCCCGGGACAAGAAATTCTCCCGCGAAGACGAAACTCAATTCCTCGAAATCAAGAGCCTGATCATGCAGGGGCTTGAAGGAATCCTCGCCTCCGTGGAAAAGGGCGGACCGAAGAAAGACGAAGTTCAGCAGCTCTTCCAGAACGCCCCGTCACTGCGCCATCTCTCCGACATGCCCGACGCCGCCGCGCAGGTGGAAAGCCAGTGGCACCGCGTTTACATCGGCCTGCAATCGCTCCTCGGCCAGCTCAAGGTGAGACAGAATCAGGTGGAGAAACCCGGCAGCTGGAGTCTCTTCAGCAAGCGGTAGAAACGCCGCGGAACCAGGATTCCAAAGCGCGCGGACGGAAAAATCATCGGCGGCCTGCAAGGCCGCCCGCGACCGCAATCGGAGGTGAACGCGGGCTCCGTGCTCTTCAGGCTCTTGATCGAGTGGCGGTCGAGTGCGGGCTACTTCGCGCCGCGATACTCGGTGGGCGTGCAGCCGATCCAGCGTTTGAAGGCGCGGGAAAAGACAAGCGCGCTTTGGTAGCCCACGGCGGGCGCGATGGCTTCGAGTTTGTCGTCGCTGCTTTCCAGCAATTCCTTCGCGCGCTGCATGCGGAGATAGGTGAGTTGTTGCACGGGCGTCCGGCCGAGTTCGCGCAGGCAAAGACGGCGGAGGTGCTCGGTGCTCATGTGAACGCGCGCAGCCAGCGCGGGCAGCGTCCAGGTGGTGGCGGGTTCGCGGGCGACTTCTTCCCACAGCTTCCACAACCGCTCCTGCCCGTGCCACGGTCGGGCGAAGCGCGAGACTGTGTGAAAAGTATTTCGCTCCTCCCATGCTGGTTTGAGTAGCAAAAACGGCCTGGAGCTGGCAATCTCAATTCCCAGCATGAACTACGTTGCTGGAGCCAGTCGTGAGCAGAGCCT
>JBAVML010000095.1:0-19431 GCA_049690035.1 Chthoniobacteraceae bacterium
TATTTGGGGCGATCCTTCGCCGTGCTGGTGGCGGTGCGCACGGTCGTCCGCGGCGGGCCGTATCGGTTTGTCCGGCATCCAATCTACTCCGGCTACGTCCTGCACCTCGTCAGCCTTTTCCTTTCCCGCACCTCGCCCGCGATGGCGGCGCTGATCGTCACGCATCTCGCGCTCACGGTCTGGCGCGCGCGCCTTGAGGAAGCGTCGCTCCAGACGCACAGCGAGGAATACCGGCGCTACGCCGAGCGCACCGGATTTCTTCTCCCGCGCTGGCGGTAGCCTACATCCGATCCGGCGCTTCGATGCCGAGGAGGTTCAAGCCTTGGCTTAAAATTCGTGCCGTGGTGTCGCAGAGCAGCAATCGCGATTCGCGCGTCGCTGCTTCGGACTTCAGCACCGGGCAGGCTTCAAAGAAGCTGTGGAAGGTGGACGCGAGTTCGTAAAGGTAGTTCGCAAGCTGGTTGGGCCGATAGTCGTCGAGCACCTGTGGCAGTGCTTCGCCAAACTGGAAGAGCTTCTTGGCCAGCGCGAGTTCCGCCGGCTCCGCGAGCACGACGGTCGCGTCGGCTTTCGCTGACTCCCCGCTCTTCCGGAAGATCGAGCGGATGCGCACGTAGCTATATTGAAGGTAAGGCGCCGTGTTGCCTTGGAAGCTCAGCATTTTGTCCCAGGAAAAAATGTAATCGCTCTGCCGGTTCGGAAGCAGATCGGCGTATTTGATCGCGCCGAGTCCGACCACGCGCGCGATCTCGCGGCGGTCTTCGTCGGACAGATCGGGGTTCTTTTCCGTCACGAGTTTCAGCGCCCGCTCCTCCGCTTCGGCAAGCAGGTCGGCGAGCTTGATCGTGTCGCCGCTGCGCGTTTTGAACGGCTTGCGGTCGGCACCGAGGATCGTGCCGAACCAGACGTGCGCCAGCCGCACGCGCTCGACGAGTTCGGGATGCCACCGCCGGAAAATCGCGAAGAGCTGCCGGAAGTGGTGCTGCTGCCGCCCGTCGGTGATGACCACGATTTCATCCGGCGACCACGTCTTCAGCCGGTACTGCAGCGTCGCCAGATCGGTCGTCGTGTAGTTCGCGCCGCCGTCCTCTTTCTGAATGATCGCGGGGATGTCGATCCATTCGCCGTCGCGCTGAATGAGGAAAGGATCGTCCTTTTCCGGGCCCGAGCGGTCGGAGAATACGCACACCGCGCCATTGCTTTCCGTGGCCACACCCGCCGCGCGCAGTTCGGCAACGATGTCCTTCAGCCACGGGTTGTAAAAGCTTTCGCCCAGCGCCACGTCGAAGCGCACCCCGAGCCGCGCGTACACGGTGTCGAACTGCACCTGCGAAAGCCGGATCATCTCCTGCCAGATCGCGAGATTCTCCGCGTCGCCGCCCTGCAGTTTCACGAGTTCCGCCCGCGCCGCGGCGCGAACCTCGGCATTGAACTCCGGTTTCGCTTCGTCGCACTGCGGGCTGATGAGCTTGTAAATGCGCTCCATTTCCCCGAGCGGATCGGCCGCGAGCGCGTCGCGATCGAGCACCGTCTTCCACCCGACGAGCAGCATCCCGAACTGCGTGCCCCAGTCGCCGATGTGATTGTCGCGCACCACGCGGTGTCCGATGAACTCCGCGATGCGCGCGAGCGAATCGCCGAGGATCGTCGAGCGGATATGCCCGACGTGCATCGGCTTTGCGACGTTCGGCGAGCTGAAGTCGATCACGAACTGCTTCACCCGTTCCGGCACCGGCACGCCGAGTCGCTCATCGTTGGCGAGCGTCGCGAGGCGTTGCTCGATCCACGCGGGCTTGAGCCGGAAGTTGATGAACCCCGCGCCGGCGATTTCCGGCGACTCGCACATCTCGGAAAGATCAAGTTTGTCGATGATCTGCTGCGCGAGCGCGCGTGGATTCGCTCGCTGCTGCTTCGCCATCATCATCGCGATGTTCGTCTGGTAATCGCCGAAGCGCGGGTCAGTCGCGACGGTGATCTGTGGCGCGACGTCGGCGAGGTCCGCGACGGCGGCGCGGACTTTGGCAGCGAGGAGAAATGGGATCGTTTCCATGATGGATCAGGCGCGCAGGATTAATGGCATCGTGGAACAGGGCCAGATGGAATTGCGTGTGCCTCACTCGCGCGCGATGAGGCCGGCGGAGCGAAGCTCAGGATGACAGAGTTGTCGATCGGCGCTGCGCGCCGGAAAGTTCCCGCCTACGCCGGTGTGTGCGTGAACTTCCGCACGCGGCCGTAGGGCAGCCACTCGAGGACGTAGAGGTTGCCCATGCTGTCCACGGTGAGCGCGTGCGGGGTGGCAAACTTGTCCTTGTTGCCTGTCTGAAACTCTTCCTTTTTCGCGCCTTTGCCATCGCCGAGGCGGGCGACGCAGTTGTCGTCCTTGTCGATGATGGCGACGAGGCCGCCGAGATCGGGAATGAAAAGATGATCCTTCGCCTGATAGAAGCAGCACGGGTTGCGCACGAAGTCGCCCGCGATGGTGCGCTTGTAATTCAGCTCCATGTCGAAGACCTCGTAACGGCTGTTGGCGCGGTCGGCGATGTAGATCTCGGGCGTGCTCTTGAGCGTGTTCACCCACACGCCGTGGCAGGTGTTGAAGGTCCCGTGCGGCGCGTCCTTGCCCTTCGGTTCTTTGCCTTCGGCGTCTTTTGGAGCGCGACCGCCGATGGTCTTGAGATGCTTAAAGTTTTTGTCGAAGCGGCTGACGATCTGGCTGCCGTAACCGTCCACCACATAGATGTCGCCATTCGCCGCGACCGCGACGTCGGTGGGATTCGTCCACGTGAATTTCTGATGCGTGGCGTCCTCCGTCTCCACGTTGCCGATGGTGTAGAGCACCTTGCCTCTGAGGTCGGTCTTGTAAACGCGCTTGCCGATGACCGGCGACTCGGTGCCGTCCTTGGCTTTGCCGCCGGCGACATTTTCCGTGAAGTAGAGGAACTCACCCGCTGGCTCCTTGCTCCAATACACGCAGTGCGCGGTCGCCTTCACCTGCTCGGGGTCGTAGCCGTTGCCGAAGTCCTTGCTCCACGTCTCCTCCAGCTTGCCATCCGCGCCGAAGATCGCAACGCACGGGCTGGTCGAGCGGGTGGTGACATAGACGCGATCCTTCGAGTCCACCACGATGCCACAGCCGAAGCCCCAACTCATGCCCTCCGGCAGCACGCCCCAGCTTTCGTCGAGGGTGTAAGTCCATTTGCCCTCGCCGATTTTCACCGGTGCATCGGCTGCGCGTCCGAGTTGCGGGGTCGCGAGCGCCGCGGCGGAGGCCGCAGTCATTTTCAGGAAATCACGGCGAGTGAGACGACGGGGGAAAAGGTATTCGGAGTTCATGGAGGAGGGGAGTGCGTGGGGTTGAAAAAGAAAGAGCCGGCGAGGAATTCACCCCGCCGGCTCAGAGTTGTTAGCGGCTTACTTCAGCACCGCTTGATGGAACTCGAACCAGTCGTCGAGGTTGTTCAGGTTCACAGCGTCCGTCGGCTTGCCGTCCGGCAGGCCGCTGGCGCTGAGGATGCCCTTGCGGGTTTCGTCGTCGTGCTGGTAGCCGGTCACCGCGGCGTTGTGCTTGGCGATGGCGTCGGCCGTCACGGTCTTGCCATTGGCCTTCACCCACGCTTCAAACTGCGGATAGGTGGGCTTGCTGTCCTTGATGAAGGCCTTGGTCGCAGCTTCATCGAGGCCGAGCGCGCCGAGCGTCATGCCGTCGTAGCCTTTGCCGCAGCCGGGATAGCCGGGAGCGAGTTTGCCGGCGGCTTCGAGCGAGAGCTTGAGCCAGAGGCGGGGGAGGTGGAGAACGCCGAGAGGACCGGCAACGCCGGAACTGATCAGAGGAACGTAGGTGCTCATGTGGATATGTAGTTTGGTGGTTTTGGTTCTGACCCGCCCGGAACACTCCGGATGGGGCAAAGTGTTTGGCTTACTTCCTTTTCGTCGCCGGCTTTTTCTTCAACCCGCGGCCTTTGAAAGTCAGCTCGGCGATACCGCTCTTATCCAATTCACCGAGGCCCATCTTCGTGAGCTTCGTGTATTGATCGAAGGTCGCCTTGGCGAGAGGGAGATTGAGCTTCGCTTCCTTCGCGAGCGTCAGCGCGATGCCGCTGTCCTTCGCCGCGTGCGCGGCGCTGAAGAAACACGCGTGATCGCGATTCACCATGTCTTCACCATCGGTGGCGAGGACGCGGGAGTTCGCGCCGGTCTGGGAAAAGACTTTCATCAGCACCGGCAGATCGACGCCGAGCGCCGCGCCGAGTCCGAGTCCTTCGGCGAGTCCGGCGGTGTTGATGTTCATCACCATATTGACCAGCGCCTTCACCTGCGCGGCCTTACCCGCCTTGCCGATGTAAGTCATGAGCTTGCCGTCATCGGAGAGCTTCGAGAGTACCGACTTTACTTTTTCGAAGACACGCTCTTCACCGCCGATCATGAGATAGAGCGTGCCGGCGCGGGCCTGATTGATGGACGAAGCCATGCAGCCTTCGAGCGACGCGGCACCGGCTTTCTTCGAGAGCTTTTCCACGAGCTGATGGGTCTTCGGCGAGATTGTCGCGCAGTTCACGAAGACGCGGCCCTTCGCGCCGATGAGCAGGTTGTCTTTCTTGTTCGTAAAGATCGCGAGCTGCGATTTGTCATCGATCACCACGGTGATGATGATGTCGCTCAGCTCTGTGACGCGGGCCAGTTTGGTACAGGCTTCCGCGCCGACTTCTGCGGCGAGTTCCGCGGCCGCATCTTTGCGCACGTCGTACACGGCCGAGATGGTGTAGCCGACATCCTTGAGCCGACGCGCCATGTTGGCGCCCATACGGCCGACTCCGACGAATCCGATTTTTTCAGGCATGATGTTGGGGGACTGTTTGCGGGGTGGGGAAAATTAGGGACGCGTTTTTACTCACGAGCGACAGCACCGCGCAAGCCCGTCGATGCAACAATTCCCGCCTACGGCAGGGAGCCGCCCTTGGCCGCGGCGAGCAGGCGGTACCAGTCTTCGCGGCTGAGCTCGATCTCGGCGGCGGCCGCGGCGGCTTTGATGCGCTCGGGATTCGTGGTGCCGATGATCGGGACGATCTTCGCCGGGTGCCGGAGCAGCCACGCGAGCGCGATGGTCGAGCGCGAAGAACCGCGCGCGGCGGCGATGTCGTCGAGCACGGCGACGACGGGCGCGGCCTTGTAGCCAGCCTGCGACGGAAGCACATCGACCGGACCGTCGGCGAGGTGACCGCCGCCGAGCGGGCTCCAGGCGAGCGGGCGGATATTGAGGCTCACGCACTGGTCGAGCGTGCCGTCGGTGAAGGGCGCGAGCTGCAGCAGGCTGCACTCGAATTGATGCACGATGATCGGCAGCTCCGCGTCTTTTTGCAGCGCCTTGCCGAGCGTCTCGATTTGCGCGGGAAGGAAGTTGCTCACGCCGAAGTCGCGCACCTTCCCCTGTTTCTCCAGCTTCTGAAAGGCCTTCACCACTTCGTCGATCTCCATCAGCCAGTCGGGCCGGTGGAGCTGATAGACATCGATGCGCTCCACGCCGAGCCGGCGCAACGAACCTTCGCAGGAACGAATGATGTGCTCCGCCGTGGAGTCGTAGCGATACGGCGCGCCGGTACTTTCGTCGGCGAAACGAATGCCGCATTTCGTGCCGATGAGGATCTTCTTCCGCAGCTCGGGATGCTCGTGCATGAACTGTCCAAAGGCGCTCTCAGAGCGGCCGTTGCAATAGATGTCCGCGAGGTCGAAAAAGGTGATTCCGGCTTCCAGCGCGGTGACGATGGCGTTGCGCGCTGTGAGCAGATCGGTCTTGGTGTCGCCGCTGGTGGCGAGGCGCCAGCAGCCGTAGGCGATGCGGCTGGAAGTGAGGGGGCTGCTGCCAAGTGGGACTTGTTCCATGCGGCGGAGGCTAGCGGGGAAAAAGGCGCGAGGGCAAGGGGCAGACTTGGCCGCGTCGTCGCGCTCGACATTTGCCCTCGGACGCGAGAAGCATCGCCGCATGTTTCCCCGCTTACTTCTCGCTCTCCTTGCATTGTCCCTCGATTTGTCGGCCGCGGATCCAAAGCCGAATATTCTGTGGCTCATCGCCGAGGACATGGGGCCGACCGCGCTCGGCTGCTATGGGCAGAAAGAAGTCGCGACGCCGAATCTCGACCAGCTCGCCGCGGATGGCGTGCGCTTCACCCGCGCCTACACCACGGCGCCGGTCTGCTCGGCGAGCCGCTCCGCGTTTCTCACTGGCATGTATCAGACGACGATCGGTGCGCAGAATCACCGCTCGCATCGCGACGACGGCTTCGCTTTGCCCGAGGGTGTGCGCGTGCTGCCGGACTGGATGCGCGCGGCTGGATACTTCACCGCAAATGTGGTGACGCTGCCGACCGGATTCAAAGGCACGGGCAAGACAGACTGGAACTTCACGCCGCCTGCGAAGCCTTTTGATTCCAAGGATTGGGCGGACCTCGCGGCGCATCAGCCGTTCTACGCGCAGATCAATTTCCAGGAAACGCACCGCGCCTACCACGCACCGAAGCACGCCGATCCGGCGAAGATCGAGCTCCCGCCTTATTATCCGGATCACCCGGTGACGCGCGCGGATTACGCCGCGTATCTCGACGACGCGACGGAGCTGGATCGCAAGGTCGGGCGCGTCCTCGCGCAGCTCGAAAAGGATGGGCTCGCGGAAAACACGATCGTCATTTTCTTCGGCGATCACGGTGAGTCGATGGTCCGTGGAAAGCAGTTCGTTTACGAAGAAGGCCTGCACATTCCGCTGCTGATCCGCTGGCCGAAAAAGTTTCCCGAGCCCGCGCATTTCAAGGCCGGCACGGTCGATGAGCGGATGATCGAGGCGATTGATTTTGCGCCCACGATGCTCGCGCTCGCCGGTGCGCCGGTGCCGCCGAAGATGCAGGGCCGCGTCTTCCTCGGCGACCAGACCGCACCGCCGCGCCAGTACGCGTTCGGCGCGCGCGACCGCTGCGACGAGACGGTCTTCCGCCTGCGCACCGTGCGCGACGACCGCTACCGCTACATCCGCAACTTCACGCCCGATCATCCCTTTCTCCAAAAGAACGACTACAAGGCGAAGCAATACCCCGTCTGGACCCTGCTGCCGAAGCTCTTCGCCGAAGGCAAACTCACGCCGCCGCAGGCCGCACTCTGCGCGCCGACGATGCCGCCCGAGGAACTCTACGATCTCTCCATCGATCCACACGAAATACACAGCCTCGCCACCGCTCCCGAACACGCAGCCACGCTCCAGCGCCTGCGCGGCGTGCTGGAGAAATGGATCGAAGACACCGATGACCAGGGCCGCATTCCGGAGCCACCCGAAGTCGTCGCCAACAACGGAATGACCAAAGGCGCTGCGAAACCGGAGAACTAGCCTGGCCGCAAGATTGCCGCGCGACGGCAGCGCCCCGTTGACACTGCCATGACGTTCTGTTCCCATGCGCGCCGTGAAACTTTCGCTGTCCCTCCTCGCGCTCTGCGGCGTCGCGCTGTCGCTCTGCGCCTGCAACACCGTCGCCAATCGTCGTTCGCTCTATTCTCCGAAAAAGGGGGATGGCTACTGGACCCGCTCGCTGCACGAAGGGACGTGGAAAGAACGCGGCTTGCAGCCCGTCGATGTCACCGTGAAGAAAGGTGGCTCACGCGCCGCCGCGCCGGTGCCGCCGCCGCCGGCTCCGACAGCTGAGCCGCTCCCCGAGCCAGCCGTCAGCACCCCACCGCCCGCACTTTAGGCGCCCGCGAAGTTCGCACGCCGTCTTGCCCGGCAATTTCCCGCAGCGCGCAGCCTTCGCCGAGCATTCGAAAAACCTGCTCCAGCCGCGCCGAGAGCCGCAGCTTTCCGCGAACGTGATCCATCGCTCTGCCGCCGGCACCATCGCTCCACGCCCGCGCCGTGCGAGTCGGGCAGGCGTCGCTCACGAGACCGCGCCGTTGCAAAGCACGACCAGGAGTTCGCCGTGCCGCGTAGCTTGGGAGCCGCCAAAACGCGCTTGTCACCCATATGGCGGTTGTTACATTCCCTCGACCTTTCTCTCTGCAAGGCCACACCTCTACGAATGACGCTCGGTAATCTACTCACGGTCTCTCAGATCCTCCCGGAAATGAAGGCCACGGAACGGTGGTCGGCTATCGTGGAGCTGGTCGATCTGCTCGTCGCCCAGGATCAGATCAAGACCGCCGATCGCGATGTGGTGCTCGCGGCTTTGCGGCAGCGGGAGGAAACGATGAGCACGGGGATCGGTTTTGGCATCGCCATCCCGCACGCGTCGTCGGATCGGGTGGAGAAAGTCGTGGCTGCTTTCGGGCGCTCGACGCGCGGTATCGAATTTGAATCGCTCGACAACGCCCCGGTGAAATTCATCGTCCTGTTCGTGGTGCCGAAGGATCAGTTCCAGACCCATCTACGGACACTTGCGGCGATCGCGAAATTTCTCAATGACCGCTCGATCCGCGAGCGCCTCGGCACGGCGTCGAATGCGGACGACATTCTCGCGATTTTCGAGAATACGGCGCCGGCAAGGGCGTGACGCGCTCCGTGCGCCGCGTCGTCGTCGCAGGTTGTGGCTTTGTGGGATTGGCCACTGCGCGGCGCTTGCATCACGCCGGTTGGGAGGTGCTCGGTTGCACGCATACGGAGGAGTCCGCGCGTGCGCTCGCGACCGAACCCTTTGCGGCGAGCGCTGCGGATCTCACGAACGTTTCGTCACTCAGTGCGCTCGATCGCTGGCGCGAATGCGATGCGGTCATTCATTGCGCCAGCTCGGGCCGCGGCGGCGCGGATGCGTATCGCAGCGTTTATTTGCAAGGAGCGCGGAACATTCTCGAAGCGCTCGCGCCGCAGCGGCTGCTCTTCACGAGCAGCACTTCGGTGTATGCGCAAAATGGCGGCGAGTGGGTGACCGAGGATTCTCCCGCCGAGCCCGATCGCGAGACTGGCCGCGTCCTGCGGGAGACCGAGGAACTCGTGCTTACTAGCGGCGGCTGCGTCGCGCGGCTCGCGGGCATCTACGGGCCGGGACGTTCGGTGTTGCTGAAAAAATTCTTCTTCGGTGAAGCAGTGATCGAGGGCGACGGCGGGCGATGGATCAACCAGGTGCATCGCGATGACATCGCGACAGCGCTCACGCTGCTCGTGGAAAGCGGTGCAACCGGGATCTTCAACGTCAGTGACGATACGCCGATGACTCAGCGCGATATCTACGAGTGGCTGGCCACACATTTCTGTCGTCCGTTGCCGCCGAGCGGGCCAGTGGACACGAACCGCAAGCGCGGCGTGACCAGCAAACGGGTCAACAATGCCCGGCTCCGCGCGCTCGGCTGGGCGCCGAAATACCCGTCCTTCCGAGACGCCGTGATGTCTGACCGGGAGCTTATTTCCGCGCTGGATCGCTGACGCGCCAGCCGCGGAACCTCAGCGCACGAACTTCCCGGGATTCAAAATCCCCTTCGGGTCGAGCGCGGCCTTGAGAGTCGCATGCACCTCGCGGCTCACGGGAGAAGTAGCGGCAGGCCACCAGCGCTGCTTCGCGATGCCGATGCCGTGCTCGCCGGTGATCACGCCGCCCCATGCGAGCACTTGCGTGAAGAGTTCATCAAGCGCGGCGCCGACTTTCTTCTTTACCGCGCGATCCGTGTGATAGTTCGCCGCCATGATGTTCACGTGGATATTGCCATCTCCGGCGTGGCCGAAGCACGCGATCGGGTAGCCGTATTTTTTGCGCAGCGTCTCGGCAAATGCCGCGAGATCGGTGAGCCGCCCGCGCGGCACAGCGATATCCTCGTTCAGCTTGATCAGCCCGGTCGCCTTCAATGATTGCGAGAAGGCGCGCCGCAGGCTCCACAGTTCCTCGCACGCCTCCTCGCCGAGCGCGGTCTTCGGATTTACCGCTTTCAGCCGGTCGAGCAGCGCACCGAGCGAGCGCGCTTCGGCGGCCACGGATTCCGGCTGCCCGTCGAGGTCCATGAGAAGATGTGCGCTGCCGCGGGGCGCGAGCATTTTTCCCAAGTACTCGCCCGCCGCGGCGAGCGTGAAGGCATCCGCGATCTCCAGCGCGCACGGGAGAAATCCCGCAGCGAAAATCTCCTGCACCGCCGCCGCTGCCTGGCGGAAAGTGCGAAAGCTCGCTGAGAGTGTGGCGCGGGCGGGTGGCAGCGGGAGCAGGCGCAGCGTGGCTTCCGTCACGACGCCGAGCAGCCCTTCCGAGCCGACGAACATGCCGATAAGATCGAAGCCCGTTTTGTTTTTGTGCGTGCGGCTGCCGGTACGCAGCACGCGTCCGTCGGCCAGCACCACCTCGAGCCCGAGAACGTAGTGGCGGGTCACGCCGTATTTCAGGCAGCGCGGACCGCCGGCGTTGGTCGCGATGTTGCCGCCCAGGCTGCAATCCTTTAGGCTCGCCGGGTCGGGCGGGTAAAAGAGTTTCCGTTTTCGCGCCTCTGCCTGGAGAACACCGGTGATCACCCCGGGCTCCACCACCGCCACAGAATCGGCAACGTTGATTTCCTTGATCCGATTCATTCGCGCCAGCGAGAGCGCGATGCCGCCGCGCGCCGGGACGCATCCGCCCACGTAGCCGTGCCCCGCACCGCGCGCCGTTACCGGGATGCCGCGACGATTCGCAAACTTCAGCAGCCGGCTCACTTCCTCAGTGGTCCGCGCAAAGACCACGGCCTCCGGCAAATGGCTGGCAAACCACTTGTCGCCCGCGTGTGCCCGGAGCGTCTCCGCGTCGCTGCTGACCGCCTCCGGCCCGAGCAGCCGCGTGAGCTGGCGCGTGAGCGTCATTCAGCGGCCAAACATCCGTTGGAAAAAATTCGGTTTTTCCGCGACCGGCTGCGCCTGGCGCACGGGCATGGGCGACCGGCTGCGCACCACGTAGCGCTTGCGCAGATTGCGCGCGGAATCGCCCCGATCTTCGTCCTCGTTCGGCTCGGCCTTCAGCCGTTTTTCCGGGCCAGGCTCCAGCGTGAAGCCGGTGTGGGAAAGCACGTTGCCCTTGTTCGCCGCCACCACCACGCCGCCCACCGCTTTGCCCGCAGCGTCCACGCACGTTACGTTCCAGACCGGCGTGCCGTCATCGGTGTCCTTGCGCAGCTGATAGCTGATTGTCGCCGGCACGATATTGTTGGCCAGCGCGTACTGCTGCGCGACCTTCCCGGCGCGATCGGAGTCCACACGGACCGCGTCCCCGCCGATCACCTCCTCCGCTTTTAGCCCTTCGGCAAATTGCGAGAGCGTTCGCGACGCCACCACCGCGCCGCCGGCGACTACATACTCGCGCAAGCCGGCTTCGTCGGCTGGATCGTGGACGAGGATATACCAGCGCTCCGGTGTCGGATTGCCCTCGCGGGCTTCGATGCGGGCGATCCGCTTAGCATCTCCCTTGGGCAGAAGCTTGATCGCGCTCAGCGCGGTGGTCGCATTCTGCGCGTGCAGACTGGCGGAGCTGGCCGCGATCAGGATGATGGCACGAAACGTCGGGCGCATAACTTTAAGGCGCCGACTTTATCTGCTGGCCGCGTTTTTCCAAGCGAATGTCTCGCGCTCCGTCCGCGGCCTCGGGGCAGGAAAGTCTTTACCCGTTCCGCGCCGCTCTCGCACAGTCGCCGGCATGATCATCAAGCCCAAGATCCGTGGATTCATCTGCATCACCGCGCACCCCGTCGGTTGCGCCGCTCATGTGGATGAACAAATTGCCTTCGTTCGCAGCAAGGGCCCCATCGACGGCCTGCCGAAGCGCGTGCTCGTGATCGGCGCCTCCACCGGTTACGGGCTCGCCAGCCGTATCGTGCCAGCCTTCGCCGGAGGCGCCGCTACTCTCGGCGTTTTTTTTGAAAAGCCCGGCGAAGCCGACCGCACCGCCAGCACCGGCTGGTATAATTCCGTCGCCTTCGAGAAATCCGCCCATGCCGCCGGTCTCTACGCCAAGAGCATCAACGGCGACGCCTTCTCCGACGCCATCAAGCAGCAGGTTATTGACACCATCAAAGCCGACCTCGGCAGCGTCGATGCCGTCATCTACAGCCTCGCTTCGCCGCGCCGCATTCACCCAAAGAGCGGCGTCACCTTCAACTCCGTTCTCAAGCCCATCGGTCCCGCCTTTACCGCCAAGACCGTCAACACCGACAAAGGGACGGTCAACGAAATCACCATCGAACCTGCCACCGAGCAGGAGGTGGCCGACACCGTTGCCGTCATGGGCGGCGAGGATTGGGAAATGTGGATCGATGCCCTGCAAGCCGCGGGCGTCCTCGCCGACGGCGCGCTCACTCTGGCTTACAGTTACATCGGGCCCGACCTCACCCACGCTGTCTATCGCGCCGGCACCATCGGCGCGGCCAAGACTCATCTCGAGGCGACCGCGAAACGTCTCCAGCAAAAACTCGGCGCCACGCACGGCCGCGCCTTCGTGTCGGTGAACAAAGCCCTCGTCACCCAAGCCAGCAGCGCCATCCCCGTCGTCCCGCTCTATATCTCGCTGCTCTACAAAGTAATGAAGGCCCGCGGTCTGCACGAAGGCTGCATTGAACAAATCCAGCGCCTCTTTGCCGAGCGCCTCGCCGCCGGCGCCAAGCCGCAGCTCGACCCCGAGGGCCGCGTTCGTATCGACGATTGGGAGATGCGTCCCGAAATCCAGAGCGCTGTGGCCGAACTTTGGAAGGAAGTCTCCACTGAGAACCTTGACGCGATCTCCGACATCGCCGGGTACCGAGCCGAATTTCTCAAACTCTTCGGCTTTGGCCTTCCCGGCGTCGATTACGAGGCAGAGGCTGACCCGGTCGCGCGCTTGCCTTCCGCTGCGAGCTGAGGCGAAACTTCTCGGACGTGGACGAGTCTTCCGTCCCCTGCCCTGCTAAAATCGACCATTTTCTCGATGGGATGGATCGTCCCGTTTATGTGTTCCTGTGCCGAGCATTGGGCGAGCGTGCGTCTCGGCGGCGAATCGAGATTGCGGGCGATAAAGGATGATGGCCAGACGACCTCAGATCGTCGGAAGGCGTTCGCCGGGAGCAGATCTTTGACCCGCACGAAAAAGGCGGGACCATTCAAGGTCCCGCCTTTTCGAGTTCGAGGTTGCTCGAAGAATTAGGCGTTCGCGGCCCGGCGATGTCCGATGACTCCAAGGCAGAGAACCGCGGCTCCGAACAAGAAGAACGTATTGCCACCGTCTGGAACGGAGGCAGTCTTAACGAGCTGCAACTTCTTCGAGTTGATCTGCAGCGCGTAGCCTGAGGTGTAACCACTCGGGGAGGTCAGCGCGAAATCGGTCAAATCAACATTGCTCGCAGTGCCGGTCGTCCAATCGATCAGATCGTAAACACTCGAAGTGAGCGACGCAGCTCCGGGAGTAATGTTGACCGTGACTTGGCCCGCACCCGCTCCGACGAATGGCCCGCCAACGATGATTTCGCCAGACGTGCCCGCGGTGAACAGGGTGAAATCAAGCAGGTTTCCGCTAAAGGGAGAAAGGGTCAGGCTGCCAACTTGGAGCTTGTTCGAGCCCGTGATCACGGCTCCGGCATTCCCGACCGGACTTTGATTGGTCAACGAGCCCAAGGTTACCGTGCCCGCATTGTGGCCCGAGATGTCCAACGTGCCGCCGTTGGAAACATTCGCGCTATTGCCCGTGGAAGCGCCGAGGAATTCGACAATGCCGCTGCTGTTGATCGTCGAAGTCGCGGCGGAGGAGGTCCCACTGAAAGTAATCTGTCCATCATTGATGGAAAGATTTGCACCGCCCGCGGTCGAGTTGCCGTTGAAGTTCAGGTTGCCCGAATTCGAGAGGGTAATCGAAGTATTGTTCCCCGCGCTGGAAGCGTTATTGAAATTGATGATCCCGGTGCTGTTGATAGTTTGTCCGCTGACGCCGTTGTTCGCAATGCCCGCGCCGTTGATATCGATGGTATTCGCACCATTGGTAATCGTGTAGCCGCCCGATCCTGCCGCGAAGGTAATCGAACCGATGGTGAGGTTCGTCCCGACCGTGATGGTCTCCCCGGTCGCGTTTGTAAAGGCAGCGTCGTTGCCGTTGGCCCAAGTGGCATTGCCGGGTAGCCAGTTGGCATCGAGAGCGTTGATGCTCCAAGTATTTGTAGCCCCCGCATTATTCCAAGTTTGTGTGGCAGCCTGCGCGGTGCTCGGAGCGGTCGCGAGGAAGGTGAGAGCAATCAAGCTGGAGATGCTCGTGGAGAGGAGTTTCGAGGACAGTTTCATGGGATTGGTGTGGAGTTTTGGCGAGGAGGTGGCTGCGTCGGGGGGTGGGGGAGGATTTTGATGGAGCGCTACTATTTAGAGCTCTCGCGTTTGTAGGACGTTGGGAAATGGATGTCAATATCGCTTTTGAATTTTTTAGTGGCTCGATGGCCGCCAGCCTCATTCCAGCCGAATTCAATCGGTTTTTTTCCGCTTTGCTTCCAACGATAGCTTCATTTTCTCACGGAAAAAGTTAGCGAAAAGACGTGCGTCACTGTCGGCTGGTATACTCGTAGAGAGCACCTTTTTTGCGTCGTGAAATCTGCGGGCCTAAGGTCGCCTCCAGGAGCGTTTCTGCGCGGTTTTCACCCAGTCGTGGCTGCACTGGGGCACAGGGTGCTCAGTTCGCAGGCGGCACAATCGGGCTTGCGGGCGAAGCAGCGGCGGCGACCGTGCCAGATGAGCCAGTGGGAGAAGAGCGTCCACTTTTCCTGCGGGATGAGCTTCATAAGATCCTGCTCGATCTTCACGGGATCGGTTTGTTTTGTGAGGCCGAGGCGCCTGGAGAGGCGCTGAACGTGGGTGTCCACGACAACGCCCACGTTGATTTCGAAGGCGTTGCCGAGGACGACGTTCGCGGTCTTGCGGCCCACGCCGGCAAGCGCAGTGAGGGCTTCCATGGTGCGCGGGACTTCACCGTGGTGCTTCGCGACGAGTTCGGCGCAGCACGCCTTGATGTTTTTCGCCTTCGCGCGGAAAAAGCCGGTGGTCTTGACCAGATCCTCAAGCTGCTCCTGCGGGAGCGCCACGTAGTCGGCAGCGCTGCGGCAGACGCGGAAGAGTTCCTTGGTCACGATGTTCACGCGCTTGTCGGTGCACTGCGCGGAGAGGATCGTGGCGACGAGCAGCTCGAGCGGGTTGGTGTAGTCGAGCTCGCAATGTGCGTCGGGATAGCCGCGGGGCAGGGCCTCAACGAGAGCGGCGGCGCGCTCGGCGCGGGTCACTTTTTGACGGGAGTGGTCGCGGGTCCGAGCGCCTCGAGCTTCTTCTTCGCCTCTTCGACGTGCGGGGAGTCGGGGAAGTTCTTGATCAGCTCTCCGTAGTACTTGATCGCCTGCTGCCGCTGGCGTTCCCGCCACTTCACTTCCTTTTCCTTATTGAGTTCGGCGTCGGATTTTTTCTTTTCGCCGCAAGCGCTGAGGCCGAGGCCGAAGATGAGTGCGAGCAGGAGCCTTGCGATGTTCTTAACCATGATGGGAGGTGCGCGGGATCAGGCCTTCTTGTCTGGAGCCGGCGCGGCTTCTGGTTTTGCCGGCGGCGTGCCGGCTGCCTTGGGTGCGGCTTTCGGACCGGGAGTGGCCTTGGGTGGGGGCGTGGGCATGGGGAGTTCGCCTCGACCCTGCCGTTCGAGGAGTTGAGCGCCGAGCCAGAGGCCCTCGGCGGCGACATCATGGATGCCGGAGTAGAACGTGCCGATCTTGATGTAGTTATCGATGGCGGCGTCGAAGCGACCGGCTTCCTCGTGGATGTTGCCGAGGAGCAGCATCGATTTGGCGCGCAGCTCGGAGGAGGCGTTGGAGTTCTTCACCACATCGAGCAACCGCTTGAGCGCCTCGTCGTCCTGCTTCTTGTCATGCAGGTCCTGCGCGATGCCGTAATTCACCTCCATCATCTTCGGCGACCATGCGTAGTTCTCCTCGAGCTCCTTGAACTTCTTCGCCGCCGCTTCGTTCTGCTTCTTCCCGAGCAGCGCGTTGCCTTCGCCGGCGAGAGCGATGGCCTGGGCTTCTTGAATTTGTTTCGGCGCCTTCTTCTGCTCCACGCCGGCGGGAATCGGGTAGTCCTTCGAAAGCTTGCCGTAAACTTCGAGCGCCTGGTCGAACTCTTTCGCGGCGAGCAGCGTCTTGCCGTAAAGGTCGATGTCTTCCGGCGCATACTTGAGGTCCGACTTGTAGGCTTCGCCCATCATCTTGCGCGCCTTGTCCTTGTCCTTTTGGGAAAGGAACGAGGAGAGCGTGAAGCGGATCTTGCTCTGCGCGGCGGGCTTCCCTTCCGCCTTCGTCGCGAGTTCCTCGAAGTATTTCTCGATGTCGGCGTCGGTCACGAGACGCGCGCGGAGCTTGGTCTTCTGCACTTCGAGCAAATTGCTGAGCGCGAGCGCGACCGGCGCGCTGTCGGGAAATTTTTCGAGGATTTTCTCGCCCGCCGCGATGGAGTTTTCTATGCCCTTGGTCCATTCGGCGCGTTTCTTTTCATCCTGCGCGAGCACCGGGCCCTGCGCGTCGGAGTAGCCTTTCCACAGGCTGTTGAGCTTGAGCAGCGCCTCGGCGGCGCTCGGCTCGTCGGGGCGCTTCTTGAGATACTCGCTGTACATCTCGATCGCCTCCGTGCCTTTGCTCTGGCTGCCGAGGATCTGCGCCATGAAGTCGTAGGCTTGGTAAAGCGAGGGGCTGTCGGGGTACTCGGTCACGAACTCCTTCATGATCGCGAGACATTCATCAAACGCCTGCCGCCCGTTCATGATCTTCGCGCGTTCGAAGTAGGTGTAAGGCGCCACCTCGCTCTTGGGATATTTCTTCTGCAGCTCGGTGAAGGTCTTCAGTGCCTCGTCGTTCTGATTCGTCGCCGTCTCGCCGCGGCCGAGCGCGAAGAGGGCCTGCGGCAGCAGCTCGCTGCTCGAATATTGCGCGACGAATGCTTTCAACTCCGCGACCGCCGCCTTCGGGTCGGTGTCGAGTCCGAGTTCACCCACCCAATACCAAGCCTGCTCCGCCTGACGCGTGTTTTTGTATTTGTCGCGGATCGCCTTAAAGGTCTTCACCGATTCGTCCACCTTGCCGGTGTCCTTGAAGATGATCGCGAGGTTGAACTCCGCGTCCGCGGCGAGTTCCTTCGGCGGCTTGGTTTCGATGAATTTTTTGAGCAGGTCCTTCGCTTCGTCGTAGCGCTTCAGGCCGATGAGCGCGCTGGCCTGGACATTGAGTAAGTCGGAGACGAACCGACCTTTCGGATAGATCTCGATTCCTTCCTTGCAATACTCGATCGCCTTCTCCGGCTTCTGCGCCTTCGGATCCCTGCCGCTGAGAAAACCCGCGGCCATCACGAGCTGGAGATTCTGCGCGATCTGATCGCCCTTGTAGGTGCCTTGGAATGCCTTGTATCGCTCCTCTGCCTTATCCATCAGCCCCTGGAGCGCGTAGCTCATGGTGATGTAATAGCTCACCTCCTTTTTCACGTCGTCGCTTTCCGCGATGGGCTCGATGAAGGAAAGCAGTACGCGCGCTTCGTCGAGCTTGTTGAGTTGGAAAAAAATCTGCCCGCTCTTCAGCTTCGCCGTGATGGTTTCATCGCCGCGCTGCTCGAAGCCCGCGAGTTTTTCCAGCTCCTTTTCCTGCACGCGCTGGAGCTTTTTGAAGAGCTGGAGATCCTGCTTCTTCCCCGCGTCGATCCGGCGCGCGTTCACGTTTTCCACGCGCGCTTTTTGCGCGGCCACCACCTGCTCCTTGGTGAGCACGCCGCGATAGGCATCGAGTGCTTTCTTGAAGGTGGCCTCGCGCTGATCCTTCTTGTCTGCCTCGGTAAAGGACGCGCGCGCCGAGAGCATTTCGCCGAGCTGGAATTGCGCGTCGTTCATCAGCGCGACGTTGAGGCGTTTGGTGACGATGTCGCGCAGCAGCTTTTCGCCTTCATCGAACTTGGCCAGCGCCGCCGGGTCCGGCGCGCCCGTGGATTTCTGCATCGCCGCCACGCCCTCGGTGCCGAGGATCAGCGCGAGCGTGAACTGGCTGTCCTGGATCGATTCGCTGGTCGGAAATTTCTGCAGGTTGAGCCGGAGCGGCGCCGCGGCCTCAACATATTCCTGGAGTTGGAAATGGGCGATCGCCTTGCCGTAGTTCGCCGACTCGACTTCCTCGCTATTCGGAAATTTTTCCAGGAACGCGTCGAAGCCATTCAAGGCGTCCTTGAGCGTTTTGTTCCGGACCGGATCTTTCGGATCGAGCTTCGAGGCCTTCGTCGCGAGCACCTGCGGGATGAGGCTGCTCGCCAGTTCCACGATCTCCGCGGGCGCGCCCTTGGCCGTCGGGACCTTCTGGAAGTTCTCCACGCTCTTGTCGTAGTTTCCCCCGAGATAATACGCGTAGCCGAGCCGGAACAGCGCCTCGGGCACCGCGGGCGATTGCGGGTACGACTTGAGCAATTCCTCGAACGCTTTGACGGCGTCTTCGTATTTCTGCTGGTTGAGCGCCTCCTTGCCTTGCTCGAGAGCTTTGAAATCCAGCGGGAGCGGCTGCCCGGGAGCTGGTGCCTGACCCTGCGCGGGCGAGACGGCGACGGTAGCTCCGGCAAAGCACACGATGGCGGCGATCGGCTGACGGCTGGCGAAATTCATAGGGAGAAATCCCGAAAAGGGTCACGGAACATAACGACGTGACTTTTCTGTGACCACCCCTTTTGTCACGAAGCGCGCGAATTTCGGTCCGCACCCATCTTAGGACGGATTTTCAATCCGTCTTTGGACGCGTGGAGCGCGGTTGAAATGCCCGGACCGTTCCAAGTCGGATCGAGAGCCCGTCCCACGTTCCACCGCCATCGACAACGCGCACGCCACCTCCCATCTTCTCCCGTCGCCGATGATCGCCGTCACCTTTGCCCTACCCGAGGAAAGCCGCGACTTCCGCCGCCGCCACACCGCGCAGGTCAGCGTCACGCATAGCGGTGCCGGCCCGGACGCAGCCGCCCGGCACATCGTCCAGGTCCTCGCCGAGCGCCCGGAGTTTGTCATCGCCGCTGGTTTTGCCGGCGGGCTCGATCCTCGGTTGCGCGTGGGCGAGATCGTGGTCGCGACGAACTATTCAAGTCCCGAATTGCTCGTTCGCGCCGGCGGCGTGGCTGCTGGCGCCTTTGCCCACGCGGACTTGCCCGTCGAAACCGTCGCCGCCAAAGCCGCGCTCCGTGCGACCGGTGCGGTCGCGGTGGATATGGAGTCGCAGCCCATCGCCACCGCCTGCAGCCGCGCTGGAGTGCCGCTGCTGGTCGTCCGCGTGATCAGCGACCCAGCGGGAGAGGTGTTGCCGGTTCCTTTTGCCACGTGGTTTGACCCCGCCAGGCAGCGCCCGCGCCCCGCGCCGCTCGTCTGGTTCCTGGTGAGGCATCCGAGTCGGATCTTACCGTTCGTTCGCTTCGTGCGCGGGCTGCGACCAGCGCGCCGCGCACTCGCGATGTTCCTTCTTCGATTTCTCGAAGCC
>JBAVML010000096.1:0-3122 GCA_049690035.1 Chthoniobacteraceae bacterium
GTGGCACTCTGACCAAAATATTCGACTTTGCCGTTGAAGGGGCAGGAATTCGTTTTGTTTCGCACCCTCTCCTTGAAAGTAGCTCCGCAGAACCCTCCACCTGATTATTTTCCTCAGCGACAGCAAACTTAGGACGCAGGTTCTCCCAGTCCTTGGCTAGAGGAAGAGCAATAGCATCCGGCTCACGGCGAGCTCCATCCGGGTAGTGTCCTGAGAGTTCTGCAAAAAGAAAGCGGGTCATGGTAGGTGCGGGAGCGACCAAGCAACCCGAACCCAAGACAGCCATGACCCGAAAAAACGATAAGCAGGACGCGCCTGATCTCAAAGCGCTGATGGTGCAAAATCACGACTTGATGCAGCCGTTGATGCAATGGCTCCTCCAGGAAGTCCTTGAACAAGAGATGACCGACTCCCTCGGAGCTGCCAAAGGCGAGCGCAGTGAGGCCCGCCAAGGCTATCGCAGCGGCTACTATCCGCGGCGGCTGGTGACCCGCGTGGGCACGATGGAACTGCGCGTGCCACAGGACCGGCAGGGCCGCTTCTCGACCCAGCTCTTCGAGCGTTACCAACGTTCCGAGAAGGCGTTGGTGGCGGCGCTCGTCGAGATGTATGTGCAGGGTGTCTCGACGCGGAAGATCAAGACGATCACCGAGGAGCTGTGCGGGCACGAGTTCAGCGCCTCAGCCATCAGCGAACTCAATGCGAAGCTCGATGGCGAACTGGAGCGCTTTGCCCGGCGGGCGCAGGAGGTCGAGTTCCCTTACCTCATCCTCGATGCCCGCTACGAAAAGGTGCGCGAGGACGGCGTCATCCGCTCGCGTGCGGTGCTGGTGGCCATCGGCATCGACTGGGAAGGCCGCCGGCAGATCCTCGCCGTCGAGATCGCCGGGCGCGAAAGCACCACGAGCTGGCGCGAGTTGCTCCTGAGTCTAAAACAGCGCGGCCTGAGCGACGTACGGCTGGCGATCAGCGACGATCACGCCGGACTCAAACGCGCCCTGGCCGAAGTGCTGCCCGAGGCCGCCTGGCAGCGCTGCTACGTCCACTTTTTGCGCAACGCCCCTCGACCATCTGCCGCGCAAGAGTGGCGACGACTGTTTAACCGAACTGCGCTGGCTCTACGACCGCCGCGACGGCACCGAAGCCCGCCAGCACCTCGCCGCCTGGCTCGAACGCTGGGCGGCCAAATACCCAAAACTTACCACCTGGGTCGAAGCGCAGATCGAGGAGACGTTTACCTTCAATCGGCTCCCGCACACCCATCACAAACATCTCAAAAGCACCAACCTGCTCGAACGCTTCCACCAGGAACTCAAGCGCCGCTCGCTCGTCGTCCGCATCTTCCCCAACGAGCAAAGCTGCCTACGCCTCATTCGCGCACTGGCCGCCGAGCAGCACGAGGAATGGCTCGATGGCGCCCGCTACCTCGACATGCAACCGCTCCCCGACCTCACCAAAACTCAACTCCAACTCGCCGCCTAAAACTAACAACCTCGCCCTCCATCATCCGCTTTTGCAGAACTTGACGCACACAACCAGGGAATTGATCCATCAGCGGAATAGCCGCCTGACAGCGAACCAGTTTACTCGGGGCAGCAGACCTTGGCGCCACCGCATCCGGCAGGCGGGTCGTCAAACGCAAATCTGACTGATTATGTCGTCTCGTCGCTTCGCTTTTCGCCGCCTGCGGCGAAATAACGCGCACAAAAGGGCGGTCTGTTTTCTCGGTTTGTTGCTAAACTTTGAATCTGCAACGGAATGAACGGATTACTTGCAACAAAACTGAACATATTGGGTGCAACACCATCGTAGATAACTCTCTGTTAGTGGTATAGGAAACAGATATTCCTGTGTGGCTCGGCGTTTCCGGACCTCCACCAAAGCCCGCTTAGCCCTGCTACGGGTAGATTTCCAATTCCACCCAAAGCTCGCGGGCTTCGATCTGCTTGCGCTCGTTCATCTGCAATCTGGTCACGGTGGCGCGTCCTTTGGGAGTGGTGCCTTGGACCTCCAAGCTCTTCGGCTCGAACCGGAAATGTCGCTCCCATCGGTCGCGTCGCGGACGGAATAGTTGAGCCTCCCGGCCGGTTTTGGGGTCCAGGCCCGTGGTGTGGTCCGACTAATGACCATTGCAGGCGATGCACGAAAGCGCGTAGTTCGCCCGATCGTCGGTGCCGCCGCGTGTCCGAGGGTTGATATGCTCAACGCGAAAGGTTCACGCCGGTGACGATCTGCGGCGCGCGACAGTATTCACACCGTGATCCGGCGCGCTCGGTGACAAATTCGCGGTTGGCCCGAGAGATCAAACTACGCGGCGACGGCGGGACGTTTCGGACGGGTCGGTTTCCTCGGCACCCCGACGTGATTTCCGGCGCGCCGGCGTTCGGTCAGCAGGGTGCGCGCGTTTTCCATGCTGATGCGATGCGCCTGAGCGGCCAGCGCCAAGAACTCCTTGCGTTCCGCGGCGGTGAGCTGGCCTTCGTTGTTTTTCGACATCAAAGCGTCGAGGCGCGCCTGAGACTTTCCGTCCAAGCGGTTGAGCCGCGCCTTCGGTTTTTCAAAGCTGATGAGGTCACCCAACGCGATTCCGAAGACGTTGCAGACGCCGGCCACAATCCGCAGGTCGATCTTTTGCAGCGGTGCATCCTCCGCCAGCCGGTAGAGGCTTTTCACGTTCACGGGGACTCCGGCGGCTTCGAGTTTGCGCTGGAGACTCAGCACGCTCACGTTTTCGCGCGCGAGGATGAGTCCCAGCCGGGAATACGCATCTGGCAGGTGTCCGTTCATGTGGAATACTTACCATGTGTATGGATGATGTCCAGTCACGGCTCGCACACTTCGCCCGGACGGCGCGCGTTGCCGTAAAAGAGTGGAGAGCCGCCTGCCGCCGACAGTTAGCCGCGTCTGCCGCTGTGCGCATTCAAGCCGTCGAGCAGGGCTTGATAAACGTGCGCAGGAGCCGGTTCAACCGCAGGTCTGCACTGGGGCGCGTCGGACAGGACAAGGTAGCCTTGATCATCCACCCTCCAATGTTCGACTTCCCTGTTTCGGGCCTCACCGGCTGGGGTCGTTAGAATCGTGCTGGCGTCGAGTTCCTCGCGCAATAAAGCCAGCATGTCCTG
>JBAVML010000097.1:0-11628 GCA_049690035.1 Chthoniobacteraceae bacterium
GCCTCCGACTCGGCCTCTGCAATGCGGAACAGAGCACGCTCGGCTACATGACGCGCGGCATGCTGCGCGACTCCGCGATCTACGACGCCGTGCGGAAAAACGTCGTCGTGGAAGTGCCGACTGCCGACTTTCTCGTGAACCAAATGCGCGCCGGCGCGCTCGATGCGGCGATCGTCTATCGAGTGAACGCCGCGCCTCAGGCCGAGCATCTCGACTACCTCGTCATTGATCATCCCGGCGCAAAAGCCGTGCAGCCCTTCAGCGTCCGCAATGGATCGCCACATGCGCAGCTCGCCGCGCGGTTGCTCGAGTTTTTCCGCGCGCATCACGAGCGCTTCGAGACCGCGGGTTTCGTCTGGCGCGGCGATGAAGTGGCCGTCGAGAGCGCGAAGATCGAAGTGCCGCCGTGGCTGCGCGGCGACGGCAGCGGGCCAAACGGAACGAGCAAGTGAGGCGGCGGAGGTTCGATCCGCTCTGGCTCGCGCTCGGTGCGATCACCGGCGCGTATCTGCTTTTCATCGTGGGAATGCTCGCCGCGGCCGCGGTGCATAGCGCGCCGGGCGATCTGTGGGCGGCACTCAGCAAGCGCGAGATCCGTTATTCCATCGCGCTCAGTCTCGCGACCTGCACGGCGACATCGCTATTCGCGCTGCTCCTCGCCGTGCCGGTCGGCTACCTGCTTTCGCGCGGCCGGTTTCGCGGGCGCGAATGGCTCGACGCGGCGCTCGACATTCCGATCGTCCTGCCGCCGATGGTCGTCGGCTTGTGTCTGCTCATTTTTTTCCAAACGACGATCGGGAAAATAATCGAGCGCGTGATCCCCTTCACCTACACCGTCGCTGGCGTGGTGCTCGCGCAGTTCGTCATCGGCGCGGCCTTTGCAGTGCGCACGATGCGCGGGACGTTCGATCACCTCTCCTCGCGCCCGGAGGACGTGGCCATGACGCTCGGCTGCTCGCGCGCCCGCGCGATCTGGCTGGTCACGCTTCCCGCGGCCAAGCGCGGGATGTTCGCCGCGGCCAGCATCGCGTGGGCGCGCAGCCTCGGCGAGTTCGGTCCGATCCTCGTCTTCGCCGGCGCCACGCGGATGAAGACCGAAGTGCTGCCGACAACCGTGTGGCTGGAACTCAGCGTGGGAAATCTCGAAGCCGCCATCGCCGTGAGCATGCTCATGGTGGCGCTCGCGATTGTCGTGCTCGCCTCGGTGCGACTGGCGGGGGAACGGGTATGATTCGCCTCGAATCCATCGCCTGCCGCGCCGGCGTTTTCGTCTTGGAGAATGTCACATTCACCGTGCCCACGGGCCGCTACGGCGTGCTCATGGGCCGCACCGGCAGCGGCAAGACCACGATCCTCGAAATCATCTGCGGCCTGCGCCGTCCCTCCGCCGGTCGCGTATGTCTCGGAGATCGCGACGTCACCGCTCTGGCACCCGGCGAACGAGGCATCGGCTACGTCCCGCAAGACGGCGCGCTCTTCCCCACGATGACTGTCCGCGAACAGCTCGGCTTCGCTCTGCACCTGCGCCATCGGGCCACAGCGGAGATCGCCCTTCGCGTCGCGGAACTCGCCGATGAACTCGGCCTGACTCCCCTGCTCGATCGCCGACCGGATGGCCTCTCTGGCGGCGAACGCCAGCGCGTCGCCCTCGGACGCGCTCTCGCTGCGCGGCCAGCGGTGTTGATCCTCGACGAACCACTCTCCGCACTCGACGAAGAACTCCGCGACGACCTGGCCGCACTGTTGCGTCGCGTGCAGCGCGAGCACGGCGTCACCGCGCTGCACATCACGCACAGCCGGGCGGAAGCCGCGCAGCTCGCCGATGTTCTCTTCCGCGTCGAAGCCGGCCGGATCAGCGAGACTCCCCTATCCGCTCCACGGTAAATTCATCGCGTAACGAGCGGGGGATCGGCGAGTAGGTAGAGGCTCGGCAGGACGATGTGCTGCGCGGGATTGCGGATGTTGCAAAGAAAGCGATGCGAGGCTTCGACGTGTTTCGGATTCACATAGACGAATCCAAACGTGCGATCGGGGAACTTCTCGATCGCCCGTAGCACCTCATCGTTTTCACGGCGAAGCTTTTCCGGTGCCGGATCCTTCGAGCACTGCAACCCCATGTAAACACATAGCCGCTCGATGCCCATGCGGCTGGCGATTTCCACGAGCCGCGCCATGCGCTCCTCCGGCGGATCGCCGGGCACACCCGAGAGATGACAATGCAGATCCCAGGTTTTCATCGGTGGACGGCGAGGGCGTGGGAGGAAGGGACGCTAGCCTTCGCGCCCTGCATGCGACAAATGCGAAACGTCGCTCGGCGCCAAAATTGACACGCGAATCGCCGCTGCTAGCCTCGCGCGACTTTCATGAAAAAAGTCATCGCCACCTCCGACGCTCCCGCCGCTGTCGGCCCGTATTCGCAAGCCATCGCCGTGGGCAATCTGCTCTTCTGCGCCGGCCAGATTCCACTCGATCCAGCCACGGGAAACTTTGTGGGCGAAGGCGATGTGACCGCGCAGGCCGAACGCGTGTGCCAGAATATCGCCGGCGTGCTCAAGGCGAACGGCATGACCTTCGCGAACGTGGTGAAGACGACGGTCTTCCTCACCGATCTCGCGAACTTCGCGGCGATGAATGCGGTGTATGCGAAATATTTCACCGAACCTTTTCCCGCGCGCTCGACGATCCAAGTCGCCGGCCTGCCGCGCGGCGCCACCGTCGAGATCGAGGTGACTGCCGCAGCGGATTGAATCATGGATTCATCCGAACTGCTCGCCCTCTTCCGCCAGACCAATGCGCTGCTCGACGGGCACTTTCTGCTCCGCTCCGGGCTCCACTCGCGCCAGTTCTTTCAGTGCGCGCTGCTTCTCCAACACACCCAGATCGCAGCGCGCGTCTGCGGCGCGTTGGCGGAAAAGCTGCGCGGGATCGAGGCCGAAAGCGTCGTCTCACCAGCGCTCGGCGGGATCATCGTCGGCCACGAGATCGCGCGGGCTCTCGGCAAGCCGCACATTTTTGTCGAGAAGAACGAGGCGGGCGGGCTGGTGTTGCGGCGCGGATTTGAGATCAAGCCGGGGACTCGCTTCATTGTCGCCGAAGACGTGGTGACGCGTGGCGGTCGGGTCCAAGAGACGATCAATATCGTGAAGGCCCACGACGGGATCGTCGCCGCGGTCGCTGCCATCGTCGATCGCAGCGGCGGCAATCTTCCGGACTTTGGCTGCCCCTTCATCGCGCTTACGGCGCTGAATGTCGAAGCCTTCGAACCCGACAAGCTGCCTCCCGATCTCGCCGGCACAACCGCGATCAAGCCGGGAAGCAAATAGCCGCGGCCTCGAAACGCAAACCGCCCGATCCAGCGCGAGCCGGACCGGGCGGTGATTGGCGGTGTATAGGTTGGGTCAGTTGACCGGAAGGCTGCCGGTGGAGTTGACCTTTTTCGTGATGACAATCTGGTTGCCACTGTCGTCGGTGGCCACGATCACGATCGTGTTCTCACCCGAGTCGAGCGGAATTCCGGTGAAGCTAAAGGTGCGTTTGCCCGCCTTGTCCGGATCGCTCACGTCGTCCGCCGGGATCGGCGCCGCGAAGTCTGGATCATTCAGGTAAACTTCCACCTCCACGAACTGACCCGATGTGCTGTCGGGCAGCGTTCCCGCCGCGAGGTCGGTCACGGTCCCGGCGAAGTCGACGTAACCGCTGCCGGCGTCGTCAGCCGGGACCGTCACCACGAGAACGGGAGCAACCATATCCGCCGCCCCGGCGGCCCCGGCGGAGTTGAGGGTCAGCACTTCGCCGCGGACGTTTTTGTAGGCGGTTTTCGTGAAGCCCCGGGCGTAGGAAAAGCTTTCGCCGCTGGCCGATCCAAAAGTAACCGAAACCGGCACCGCCTCGTTGGCGAAGTTGATCGTGCCACCCTTGGAACCGTCGTCAGCGAGGCCAATGAGATTAAGAGTGTCGAGGACACCGCCGACCTCAGCCTGCTCGGTATCGAGAATCGCGACGTTGATCGTAAGCGTCGTCGCAGTCCACGCCACACCGACAGCGCCTACCTTCACCTGCACGGGATCACCGTTTCGCTTGTAGATCGGGTCGCCGTTGCGGTCGAGTTTGTCCGCGCGAATGTAGTAGGTTCCTCCCGTGATCTTGGAGCTGTACGGCACGGAGTTACCATCACGGCCCACCGGAAGCAGATCGGCGATGGTCGCATCGAATTGGAAATCTCCAATGCTGACGCTGATTGACGTGTCCTCGGAAAGCTCGGTCAGGTCGAAGTTCGCAAGGTTCGCTACGATCCTCGCGGCGAATCGTCCGATCACCGCCACGTCGGTGGAATCGCGACGGCGCGCGACCTTTTCGGTATGAGTCTCCATGAAGGAGATGACGGGGACGAACTTGCCGTCGGTGACGAGGATATTGTCTCCCTGCGCGAGCGAGGAGATGAGCGATGCGGCGAAGGCCGTGAGAGCGAGGACTGCGGTTTTTGGGTTCATTGTTTGATCAGTTGGATTGCTTGGGAAAATTTCACCGCTCGTTCTCGCGGCGAAGGTCTGTTCTGCAAAAGAGCAGCCGCTGTGCATCCAATCAGCCTGCCATCCCCATTTTCGCGCTTCTTGAATTTTTCTCCAAGCGGGCACAGGCGGGATTCGCACGACCGCGAAAATACAGCTCGAAAACTCGTCGAAAGTCCGACCGGCCTCCCCAGGCATGGAGATTGAACGCCAGAAGCGAGAAACGACCGGATTCGCTCTCGAGCCGCCGGCTCGCAGCTTCGCGATCATCCCGCGATCGAAACTTGTCCCGGCAAGGCGGGCAGGGAAAACTTGCGTATGCCTTCGCCCTCCCCCACCCCACCCCCCGCGAATTTTCACCTCACTCGCCGCCGCTTCCTCCAAACCACCTCGGCAGCGCTCGCTGCCTCCGCGCTCGGCGCGCACGGCGTGGAACTCGTGAATCAAAAGCCGAAGCGTGTCGCGCTGATCGGCGCAGGTTGGTATGGGAAGAGCGATCTCTGGCGGCTCGTGCAGGTGGCGCCAATCGAGATCGTGGGGCTGTGCGATCCTGATAAGCACATGCTCGCCGGCGCGGTGGAGATCGCGCAGCAGCGGCAGCCGTCGAAGAAGGCGCCACCGACTTTCGGTGACTACCGGGAGCTGCTGAAGGAGAAGCCGGAGATCGTGCTCGTCGGCTCGCCGGACCACTGGCACGCGCTGCACTGCATCGCAGCGATCGAGTCCGGCGCGGACGTTTACTGCCAGAAGCCGATCAGTGTCGATGTGCTGGAAGGCGAGGCGATGCTGGCCGCCGCCCGCAAGCACGGGCGCGTGGTGCAGATCGGCACGCAGCGCAAAAGCACGCCGCATCTTATCGAGGCAAAGAAGCGTGTGATCGACGCCGGACTGCTCGGGAAGATCGGCCACGTCGAGATGTGCTGCTACTTTCCGATGCGCGCGAATGGCAACCCGCCGGTCGAGCCGGTGCCCGATTTCCTCGACTACGAAATGTGGACCGGTCCCGCGCCGCTGCGGCCATACGACGGGCTGCCGCACAGGCGCTGGTGGCGCACTTTCACCGAATACGGCAACGGCATCATGGGCGACATGTGTGTCCATATGTTCGACACCGCGCGCTGGATGCTTGGCCTCGGCTGGCCGCGCCGCGTCACCTCTGCCGGCGGTATCTATGTGCAGAAGGAGGGCAAGTCGAACATCCCGGACACGCAGACGGCGACCTTTGAATACGACGGCCTCAACTGCGTGTGGACCCATCGCTCGTGGGGCACGCCGCCTGACCCGGATTATCCGTGGGCGCTCTTCATTCACGGCGAAAAGGGCACGCTCAAGGCGAGCACGATGCGCGCGGATTTCATCCCGCTCGACAAGAAGGCGGAGCCGATCCACTTCGACTGCGTGTTTGAAAAGGAGAAGTTTCCCGAGGACGTGACGGAGAAAGACATCGAGCTCAACGCCGCGCCCGCCACGCGCCTGCACATGCTCGATTTCCTCGCCGCCATCGCGAGCCGCGGAAAGCCCGTCGCCGACATCGAGCAGGGCCACATCTCCACCGCGAGCTGCATCCTCGCGAACGTGGCGATGAAGCTTGGCCGCCCGCTAAGCTACGATCCGGCGAAGCGAATCGTCACAGGCGACGAGGAGGCGACGAAGCTGCTTGCGCGCCCGTACCGCGCGCCATGGCAGCGGCCGGAGGTGGTCTGAATGATTGCTCTCGCCAAGGCGCAAAGATGCGAAGGATTTTGAAATCCGAATCTCCGCTTTGCGCCTTTGCGTCTTTGCGAAAGAACTTCTGCTGACAGTCGCCGAACCATGACGCACAAACACACTTCACTCCGCTCACTCACCTTTCTCCTGCTCGCGATCACGTCGTTGCGAGCGGACGACTGGCCAAACTTCCGCGGCCCCGCGCACAGCGGCATCTCCGCGGAAAAAGGCTGGCGCGCGGAGTGGCCCGCGGACGGCCCGCCCGTGGCGTGGAAGGCGGAGGTCGGGCTCGGATTTTCGAATATCGTCGTCGCAAAGACGCGCGCGGCGACGGTGGGGCACGCGGACGGAAAGGACACGGTCTTCTGCTTCGACGCGGCGAGCGGGAAGCCGCTGTGGAAGCACAGTTATCCCGCACAACTCGGCGACACATTTTTTGAAGGTGGCACAACCGGAACGCCGACGTTCGAGGGCGATCGGCTCTATTGGTTGAGCCGGTGGGGCGACCTGATTTGCTTCGACGCGGCGGATGGAAAGATCGTGTGGCAGACGAATATCCAAAAGGACACGGGCGCGCCGTTACCGACGTGGGGCTACACCGGCGCGCCACTCGTGCAGGGAAATTTGCTCGTGCTCAATGTCGGCTCCGCCGGTGCCGCCGTGGACAAGGCGACGGGCAAGCTCGCATGGAAATCCGATGCGAAAGACGCGGGATATTCCACACCCCTACCGCTGACGCGCGATGGCAAGACGCTCGTGATCCTGGCCAACTCGGAAAACTACGTGGCCGTCGATCCGACGAGCGGCGCCGAGGCGTGGCGCTTCAAGTGGCTCACGCAATACGGGGTGAATGCGGCGGACCCGGTGGCGGGTGACGACAAGCTCTTCATCTCGACCGGCTATGGCAAGGGCAGCGCGCTGCTCCAACTCGGCACCGGCGCACCGCAGCAGCTCTGGAAGACAAAGTTGCTGCGCACACAATTGAACGCGGCCGTTCTGCACAATGGCCACCTCTACGGCGCCGACGGCGACACGACGGAAAAGGCGGCGCTGAAGTGCGTGGAGTTTGCGACCGGCAAGGAGAAGTGGGCGGAGCCGGGCTTCGGCAATGGCGGCGTGCTGGTGGCGGATGGAAAGCTGATCGCACTGAGCGCGGTGGGCGAACTGATGATCGCGCCCGCGTCGCCCGATGGCTTCAAGCCAACGACCCGCGCGCAGGTGCTCGGCGCGAAATGCTGGACCGCGCCGGTGCTGGCGAACGGGTTCATTTATTGCCGCACTTCCAAAGGACAAATCGCAGTGCTCGACGTGCGTGCGAAATGATTTCGTGATGGCCCGTCACTTCCCCATGAACCGCCGCCAATTCCTCCATCGCACCGCTGTTGCAAGTTCGGTATTCGCCAGCGCTCCGTTCATCTTCGCCGCGGAGCCAGGACGAAAATTTCGCACCGCGCTGATCGGTTCCGGCTGGTGGGGGAAGAACATCCTCAAGGAAGCGATGACGTCGAAGCGCTGCACGATCGTGGCCCTGGCGGATGTGGATGGCAACGGGCTCGAGATCGCCGGCGAGCAGGTGAACGATCTCTGCGGCGACACGCCGAAACTCTACCGCGACTACCGCGAACTGCTCGCGAAGGAAAAGCCGGACATCGTGATCATCGCGACGCCGGATCACTGGCATGCGCTGAATACCATCGATGCGCTGAAAGCCGGCGCACACGTCTTTCTCGAAAAGCCGACGGGGCACACGATCAACGAGAGCAAGGCGATCGTGAAAGCAGCGCGCGAATGCGGGCGCGTGGTGCAGGTCGGCTTGCATCGGCGGATCGGGCCGCATCATGTGAGCGGGATGAAATTCCTCAAGTCCGGCGCGGTGGGCGAGGTCGGAATGGTGCGGCTCTTCGCGCACAGCGGAGGCGGCGCGGAAAAACCGTCGATGAACGAAGCGGCGCCCGACAGCATGGATTGGGAGATGTGGTGCGGGCCGGCGCCGAAGCGACCGTTCACCAAGAAGCTGCACCCGGGCGGATGGCGGAACTTCCTCGATTACGCGAACGGAACTTTCGGCGACTGGGGTGTGCACTGGCTCGATCAGGTGCTGTGGTGGAGCGGCGAGCCGGGACCGAAGCGCGTCTTCTGCGCGGGTGCGCGACCTATCGCGGGCGCGCCGATCTTGAACGACAAGGAGCAGACGACCGACGCGCCGGATCATCAGGTGGCGACGTACGAGTTCGAGAAATTCACCTGCGTGTGGGAGCACCGGAAGTTCGGCGGCAACGACAACGAGAAGCACAAGATCGGCGCGTATTTCTACGGCACGAATGGCGTGCTGCACATCGGCTGGCGCGACGGCTGGACCTTCTATCCGACCGCGAAAGGTGGGAAGATCGAGCACGTCGATTCGCAACTCCAGGAGCCTGACGGGCACAATCTCACGCTGCTCTGGGCGGACTTTCTGGAGGCGATCGACAGCCGCCGCGCGCCGGTCGCGGGTATCGAACTAGCGCATCGCGCGACCACGATGCCGCTGCTCGGGATGATCTCGTGGCGCACCGGCCGCAGCCTCGCTTGGGATGCGTCGAAGGAGGAAATCGTCGGCGATGCCGAGGCAACGAAGTTGATGGCGCGGCCGTATCGCGCGCCGTGGGTTTATCCGGCTTAGCGCACGGAAAACTCGTGGATCGTCAGCGAGCGGAAGGTTTCGCCCGGGCGAAGCACGGTGCTCGGGAACTGCGGGTGATTCGGCGAATCCGGGAAGTGCTGCGTCTCGAGGCAGAGGCCGGCGTGCGGTCCGTAGGTCTGGCCGCCGCGGCCGGTGACGCCCTTGAGGTGATTGGCGGTGTAGAGTTGCACCCCCGGCTGGGTCGTGAGCACTCGCATCGAGCGTCCGCCGACGGGATCGCGGACCTCGGCGGCGAGCGTGAGTTCGTTGGTCTTGGCGTCGATGACGAAGTTGTGGTCGTAACCTCCGGGCAGGCCTTCGCCCTTTAACTCGGCGATGTCGCGGCCGACCAGCTTGGGCTTGGTGAAATCGAGCGGCGTTCCAGCGACCGCGGGGAAGGCGCCCGTGGGAATTAGGTCCGCGTCCACTTCGGTAATGCGCGCCGCGTTCAACCGCAGTTCATGGCCGAGCACATCGCCGGACCCGGCGAGATTCCAGTAGGTGTGATTGGTGAGATTCACGACCGTGGGCTGATCGGTCGTCGCCTCGTAAGCGATCCAAAGTTCGTCTCCAGCGGTGAGCTTGTAGGTCACCGCGACCCTCATCGCTCCAGGGTATCCTTCCTCGCCAGCCGGCGAAACATAGCTGAGCCGCACCGCATCATCACCGCGAGGCTCGGTGGTCCAGTTTCGTTTGTCGAAGCCACGCGCCCCGCCGTGGATGTGGTGGAGACCACTGTTCTTCGTGACGTTGAAGGTGCGGCCATCGAGGTCAAAGCGGGCCTGCCCGATGCGATTCGCAAAACGGCCGGCGATGCTGCCGAAGAAAGGATGCGGCTTCGTGTAGCGCTCAAGATCGTCGAAGCCGAGCGTCACGTCGGCGAGCTTGCCAACACGGTCGGGCACGGACATTTCCACCAGCGTCGCGCCCCAGGTCAGAACGCGCGCGCGGAGCCCGTGGGCATTGGTCAAAGTTATCACTTCGACCGGGCCATCGGCAGCGGATTGAAAAGCGACCGCCCGCTCGACCGCGCCTTGCGCGACGGCGGCAGCGAGGAAAGCGGCGACACAGAGCGAAATGCGGGGAATGAGATTCATGGGAGGACACGCAGCGTGTCGGAATCATTCGCGAAATGGAATCCCGACCTGGCATTTGCGCCGCGGAACATTCACCGAAGCGCGGCTTGCGCCACCTTGACGCGCAGCTTATCCATTTACCCCCTTACGCCCAAAAAATGATTAACTGGCTGCTGAAAAAGGTCATCGGTTCGAAGAACGTACGCATGCTGAAAAAGCTGCGGCCGACGATCGTGCGCATCAACGAGCTGGAGGTGGAATTTCAAAAGCTGACCAACGAGCAGCTCCGCGAAAAGACCGCGCAATGGAAGGCGCGCATCTCGGCGATCGAAGATCCCGATGAGCAACAGCGGGCGCTGGAGGAGGTGCTGCCGGAGGCGTTTGCGGCGGTGAAAAATGCGGCGCGCCGGCTCTGCGGCACGACGTGGCCGGTGTGCGATCAGCCTTACACATGGAACATGGTGCACTTCGATGTGCAGCTTCTGGGCGGCATCTGCCTGCATCGCGGGATGATTTCGGAAATGTCCACGGGCGAAGGCAAGACGCTTGTCGCAACGCTCCCGCTTTACCTCAACGCGCTGACCGGGCGCGGCGCGCATCTGGTCACGACGAACGACTACCTCGCCCGCCGCGATGGCGAGACGATGGGGCAACTCTACGGTTTCCTCGGACTGACCACCGGCATTCTCCAGCACGATCAATATCCCGACGAGCGACGGCAGCAATACGCCCGCGACATCACGTATGGGATGAACTCGGAGTTCGGCTTCGACTACCTGCGCGACAATGGCATGGCGACCTCGGCCGAGCAGCAGGTGCAGCGCGGCTACTATTTTGCGATCGTCGATGAGGTCGATTCGATCCTGATCGACGAGGCGCGTACGCCGCTGATCATCAGCGGTCCGGCGACGGTTTCGACGCATCAATACGACAAGTTCCGCCCGCTTGTGGATCAGATCGTGAAAAAGCAGACGATGCTCTGCAACCGGCTCGTGTCTGAGGCGGAGGCTCTTTGGGACCAAAAGAAGACGGAAGAGTTCGGCGTTCAGATGTTCAAGGTGAAGCTCGGCATGCCGCGCAACAAAGGCTACCTGCGCGCGATGGAGGACCCGGAGAAACGACGTGCGATCGACAAGGCGGAGCTGAGTTTTTACACCGACACGCGGAAGGAAGAACTCTTCGCACTCAAGGAAGAGCTGTTCTTCACCGTGGAAGAACGCCAGCACGAGGCTGATCTCAGCGAGCAGGGCCGGCTCTTCATGAACCCGGATGATCCGGACACCTTTGTGTTGCCGGACCTGATGACGCAGTTCGCGGACATCGACCAGAACAAGGCGCTGAGCGATGCGGAGAAGCTCGAGGAGAAGGCGAAGCGACAGGCGTTCTGCGATCACCAGAGCGAGCGCATTCACAATATCTCGCAGCTCCTCAAGGCGTATTGCCTTTACGAAAAGGACGTCCAGTACGTCGTCGAAGAAGGCAAGGTCATCATCGTCGATGAATTCACCGGCCGGAAAATGACCGGCCGCCGCTGGAGCGATGGACTGCATCAGGCCGTCGAGGCGAAGGAAGGTGTGCAGATCGATCGCGAGACGCAGACACTGGCGACGATCACGATTCAGAATTACTTCCGCCTCTACCAAAAGCTCGCGGGCATGACCGGCACGGCGGAGAC
>JBAVML010000098.1:0-2475 GCA_049690035.1 Chthoniobacteraceae bacterium
GGAGTGGTGAGCACCGACGCGCAGGGGCGTATTACTTTCCTCAATCCGGTCGCGGAACAATTAACGGGCTGGAGCGAAGCCGAGGCGCAAGGGCGCGAATCGACCGAGGTGCTGCGCATGCTCAACGCCTCAACGCGGGAGCCGCTGGAAAACTCCGCCCTCACCGCGATGCGCGCGGGCCGGCAGGTGTCCTCCCATGGTCCCGCGCGGCTCCTCGGGCGCGATGGAACGGAACGCGCGATCGCGGACGCCGCGGCGCCGATTCGCAATGACGATGACGCGATCATCGGCTGTGTGATGGTGCTGCGGGATGTGACCGACCGGGAACTCGCCGACTCGGCGCTCCAAGCCAGCCAGGAGATGTTCAGGATGATCACCGATCACATCTCGGACATGATCACCGTCCTCGATTTGAATGGCCGCCGGCTTTACAACAGCGCGTCGTACGCGCGGATTCTCGCCGAGCCCAATGAACTCTACGGCACGGATTCGTTCGCGAGTATTCACCCGGAGGATCGCGAGCGAATCAAAGAAATCTTCGCCCAAACCGTGCAAACCGGAGTGGGCCAGCGCGCGGAATACCGGCTCATCGGAAACGACGGAAGCGAGGTGCGGATGGAGTCGATGGGCAGCGTGATTCAAGGGCCCGACCGGCGGCCTGAGAAGGTGCTGGTGGTCTCGCGCGACATCACCGAGCGCCATCGCTTCGAGGAGCGGCTCCTGCGCGAGAAAGAATTTTCCGAGACGCTGATCAACTCGATGCCGGGCATCTTTTACCTCTACGATCAGCGCCGAATCATGGTCCGCTGGAACAAGAACCTGGAAACGGTGACCCAGTATTCGTCCTCGGAAATCACCCGTCTCGATCCGCTCGACTTTTTCCGCCCCGACCAGAAACAGCTCGTCCACAACCGAATGCTGCAATGCTTTGCCGAAGGCAGCGCGGAGGTGGAGGTAGTGCTCGTGGCCAAGGACGGAAGCGAGCATCCCTTTTACGTGACCGGGCTGCGCGTGCAGATCGACGGCCATCCGTGCATGCTCGGCGTCGGGATCGACATCAGCGAACGCCGACGCGCCGAGGAGGCGGTGCGCGGAACGATGCGCCGGCTCGGCCGGCAAAATCGCGCGCTCTCCGAGCAGGCGCGCGCGCCAGCGCTCGGCGAGATGAATGTGGAGACGGCCTTTCGCCGGATCACGGAAGTGGCCGCGGAGACGTTGGAACTCCGCCGGTCCAGCATCTGGCTCTACAACGAAAGTCGCGACGTGATTCGCTGCGAAGATCTCTACGAGGCGGACGGCAAAAAACATTCACGCGGCCTCGAACTCGCGGCGCGCGACTATCCCTCCTACTTCGCCGCGCTCGCCAAGGATCGCGCGATCGCCGCGAACGACGCACGCTCCGATCCGAAGACCTGCGAGTTCACGGAAAACTATCTCAAGCCGTTGAAGATCACTTCGATGCTCGACGCGCCGATCCGCTCCGGCGGAAGAATGGTCGGCGTGGTCTGCGCCGAGCACACCGGGCCGATGCGCTCGTGGACACCCGATGAGCAGAACTTCGCCGGCTCGATGGCCGACCACGTCTCGCTCAGTCTCGAAGTGATCCAGCGCCAGCAGGCGGAAGCGGCCCTGCGCGAGGCGCGCGACAATCTCGAAATCAAGGTCGCCGACCGCACCCGCGATCTCGAGGAAGCGAATGAACGGCTCAAGGAACTCGACCGGCTGAAATCGGAGTTCGTGGCCACGATGAGCCACGAGCTGCGCACACCGCTCAACTCGATCATCGGCTTTACCGGCATCCTGCGCCAGGGGCTCGCGGGCCCGCTCAATCCAGAGCAGCTCAAGCAACTCGGCATGGTCCACTTTTCCGCGCGCCATCTGCTTGGCTTGATCAACGACCTGCTCGACCTTTCGCGCATTGAATCGGGAAAGATGGAAGTCGTCGCCGAATCATTTTCGCTCGAGGAGGTCGTGGAGGAAGTCGTGCAAAGTCTCACGCCCGCGGCGCTGCAAAAAAAGCTCACCCTCGAAACACAGCTCGACCCGCCTCACATTTCCGTTCATAGCGATCGCAAAAAGGTGTTCCAAATCCTCCTCAACCTCGCCAACAACGCGGTCAAATTCACGGAGAAAGGCACGGTCCACATCGGCGCCAGGGTGGATGCGAACGAGGTGGTCCTGGAAGTCGCCGACACCGGTATCGGCATCCGGCCCGAGAGCATCGCCGGCCTCTTCCAGGCATTTCGACAGGTGGACGGCTCGGCACGGCGTGTTTACGAAGGAACGGGGCTGGGGTTGTATTTGTGCAAGAAGTTGTCAAACATGCTGGGCGGCAGGATCCGGGCGGAAAGCGAGTTCGGGACGGGCTCGCGTTTCACCGTAAATCTGCCGAGAAAACTGCCCGAGACCACGTCCCCCCAATGACCGCGAAAATCCTTCTCGTCGAAGACAACGCTGCGAACCGCTACCTGGAGA
>JBAVML010000099.1:0-4709 GCA_049690035.1 Chthoniobacteraceae bacterium
CACGTGGACAAAACCATCGAACAATCGACCAAGCGCCGCCCTGCCACAGCCGCGACGTTGAAATCCAAAGCATCGAGCTGCGCGGGGAAGACGCTAAACCGCAAGCCTGGCGCTTCGCTGCGCCCGCCAAGTAACATCGCCCCGTGAGACGAATCCTTCTCCTGGCTCTCCTTTCGTCACTCTGCCTTGGTCACTCGACATGCGCGGCGGGGCAGCGCCCGAACATTCTCTTCATCCTCGCTGACGATCTCGGTTGGACGGGGCTGAGTTGCTACGGCAACAAAGATGTCGCCACGCCGAATCTCGACCGGTTGGCGTCTCAAGGAATGAGATTCACCTCGGCCTATGCCGATTCACAGTGCTCGCCGACGCGCGCGGCTTTTCTTTCCGGGCAATACGGCGGTCACACCGGACTGTTCAAGGTCATCGGCGAGAAAGAGCCGCCCAAGGCCTTTATGCGCCCGCCTGAGTCCAATCTCGCCATGCCGCCAGACACAGCCACGCTCGCGAGCACGCTGCGTAGTGCTGGTTACGCCACGGGCTTGAGCGGCAAGTGGCATATCGCCAACGGAGCTTTCGTCGCGCCGTTGCGGAAGCGCGATGACGGCAAATACTTCGACCACTACGGCTTTGATTTCGCCGGGCCGGCCAGCAGCGGGGAACACCGTGAGGACAAAACCGTGACCGCCATCACCGACGACATCATTGGTTTCATCGAGCAGAGCAAAGACCAGCCGTGGTTCGCTTACGCTGCACATTTCACCCCGCACGCACCGTTTGCCGCGCCCAAGGCGCTCATCGAAAAGCATGTCGCCCGCGGCTACCAGCGCAGCAGCACGCCCGGCGGGAAATTCACCGAACGTCCGACCGCCGATTATCTCGCCATGCTGGAACACATGGATGACGAGATCGGCCGTCTGCTTGCACGGCTCGATGAATTGAAGCTCAGCGACAACACCGTCGTGATCTTCGCCAGCGACAATGGTGGGCTCTCCCGCGTCGCCAGCAACAGCCCGCTGCGTGAAGGCAAAGGCGCGCCTTACGAAGGCGGCATTCGCGTGCCATTCATCGTGCGCTGGCCGGGCAAAGTGAAGCCCGCCAGCGAGTGCGACGTGCCCGTGCATTTCGTGGACTTCTATCCCACGTTCGCCGTGCTCGCCGGAACCGCCCCGCCCGCAAATCATGTGCTGGATGGCGAAAGCCTCCTCCCGCTTTGGCAGCAAACCGGCCCGCTCCAGCGCACCGCGCTCCATTGGCACATGCCCACCTACACGGCTAACTATGGTCGCACACCCTGCGCCGTCATCCGCGAAGGCGATTGGAAACTCATCCATTGGTTCGGCGATTACCTCGATACCAGCCACTCCACCCCCGACGACAAACCCTACGGCAAGCTCGCCATCGGAGAGCGCACCGAGGTCTATAACATCCGCGACGACATCAGCGAAGTACACGACCTTGCGGCCGAGCGCCCGAAAAAAGCGGCGCATCTGATGAAAGCCCTCAATGCATGGCTGCAGCTCACCGGCGCAAAGGTCCCCGAGAAGAACCGGGACTTCAATGAGAAGCGCTGGTGGACCGGAACCGCCGAAGGTCCGGAAGGGGCGAAGTGAACTCGGTGCGCCCTGCAAACGCTAACATGAATCGGCGTGTTGGACTCACCATCAGGAACCACCCCATGAAACATCTCCTCATCCTCACCCTGATCCTTTCGTCGTGCTGCATTCGTCATTCGACATTCGCCGCAGGGCAGCGTCCAAACATCGTCTTCCTCCTCGCCGATGATCTCGGTAATGCGGATGTCGGATGGCATGGCAGCGATATCAAGACGCCGAACCTCGACAAGCTCGCGGCGAGTGGCGCGAAGCTGGAGCATTTCTATGTGATGCCGGTTTGCACGCCGACGCGCGTGGCTTTTCTCACGGGGCGCTATCCGATCCGTTCGGGGATGCAGTTGAATGTGCTGCGGCCGAATTCGCAATACGGGTTGCCTCTGGAGGAGCGCACGATCGCGAATGCGCTGCACGACGCGGGTTATACCACGGCGATCTGTGGCAAGTGGCACGTCGGGCATTTCGACAAGGCCTACTGGCCGAATGCGCGCGGGTTCGATCGCTGGCTCGGTCATCTCGAAGGCATCGACTACTTCACGCACCACAACTACGTGAAGAACGGCAAGCTCGACTGGCACCGCGACGGCGAGGATGTCATCGAGGAAGGCTACGCGACCACGCTCGAGGCGAACGAAGCCGCGCGACTCATCAGACAACAACCGGGCGATAAGCCGCTCTTCCTCTACGTGCCGTTCACCGGCGTGCATGGGCCGCTGCTCGCGCCGAGCAAGGAGTCCGTCGCCGCGTATCAGCCGGCGATGAACGAGCGCCGTGCGACGCTCGCTGCCGCGGTGACTGCGGTGGATGAGGGCTGCGGACGCATCCTCGCCGCGCTCGATGAAACGGGCCGTCGCAACAACACGCTGATCATTTTTTGCAGCGACAACGGCGGCATGCCACCGGGCATCAACCTGCCGTATCGCGCATTCAAATCATCGCTCTACGAAGGCGGCATCCGCTCGCCTGCCATCGCCGCGTGGCCCGGCCACATCAAGCCCGGCACTGTGGTGACCGAGCCGCTGCACATCGTTGATCTGTTCGCGACATTTGTGATAATCGCGGATGGCACCCTCGATCAAAAACTCCCGCTTGACGGAAGCGACATCATGCCCGTGCTCACCGAGGGCAGGCCGTCGCCGCACGAAGACATTTTGCTCAATGCCGTCACGCGAAACGATGGCGCGCTGCGCATGGGCGATTGGAAGCTCATCCTCAACGGCAACGACGGCGTATCGCCCGGCCACGATCTCGAAACCGGCGAACGCACCACCAAGGGCAGGAAGACGCCGAGGGCCGAACGCACCGAGCAAAAGGTGGAGCTGTTCAATCTCCGCGACGATCCCGGTGAGACGAAAGACCTCGCCGCCGAGCACCCGGAGAAGGTGAAGGAATTGCGCAGGCGCTACGATGCTTACCTGAAGGTTGCAGTGAGACCGTTGCAGTTGCAGAACCGCTGATAACTCCGGCGCACCATCGAACGAACGAATCACCCCGAACCCATGAAACGAATCATCACACTCATCGCTGCGCTGGTGCTTTCATCGCTCGCAGTCCACGCTGCCGATCCTTCGGCGAAGAAGCCCAACTTCGTCGTTATCCTCAGCGACGACCAGACGTATCGCGCCATCGGCTACAACAACCCGGTGGTGAAGACGCCGAACATGGACCGGCTCGCCAACGACGGCTTCCGCTTCGACCGCTTCTTCGTCGCGTCGCCGATTTGTGTCGCGAGCCGCGCGAGCATTTACACGGGCGTCTATCCGCAGCAGCACGGCGCGGTAAGTTTGTTCGGGCGCGGCTTTCAGGACAGCGTGGTGAAGGGGAAACGCTTCGTCACGCTGCCTGCGACAATGTCGGCCGCGGGCTATCACACGGCGCTGTGGGGCAAGTCGCATCTCGGCGAGCCGACGACGTGGGGCTTCGATGAAGGCGAGGAGTTTCATGATCCGAACGACGAGCAGACCTTCGCAGCGGCGGAGAAGTTTCTCGCGCGCGAGGCGAAATCGGGGCGTCCATTTTTGCTCTGGCTCACGCCGCGCAATCCGCACCTGCCGCTCAGTGCGCCGCAGCGGTTCAAGGACATCTACAAGGACGCGGACATCACGCTCGATCCGAACTGGCGCGAGTCGCCGCTGCTTGAGAGCGAATTCAACCAAGGCCCGGCGGGTGCGATTTCATTTCGTGACAGCGTTCCGATTTATCCGCGCGCGCCAAAGGGGCTCATCGCCGGTCCGCCGCGTGACGAGGCGGTGATGAAAGAAGTCATCCGTCAATACTACGGCGACGTGAGCTGCCTCGACGAACAAATCGGCACGCTCGTCGCGCAGCTCAAAGCGAACGGCCTCTACGAAAACACGATCATCATTTACCTGTCCGACAACGGCTATCACCTCGGCAACCACGGCCTCGGAAACAAGGTCACTATGCACGAGGAATCCGTGCGTGTGCCGATGTTCATCCATTCGCCGCTGCTCGCGAACAAGCGCGCGAAGAGCGACGCGCTCACATCATCGCTCGACGTGTTCCCGACGATTCTCGCGCTCGCCGGAGTCACCGCGCCGCCGCAGCTCATGGGCAAATCGCTCCTCCCGATTCTCGAATCGCCGACGGAATCGCTGCGCGAACACGTCGTCACCGAATGTGTCGGCCCGCCGGACCAGCGTCGCGGTGTTGGCCACCGCATGGTGCGGACGGATCATCTGAAATACGTCGTGACCAGCTCGGACGAGGAGGCGTTCTTCGATCTGAGCCGCGATCCCTACGAGCTGAAAAACCTCATCGCCGACGCTTCGCGGACGGATGAGATCGAGCGTCACCGCAGGCTGCTGCACGAGTGGTCGGCGAGCGTCGGCGAAAAGCGACTGCCACTCGCCGAGGTGAAGGAAACGAAACCTTCGGAGGGCAGAAGGGTCGCGCCAAAGCGGGAAAAGAAAGACGCGGCAAAGACCGAGGCTAGCAGTCCCAAGTCCGACGACGACAAGTAAGCAATGAACCTCACGTTTCCAGCATCGCCCGCCGCTCCTTGTAGCTGAGTTTCCCCGATTCAGGCACCACATCGAGCACTACGAGCGTGCCGCGACCGAGATTGTGCCGGCG